>NZ_JBJOCA010000004.1:0-178409 GCF_045898275.1 Clostridioides sp. GD02404
ATGGTATTTTATCTTATAATATTTACTATAATACTACATTAGGAAAAGAGGTAAAAAATGTTTGCAGAAGAAAGGATTCAAGCTATATTAAATATCCTAAAAAAAGAAGGTAGAGTTACTGTAAAAGAACTCAGTTCTAAATTTAACGTTACAGAAGATTGTATAAGAAAAGACTTAAAAAATATAGAAAAAATCTCTTCAATACGAAGAATTTATGGTGGAGCTGTATTAGCCAGAGAAACCTTAGAAAACCAAGATACAAAAGATAGAAAAGAAATCAACATTCCAACAAAGAAAATAATAGCAGAGAAAGCATTTAATCTAATTACAGATAGAGAAACTATATTTTTAGACATCTCTACAATTAATATTTTACTGGCAAAACTTCTAGCTGAAAGTAATAAAAAGGTGACACTAGTGACAAATATGTTGGACATACTAAATGTAGTTACTTCAAGACCAAATAATTTAAATATAATCTCTACTGGAGGTTTATTAAATCTTAGTCTTGATGGATTTGTTGGTACTCCAACTATAGACTTTATATCAAAATATAAATTTGACAAGACCTTTATGGGTAGTTGTGGTGTGGATGTATTTAACTCTTCACTTACAACTTTTGAAATTGAAGATGGGCTTACAAAAAAAGCTATAATAAATTCAAGTAAGAAAGTATTTATAGTTATGGAAGATAAAAAATTTAAATTTGATGGAAACTTTAAATTTGCTCACTTAGAAGATATTAGTTCTATAATTACAGAAAAATCTCCTACTCCTGATATAGTAAACACTTTATCCGAATTTAATGTAAATGTTTTATAAACTCAATTACACACTTTATAGATTTACTTATAAATATAAATTATTATTTTATAAAGAAGCTTAAAAAACCTAATTTTCTAATAATTATTTTACAATTGAATTTAGTGGTTAAAACTAATTTGAAATAGACTTTCTAAATCTAATACAGTTATTTTTAGAAAGTCTATTTCTTTAACAAACAATTTAATACTATTATACACTATATATAAATCTTATTTCATTTCATCTTTCATTTGCTTTTCTATTTCTTTAGCAAATTTTTTTTGCTCGTATCTTTCCATCATTTCGTCTTTTTTCATTTCTAAGTTTACCATAGCACCTTGTGCATCATCTTTTAAATCCTCAGCAGTATTCTTCATTACATAAGCTGTCTTTTTAACACCGTCTTTTATATCTTCTTTCATATTTTTCATGTCTCTTTTTAATCTATCCATCAAAACTACCTCCTCTGTAAATATAATATTTTCTATATTTATTTTTCCCAAAGTACATATATTTATTTGCAATATCACTTATAATTTTTAAGTCATTAAATGTAATTTAATAGTGCTTAAATATATAAATTTCGATAGATTAAATATTTCTTGTTTCAAAATAAAAATAACATCAAACATAAACTATATGCTCGATGTTATTTTCTAAATTCACAATAACTTAATTGTTGGGATTACTATAATGATGACTTATATGGAGGATGTAATAAAATCTCATCATTATAGTTTGGTGTATTTTATGGTTTAAAACTTTTTTTATTTATATTTATATAATACATTTTTAGTATGAATTTTTTATGATTTTAGAATGAACTATTATTGAAACTTCTATATTATTTATTCAAACAAATCAATTTTTAAATTCGACTGTAAATACTACAGAGTTTTCTTTATTTTTTATACTATAATCAAATCCATGACTTTTAAAAATTTGACTGACTATATAAAGTCCAAGTCCACTTCCTCCAGTTTTTCGTGAACGAGATTTTTCTATTCTATAAAACGGATTAAATATTTCTTCTAAATAACGTTTCTCTATAGTTACACCAGTATTTTCAATTTCTAAGATTACCCTTTGATTAGAAGTCTTTTTATTTATACGTTTATTTTTATCATAAAGTCTAATTATAAGCTCTGAACCTTCAGGAGAATATTTTATGGCATTATTTATTATATTATTAATTGCCTTAGTTATTCTTTCTTGGTCTGCTTTTACTTCTAGATTTTCCTCTATTTTTAAAATAGTTTTCATATGTTTTTCTTCTATTAAAAATACTTGTCTTTTTACCAATCTATTTAAAAGTTCGCTTATATTTATTGATACAAGCTTCAAATCTTTTTCAAGTATCTCTGATTTTGAAACTTCTATCATTTCATTTACTAAATCTTTTAATTCTTGTGTACATTCATATGATTTTTTCAGATAAGTATCCCTATCTTTATACTTACCTACACTATAAATCATCCCTTCAATTTGACCACTTATTATGGTTATTGGAGTTTTTAGTTCATGTGATATTGTGGCGACAAAATCCTTTCTCCTATATTCTTGTTCTCTCTCACTCTCTATTATATTTATCAGAGGTTTTGTTATTACAATCGAATATATATAGGCTCCAATAATTGCTATTAATATCGCTATTGATATGATGTATGGCATTAACTTTCTTATAACTTCGTTTGCTTCATCAATTGGCTGTAATGGCATAACGAGTTCCAAAGTATATGGCCCATCTTTTGCATCTTTAGTATATATAGGTATAGATGTTCTATATTCATCCTCAATGCTATTAATCATGTACTTACTATATCTTAAAATAACTACTTCATTTTTACCATATACGATTTTTCCTTGACTATCTTTTAATAAAATAGCAAGATTTTGGTCTTTAGCCATATAATAAAGTCTTTCTTCTAGAGTATACGTATCAAAATGAATCGAACTATCTACTAAAGACTTTAAACTTTCTTGAAGAGACTCAATTTTATACTCATGATAATATGATGGCAATAAAAAATATAAAATTAGATATATTATTAAAGCTAATGCTATTAATAATGATGTCGTTATAGAAAATAACTTATACTTTATGCTTAACTTTTCCCACTTATCAAATATCCTTCTCAAGTGTATATCCTATCCCTTTTACAGTTTTAATATATGGTAATGATATTTTTTTTCTTATATTTTTTATATGTGCATCTACAATCCTAGTATCTCCATAATAGTCATAACCCCATATACTATCTAAAAGACCTTCTCTAGTTATAACCTGTGGATACTTTTCTATTAGAGCTTTCAATATATTAAACTCTTTTAGTGTAAGCTCTATAGGTTCTCCATCTATCTCAGCTATATATGTGTTTAAATCTAGCTTTAATTTTTCAAAAACTATAAATTTATCATTTATAGTTTTGTTACTTCTTCTCAAAATAGCTTCTACTCTTTTTATAAGAAGATTAAATGAAAATGGCTTTGTTATATAGTCATCACATTCTAGGTCAAAGCCTTTAAGTTGGTCCCCTTCATCATTCAAAGCAGTCAAAAATATAATTGGAACACTTGATGATTTTCTTATCATTTTACAAACCCCATAACCATCTAGATTTGGCATCATTATATCTAATATAACTAAATCATAACTTCCTTGCTTAAACTTTTGTATACCTTCCAACCCATCATTGGCTGTATCAACTTGATAACCTTCTGCACTTAAAAATTCTGATATTAATTCTTGTATATTTGAATCATCTTCAATTACAAGTATTGACGAGTTCATTCTATCAATCCTTTCTATTTTATTTAAAATTTCCTACATTACTTATATTTTATATCATTGTTGTGAATTTTACATGAAAAAAGAGCTATCTTAATTTGTAAATTAATTCTTTTAATTTAAAGATAGCTCTTTTTTATACATTTTATTTAACTTTTTAATCTAATCTCTTTTATATGGTTTGAAATTTTTAAGTCTAAGTGCATTTGAAACAACTGAAACTGAACTTAAACTCATAGCCGCTGCTGCAATCATGGGATTTAACAGAGGTCCTCCAAATATATACAATAATCCTGCTGCTACAGGTATACCAATCGTATTGTATCCAAATGCCCAAAATAGGTTTTGTTTTATGTTTTTTATAGTCTCATGGCTAAGTTTAATTGCTGTTGGAACATCCATCAAGTCACTCTTCATAAGTACTATATCTGCTGACTCAATTGCTACATCAGTTCCACTTCCTATTGCTATACCTATATTTGCTTTTGCAAGGGCTGGAGCATCATTTATTCCATCTCCTACCATTGCAACAAAGTTGCCTTGGTTTTGCAATTTTTCAACTTCTTTAGACTTATCTTCTGGTAATACTTCTGCTAACACCATATCTATACCTACTTGACTTGCTATAGCATTTGCAGTTTTTACATTATCTCCAGTTACCATTGCAACTTTTATTCCCATATCATGAAGGATTTCTATTGCTTTTTTACTACTTTCTTTAACTACATCTGCTACTGCAATTATTCCTGCCAACTTTCCATCTACAGCTATATACATAGGTGTTTTACCTTGGCTTGCCAACTCATTAGATTTTTCTTCTAAATCTTCAAGAAGAATATTATTATCATTCATAAGTTTTTTATTTCCAAGTAATATATTTTCTTTATTGATAATAACTTGTATACCAGCACCTGGTATAGCTTTAAAATCGTCAACTTTTTCCAATTTTATATTCTCTTCTTCACCATATCTTACTATTGCTTCACCAAGAGGATGTTCTGAACCTTTTTCTGCACTTGAAGCAATCTTAATAAGATATTCTTCTTCTACATTATTTAATACAATATCTGTTACCTTTGGTTTTCCTTCTGTTATTGTTCCTGTTTTATCAAATATTACTGTATTTACTTTATGTGCAGATTCTAATGCTTCTCCACCTTTTATCAATATACCATTTTCTGCACCTTTTCCAGTCCCAACCATTATAGCAGTTGGTGTTGCTAATCCTAGTGCACAAGGACAAGCAATTACAAGCACTGATATAAAGATAGTAAGTACAAAGATTATATCTTTTCCACCTACTAAAAACCACAATAATGATGCCACTACTGCTATTGCAATTACTATTGGTACAAAATATCCAGACACAGTATCTGCAAGTTTGGCAATAGGTGCCTTTGTACCTTGAGCATCTTCAACTAATTTTATTATTTGAGCAAGAGCTGTGTCTCCACCGATTTTTTCAGCCTTAAACTTAATAACTCCATTTTTATTTATACTAGCTCCTGTAACTTTACTTCCAACATTCTTTTCTACTGGTATACTTTCTCCTGTAAGCATAGATTCATCAACTGATGTATATCCCTCTATTACGACACCATCTACTGGTATCTTAGTACCTGGCTTTACTAATATTATATCTCCAATTCCTACTTCTTCTATAGGAGTCTCTACTTCTTTACCATCCACTAATACTATTGCAGTTTTTGGTTGTAATCCCATAAGTTTTTTAATTGCTTCTGATGTTTTTCCTTTTGATTTTGATTCTAAATATTTGCCAAGTAAAATAAGTGCTATTATTATTCCTGCACTTTCATAATATAACTGATGATGGTGCATACCTTGAATTTGTCCATTTGCTATTTGTATTGTTGTATATAAACTATACAAAAATGCTGCTAATGTACCAATTGCAACTAAAGAATCCATATTAGGGCTTAAAGAAAAAAGTGCTTTAAATCCATTTATATAAAATTTATATCCAGCTATCATTACTGGTATTACTAAAATCAGCTGAATTAATGCATAATTCAAAGTATTCGTCATAGGGTTTATAATCTCTGGCAAAGGCCATGGCCCTATAGGCTTTATTATCATAGGTCCCATTGCTATATAAAACAATGGAACTGCAAATACTATTGCAACTATAAATTTAACAAATAAAGACTTCATTTCTTTTTCTTTTCTTAATTTATCTTCATCTACATCAACCTTATCTCTTACCTCTTCTATTGGCTTATATCCAGCTTTTTCAATAGCTGCTTTTATTTGAGATAATTTTACCTTTGATGGATTATAATCTATATTAGCTTTATCTGTTGCTATATTTACACTAATGTTCTCTACTCCATCCAATTTCTTTACTACTCTCTCTACTGCTTTTGCACAAGCTGCACATGTCATTCCATCAATTTTCATATCAATTTTTTTATTACTTTCTTCCTTTACAATTCCATATCCAGCTTTTTCTACAACCTGTTTTATATCATCAAAACTAACTTTAGAATTATCATATTCTATTTTAAGTTTTTCAGTAGCTATATTTACACTCTGGTCATATACTCCATCCATTTTCTTGGTTACTCTTTCTACTGCCTTTGCACAGGCTGCACATGTCATACCTGTGATTTTATAACTTTCTACTACTTTATTTGAACTCATAATAAATCCGTCCTTTCTTTTAACATGTTTTCAATCAATTTATAATTTTGCACTTTGATATGTAATCTTGATAAATTATTTATTTAGAAATCTATATTTTTATTATACCCCCTATAGGTATGCTTAATCAATATTTTTTTATAATTTTTTATAAATAGATTTATTAGTTATATTTATTTGTATTTACTAAAAAAGTATACTCCTAATTAAATATATAAATAAAAATAGAGTATATAAATTGTTTAATGTTTGTACAATTTATATACTCTATTTCTTATAATTTATATTCTATTTATAGTTTATTCCTTACATGCTTCGAAAAATTCTGCTTCTGTTTCTTTTATTTCAAGCTCATTGTCTATTATCCCGACAGCTTCTTTTTTAAATGCTCTACATTGACCTATACAACCAGTCTTCACATTTTCTTCTCCAACTAAAGTTTTTAACTTATTTACATCCACATTTGAACAGTTTGGACATACTCTTATCATATTTAAGTTCCTCCTAATTAATGTCTAATTAATAGTTTTATACCCAAATATAAATTTTATAAAAATCTTTTTTGTTATAAATTATTTCCATAAATTCCATTTTTATCATATTATCAACATTATATAGACATTTTATATATTATTATTACATGTATGGTGGTATCTGTTGTTTTCTTATTATTTCCAATTCTTTAATTTCCAAAGATTTAATTACATTTACTTTGTAGTTTTCTTTAGACTTTATATATAGAACATCTTCTGTCTTTTTACCTTCAATAAATTTATGAGACCATTCTAATAGCTCATCAAAATTACAAATCTCTTCTTTTAAGAAAGTATCACTTTCGCTAGCAAAATACTTAATTATTATTTTTGTTACTTCCAACATATATCATCCTTTGCTTTTTATTAATATTTTCATTTATAAATTTATTATTTGTCTAAAAAAATTTTTTAAACAGAATAAATTTTTATATACAAAACTAGCATTTTTGTTCAATTTGAGCTATATTAATACATTTTAATCTATTTCTCCTTGTACCTAATAATATATTGTGATATAATTAGTAAGTTATTTTAATCGAAGGGAGCAACAAAGATGTCACAAAAACATAAAATTATAAATATCGCAGTTATAGCCCACGTTGATGCTGGAAAGTCAACATTGGTTGATGCGTTCCTTTCTCAAGGTGGTGTTTTTAGAAAGAACGAAGTAGTCAAAGACTGCGTTATGGACAGTAACGACCTTGAAAAAGAAAGAGGCATAACTATATATTCAAAAAACTGTGCAATAAACTATGAAGATTATAAAATAAATATAGTTGATACTCCAGGACATAGCGACTTTTCTTCTGAAGTTGAGCGTGTTATGAAAACTGTTGACACAGTTATTTTATTAGTTGATGCTAGTGAAGGCCCAATGCCTCAAACTAGATTCGTTTTACAAAAATCTTTAGAGTTCGGTTTAAAACCAATATTATTTATAAACAAGATTGATAAAAAAGACCAAAGAGCGGAAGAAGTAGTTAATGAAGTTTTCGATTTATTTGTAGACTTAAATGCAACAGATGAACAATGTGAATTCCCTATAATATATGGTATAGCTAAGCAAGGTATAGCTAAACTTGAAATGGATGATGATAGTGAAGACCTTTCTCCTCTATTTAAAACTATTGTAAATCATGTTGAAGCTTATCCTGATTATGACAATGAACCTTTACAGTTCCAAATATCAGCCCTTGCATATGATGATTATGTAGGTAGACTTGGTATAGGTAGAATTTACAAAGGTACTCTTAAAAGCAATACACAAGTTGCTATATGTAGAGAAGATTCTGTTGTATCTAAAGGAAAAGTATCAAAACTTTCTGTGTATGAAGGTTTAAAACAAGTTGAAGTTGATGAAGCTACTAGTGGAGAAATAGTTGTTATAGCTGGTATACCAGATATATCTATAGGAGAAACTCTATGTGATTTAGATAATCCACTACCTATGGAAATGATAAGAATAGAAGAACCTACTCTTTCAATGAACTTCTTAGTAAACGACTCTCCATTTGTTGGAAAAAGTGGAAAGTTTGTTACAACTAGACATTTAAAAGATAGACTTGAAAAAGAACTTGAAGTGAATGTTGGGCTTAAAGTTGAACCTCTTGAAACTACTGATGGATATAAAGTTTCTGGACGTGGAGAACTTCACTTATCTATACTACTTGAAAATATGAGACGTGAAGGTTATGAAATTGGTGTTTCTAAACCTGAAGTTTTAATGCATAAAGAAGATGGAAAATTAATGGAACCAGTAGAAAGAGTTGTTGTAAACTGTCCTGAAGTTTATTCTGGTACTATTATAAACGAATTGAACTTAAGAAAAGGTATGATGGAATCTATGTCAATAGAAGGAGACTATGTAAAAATAGAATTCTTAGCACCTACTCGTGGTCTTTTAGGATATAGAAGTGAATTTATAAATGCTACTCGTGGAGAAGGTACTCTAGTTCGTTCATTTGAAAAGTTTGAAGAATTCAAAGGAGAGATACCTTCAAGAGGAAATGGTGTTTTAATAGCACAAGGACCTGGTGTTACTATGGGTTATTCTCTTAATGCTTTAAGTGATAGAGCTGTAATGTTCGTAGACCCTGGTGTAGAAGTTTATGAAGGTATGATAATCGGTATGAATTCTAGAAAAGACGACATGGTAGTCAATCCTTGTAAAAATAAAAAAATGAGTAACGTACGTGCTTCTGGTTCAGATGATGCTATAAAACTATCTCCACCTAGAATATTTACTCTTGAAGAAGCTCTAGAATTTATAGAAGATGACGAATTAGTTGAAATCACACCCGATTCTATAAGACTTAGAAAAAGATTCTTAAATGAACATGATAGATTAAGATATAATAAATCTAGACAAGGTAAATAATATATATTTATCTCTAGTTAATAAAATAGCCATACATACTAAAAGATATCTTTCAGTATATATGGCTATTTTTATTTAAAATTTATATTATTCAATATTTATATAATTAGCAGCTTGAACGGCCGCAATTGCTCCATCTGACGCTGCTGTTATTATCTGGCGTAAAAATTTAGTTCTACTATCTCCTGCTACATATACACCTTCTACTGATGTTGTACAAGATTCATCTGAAATTATATATCCGCCTTCATCCAAGTCAAGAACATTTTCAAACATTTTATTATTAGGTTTAAGACCTATAGCAATAAAAATACCACTAACATCTATTGTTCTTTTCTCTTCAGTCTTTAAATTCTTTACTTCTATCTTTGATACAGTCTTTTCACCTTCTATTTTTTCTACACCATGATTATAAAGTATCTCAATATTCTTTCTTGACTTTACAGATTTTTCTAATACTTCTTCACCTCTAAAACTGTCTCTTCTATGAATTAAGTACACCTTTGTACAGTTGTTAGCCAAAAATAAAGCATCTTCTAAAGCAGTATTTCCTCCACCTACTATGGCTACTTCTTTATCTTTAAAAAATGCTCCATCGCATGTAGCACAATAAGATACTCCTCTACCTGTAAATTTTTCTTCTCCCTCACAACCTAATTTACGTCTTTCAACTCCATTTGCAAGAATAACAGCCTTTGCTTTATGCTCACCTGAAGATGTCTTTACAACCTTTATCTTTCCTTCAAGATTTATCTCTTCAACCTCATCAAACTGAATATCAACACCTTGAGCGATAGCTTGATTATATATATTATTAGAAAATTCTACCCCAGAAATCTTTTGAACTGCTGGATAATTTTCTACTTCAGATGTACTTGCAACTTGACCTCCATAAATACTTTTTTCAAATACTGTGACACTTAATCCTGCTCTCATAGCATAAATTGCTGAAGTTAAACCTGCTGGTCCAGCACCAATTACAATAATATCTACCATAACATTTTACCTCTCTTTATATTATTATTTCTTATATATTATTCTCATTATTCTTATACTTTACTATTATTATCCATATATACTATAAACAAAACATTATTTTTTATTAATGTATAAAAAGTTTAATAAACCTTTATTTCGATATAAGGATTGTTTTTTATTAGTTAACTTTATTTTACATATATGTAAAAAAACTGCAAATAAAAGTTACTTTTATTTACAGTTCCTACTCATTTATATAATTTAAAACCTTATTGGTTATCATTTACAGTGTCTTCTAATATATTGTTTTCTGATATATATGATAGAATTGAAAGTCCATACATAACCAAAACTAATGCTGCTGTTATAAGTACTATTCCCATATTTAATACCTCCTTTTGTTTACAGTATACTATTATTATGTGAAATACTTGTGAATTTAATTTGAATATAGCTGTAATTTTATATTAACAATTTCTTCAAATTAAATATTCCTAATTATATACTTTTATTAAGTCAATTGTTATTAATAGTTTAAATATTAACATTATTTACTTATATTTATATCATATACCATATAATTACATTTTTCAAATTAAAGTTTTGTAAACTTTTTTTGTAATATAGTGTAGTATAAAACTGTAATATTACAGAGATGTAACTGTTCCCTCTTGATTAGTTATATTAAAAACAGCTTCATTCCTATGAAAACACAAAATCCTAAGAGTTTAAAAACAGTTAAAAAAATATTTTTCTATGACCCAATTTGATTACAATTTTTTTACAATTTAAAAAATATTTTTCCCAAATTTTTATATTAATACTTGACTTTGTCTGTTTTATAATCTAGAATAATTAATAATATTAAGAATATTGAAAGGCTTTGATTAGGAAGAGTAAATCTGAATCGGTTACCAGAGAAGGAAACTATTAGCTGAAATGTTTCCCTAATTAGAAAGATTGAAAACTACCTATGAGCTTCTATCTGAAGTTATCTTAATGATTTTAGTAGGAATAGACGTTTTTATTACTTACGTTAAAGTATCAAGTGGATTTTTTTAAATCAATTTGGGTGGAACCGCGGGAAACAGATTCTCGTCCCTTTTTTAGGGATGAGGGTCTTTTTTTATTACCTAAATTCAGTTTTTAAAATATTCTGTACTTAACTTAATTAGCTAATTAAAAATCTAAAATATATGGAGGATTATAGAAATGTATTATTCAAGTACAAGAGGCACCGAAGAAAAAGTAACTGCATCACAAGCAATAATAAAGGGAATATCAAATGATGGTGGTCTTTATGTCCCAAGTAAATTTCCAAATGTCGAAAATGAACTTATAGATTTAATGAATTTAACGTATTCTCAGATAGCATTCTTTGTGCTTAGTAAATTTTTATGTGATTTTACTGAAGATGAGATTAAAGACTGTATAGAAAATGCATATGACGAAAAGTTTGATTGCACTAGTATAGCTCCATTAAATAAAATAAATGATACTTATTTCTTGGAATTATATCATGGACCAACTTTAGCATTTAAAGATATGGCACTTACTATAATGCCTCATCTTCTTAAAACATCTATTAAGAAAGATAATTTAGAGAAAGATGTCGTGATTCTTACTGCTACATCTGGAGATACAGGAAAGGCTGCTCTTGAGGGATTTAAAGATATTGATAAAATAAAGATAATTGTATTCTTCCCAGAAGATGGTGTAAGTGCAGTACAAAAGCTTCAAATGAAGACTCAGACAGGAAAAAATACGTATGTAGTTGGTATAAAAGGAAATTTTGACGATGCACAATCTGGTGTAAAGAAAATTTTCTCTGATAAAGAATTTAATCAAAAATTATTAGATAATAATTATATACTATCTTCTGCTAATTCAATTAATATAGGAAGACTTCTTCCACAAGTTGCATATTATTTTTATTCATATATGAAATTAGTTGATAAGGGTGAGATAAAGTTAAATGATAAAATAAATTTTGTTGTACCAACTGGTAATTTTGGTAATATTTTAGCTGGATATTATGCTAAACAAATGGGACTTCCAATAAACAAATTGATATGTGCATCAAACGATAATAATGTTCTTTATGATTTCTTTAAAACTGGTATTTATGATAAAAATAGAACATTAAAATTAACGTCTTCTCCTTCTATGGATATATTAATATCTAGTAACTTAGAAAGATTGTTGTTTGAGATATCAAATAGAAACACTGCTATCGTGAATAAACTATTATCTGACCTTAATGATAATGGAGTCTACAAAATAAATGAAGATATGGAAAAAAATTTATCTTCATTTTATGGAGAATATTCAAATGAAAAAGAAGTTAAAGAAACAATAAATAATGTATTTAAAAATTATAGCTATTTGATAGATACTCATACTGCTGTTGCATACAATTGTTATGAAAAGTACAAAAAAGAAACTTCTGATAACACAAAAACTGTTATTGTAAGTACTGCAAGTCCATTCAAGTTTTCTGAGGATGTTCTAAAATCTATAGATTGTGATTTTGAGAACCTTGATGACTTTGCTATAATTGATAGATTATCAAGTATTTCTAAAATAGATATACCAAAACCTATTAAAAATCTTAAGGATGCAGAAATACTACATAAAGATATTTGTGAAAAAGATGAATTAAAACTAGCTATAAAAAAATTTTTGAAAGTATAGGTGATTGTTATGTTAGAGATTATAGTACCTGCAACAAGTGCTAATATAGGTCCAGGGTTTGATTGTCTTGGAATTGCATTAAATATATATAATAAATTTTATATTGAAGAAATTGAAAATGGTCTTGAAATAGAAGGCTGTGAAGATGCCTATAAAAACGAAAATAATTTGGTTTATACATCTATGAAGTACTTTTTTGATAGAGTTAAGCCAGACAAAATACCTACTGGCATCAAAATAAAAATTCAAAGTGAAGTCCCTATATGTAGAGGTCTTGGTAGTAGTGCATCTTGCATAGTAGCTGGTGTTATAGCTGCAAATGCTCTATCAAATGCTAATTTGGATAAATGCCAGTTGTTAAATATAGCATCAGAAATAGAAGGGCATCCAGATAATGTTGCCCCTGCTATTTTAGGAAATATGATTGTCTCTGTGACTGATAATGATAACATACACTACGATATTATAGAAATTCCTAACGAACTTAAATTTTGTGCAATGATACCTAATTTTAAGTTATCAACTGAAAAAGCTAGAGGTGTTTTACCAAAAGAAATACCTTATTCTGATGGTGTATTTAATGTCAGTAGGGTTGCATTACTTGTATCAGCTCTACTAAACAAAAACTTTGACCTTCTTAAAGTGGCTTGTCAGGATAAATTACATCAAGATTATAGAGGAACTCTAATTGAAAACTACAGTGATATTGTTGAAAAATCTGAGCAATTAAATAGTATTGGAGTCTTTTTAAGTGGAGCTGGGCCTACTATAATGTCTTTAATAAAAGAAAATGATGATAATTTTGTAGATAATATGAAAGACTACCTATCAAAATTAAAATCTGATTGGCAAATAAAAGAGTTATGTTGTGATTCTAATGGAGCTGTTTTAAATATTATATAATTATCATCTCATCTATAAAATATAACTACTCTTTTATTATAATTTGTAGTATAATAATTAGGACTAGGTAATAATATTAAGTATTATAATCTAGTTCTTTAAACATGTTTACATTGAGGAGGGATTATCATAAAAGAGTTAATAATTAGAGATTTAGTTGCAAAAGTTCCTATAATTCAAGGTGGAATGGGCGTTGGTATATCTAGATCATCATTGGCTGGTGCAGTTGCTAAGCTTGGTGGTGTTGGTGTAATTTCTGGGGTTCAAATTGGATATGATGAGGAAGATTTTGAAACTAACACTATAAATGCAAATTTAAGAGCTATAAAAAAACATATTTCTAGAGCTAAAGAAATTTCAAATGGCGGTATTATTGGTATTAATTTCATGGTAGCTATGAAAGAATATGAAACATATGTAAAGGAAGCTGTTAAAGCTGGTGTAGACCTTATAATATCTGGAGCTGGATTACCTAATAAGTTACCATCATTGGTAAAAGGAAGTAATGTAAAAATAGCTCCTATCGTTTCAACTGCAAAAGCTGCTAATGTAATTTTGAAGATGTGGGATAGAAAAGAAAAAACTACGGCTGACTTAATAGTTGTTGAAGGTCCAAAAGCTGGTGGTCACCTTGGATACTCTAATGAGGAACTTGATAACATAGATTCTATAGACTATGATAAGGAATTTGTTGAAATCTTAAAGGTTGCAAATACTTATGGAGAAAAATTTGGCAGAAACATTCCAGTTGTTGCTGCTGGTGGTATAACATCAAGTAGCGATGTTAAAAAATATATAGACATGGGAGCAAGTGGTGTACAAGTTGGTACAAGATTTGTTGCTACTTATGAATGTGATGCACATGAGAACTTTAAAATGGCATACATAAATGCTAGTGAAGACGATGTTCATATAGTTAAAAGCCCTGTAGGTCTTCCTGGACGTGCTATAAGAAATAAATTTATAGAAGAAGTTAAAATAACTCGTCCAGAAATAACAAAATGTTACAATTGCTTGATTCCTTGCAATCCAAAAGAAACTCCTTACTGTATTTCTCAAGCTTTAATCAATGCAGTTAAAGGAGATGTTGAAAATTCACTTTTATTTTGTGGAAATGATGCATATAAGATTGACAAGTTAAGTAGTGTTGAAGATGTTATCAATGAATTGATTTCTGAGTTGTAATTTAAAGAGTTATAATTTGAAATTTTATAAAGCTAAGGAGTTTATATATGTTATCGATTAATCTTTGTTAACATATTTACTTCCTTAGCTTTTTTATATGTTTTTATATATCAATATATTTTTTGTAAATCTACTATTCAACTCAATGTAATAGTAGTCTTATATTTAATCTTCTTTTACAAGAACATTAGTTATTTCAGCTATATATAAAGTGTGGTAATCCTTTTGTGGATACCATCTTCCATCTATACCTTCAGCAATAAAACATTGAGGCTCTATTTTCTGACTATACATCTTTTTACATATAATAGCCATCTTTGCTTCTTTAAAATAAGGTGTCTCATTTAAGTGTTCTATATTAAATCCAATTTGTGATATCTTATCCTCTTCTCTACCAGATACTTTACCACAATATGAAAGCTCTTTACGGAAATCTTCATCAAAAAAAGTAAGAGAAAATTTATCTGTATTATCTATAAACTCCTTAGTATAACGTTGTGGTCTTATTACTACAAAGGCAACATCTTTTCCCCACATAACTCCAAGACCTCCCCAACTAGCAGTCATGGTATTTACTTTGCCTTCTTTTTCTGCTGTTATAAGTGTCCAGTCTTTCCCTATCAATCCAAATGGATTATTTTTAATATCTTCTGCTACAATTTCTTTAAATTCACTCATATCTCAATAACCTCTCATTCTCTTATATTTATGGTACTCTTATTTTCGTTACAAATTATAAATAAAATTTACTTTTGAAAATAAAATACCTTATTTTAAATATATTATTGTAAATAAGTAAATATATAAACACACACTTATTTTTTTAATATATTTAATATTTTCACTCAGAATATATATATTCTTTATTTAAGTTAAATATAACTGTTGTATTTAACATGTAAATTGTGGTAAAAATATTATTTAATCAAATCAAAACTTGATTTATATACCTGGAAAAGGTATTATATTAAAGAGTGCTTAAAATACGAATTTAGTATATAGGTATATAAAATAATAAATAAGGAGAGTGATGGGCAATGGATACTAGTCCGTTGCGGAGAGAATTTTTTACAATCTCATCACTTAATAATATCTAAAATCAAAACTAATACATATATTCAGTTATATAAATTAGCTAATTAATAGATACTATTAAATGATGAGATTTATATAAAACTGAATAAAGGATGTGTTGCCATGATAAGATATTACAAAACTATAGATTCAAAATTAGAGAAACTTAGTTTTTTTGAAGATGGCTGTTGGATAAATCTTGTTGAACCTAATCATAGCGAAATCAACGAAATTTCTAATTTATTGAATATAGATGTAGAAAACATAGAATCTGCACTAGATGAAGAAGAACGCTCAAGAATAGATGTTGAAGACAATCATACTCTTATACTTATAGATATACCAGTAGACGAAAGTGACTCTAATTCTTCTCATTATACTACAATACCCCTAGGTATTATAATAACTAAAGAAGCTATTATAACCGTTTGTAATGCACAGACTAAGATTTTAAACGACTTTATAGTTGGTCATATTAAAGATTTTTTTACATTTAAAAAAACTCGCTTTTTACTTCAAATTCTTCATAAAAATGCAGCTTATTATTTGCACTACTTAAGAAAAATAAATAAGATGACAATCATAATAGAGCGAGAAATTTACAAATCAATGAAAAATAGAGAATTAGTTCAATTATTGGAATTAGAAAAGTCTTTGGTATACTTCTCTACTTCATTAAAATCTAATGAACTGGTTTTAAACAAAATGGTTAGAACTGCTGGTATAAAGAAATACCCAGACGATGAAGACCTATTAGAAGATGTTATAGTCGAAAATAGACAGGCTCTTGATATGGCTAAAATATATGGAGATATATTGAGTAGAATTATGGATGCTTTCAGTGCAATTATAAGTAATAATCAAAATAATGTTATGCAAATTTTAACAGTAGTTACACTAATTTTCTCAATACCTACAATAATATCAGGATTCTTTGGTATGAATGTTATCAATATGCCATTTTCCAATAATCCAAATGGATTTTGGATAATTCTGCTTATTACCTCTATAATATGTATAGTGATTACATTTTTCATGTCAAGAAATAAGCTATTATAAAATATTTATTAAAAAAGCCATTAGAATTAATTGATTTCATTTATTCTAATGGCTTTTATATATTTAAATTTATAGACTCTTATAACGTTTTTTAGTTATCGTGTTCTTCATCTATAATCATTTCAGTTTCAAGACCTTCTAACATAGAATCTAAACTCTCTTTTATATTTAATATATAAATTGGCACATACTCTTCTTCGTCAATTACTTCCTCTTGTAGTTTAAATGGAGGAATTAATACTTCATCAAAGTTTATATTTAAATTAGGGAAATTTTCTACTATCTCTTCACAATTATCATATACTTCATTAGCTAAAGAAGTATACATATCTAAACTTTTTTTGTAATAAAGGCCTGCAAGCATATACTCACACTTCTTACTTCCATATTTAATACCTTCTTTATAATATTTCTCAGCTTCTACATCATCATTTAATTTCAAATAAATTTGTCCTAAATTATAGATTGATTCAACACAACCTTGTGCTCTAGACTTTTCATACCAAAACTTAGAATTTACATAGTCTTTATAGAACATATCATAAATTAATCCTACCATATGTTGAGCATACACATTATTTTCATTAGCAGGTGTATCAAACATCATCTTAGCTTCTTCTAATTTTCCTTCTCTAAAGTAAATTCTACCTAAGTGTATACGAGCATTCATATGACTTTTACTACTTGCCATCTCAAAATATTTTCTAGCATTTTTTGTATTTCCTAGATTTTCATATATACATCCCAATCTATAACTAGACCTAGTATCTCCATTTTCAGATGCTTTCTTATACCAAATTATAGCTTCTTCGATATTATTTAAATCCTCATAGATATTTCCTAATTTGATTTGACAAGATGCATTATTAGGAATCCTTGAATAGTACGAAATTGCTTTTTCTATATCTTGATTTTGATAATATAAATCTCCAAGATTCTCAAGTGAGCTTTTACATCCAACAGCTATAGCATCTTCATAATATTTAATAGCATTTTCATAATCTTTTTCTTCAAAATATATACCTGCTAGATTATTTTTTGCCTCTGTTATATCATCTTCTGCAGCCATTTTGTAATAAATTTTTGCTTTTTCTATATCATTTTCCCTATTATATAAATTAGCAAGTCTATATTTAGAAAGTGTATGATTTTTTTCTATTGCTTTCTCATAATAATAAATTGCATCTCCTAGTTCTTCTTTTCTATCGTATACATATGCAAGTCTGTATTCAGATTTTACATCTTCTCTATCTGCACTTTTTTTATAGTACCTTTCTGCTTCTTCTAAATTATCATTTATTTCCATAATCATACCTAAGTTAAAACAACCTTTCATATGACCTGATTTATACAATTGTTTATATAGACTCACTGTCGATTTGTTATCTTTCTTTTTTCCATTTAATATTGCTAAATTATATTTTGCATCATCATCTAAAAGTACAGAGCCTTTTTTATAATACTCATATGCTTCATCATCCTTATCCAAAAAAGTATATAATACTCCTAGATTAAAACAAGCTTTCCCTAAGTTATTGTCTGCTGCTACTTTTAACCATTTTTCACTTCTTATAAAATCCTTCATTTTAAAATGGCATACACCCAAATTATTTTGTGCTGGTAAATACCCTAAAGTTGCTATCTTTTCATACCAATATATGGCATACTCATAACCATCCAATCTATAATACATATTACCTAAATCAAAAGCGGCATCCTCACTTCCATTTTTATATGCCATTGAGTACCATTTTTCGGCTTCTTTAAATTGTTTTTTACTTTCATATATATTTCCCAAAGTATATTGAGACTTTACATAATTATCTAATGCTGCACTCTTATATAATTCTATTGCACTTTCTGTCTTACCCATCTTTTCAAGAAGAGCCCCTTTAGTATGTATCACTTTCGGGTCACTAGATATATTTTTTATTTTTTTTATAGAAAATTTTGTATTTTTCATTATTAGCTACCTACCCATTTTATAAAATATAATCTCTCAAACATTATTATACATTATAATCCATAATTAATGCTATAATATTGAATTTTTACCTTTTGTCACTATATTGTAACATTAGATTTTAAATTTTATAATCATTAGATTTTATTATATAATTGGTATATAATGTATATATAGGGAGGGGACATTTTATGAACTTCAGCAATATTTTTATTCAAGTGGCAGTTTTATTTATAATTATTTTAGTTGGATATTTTGTCAGAAAATTCAATTTATTAGATGACCACTGCACATCTAAACTTTCAAACTTGACAATGACGGTTTTTTTGCCATCAATGATAATTAGCTCCATGCAAATTAACTTTGATAATAAAATGATACAAAAAATACTATTGTTATTATTTACATCTCTGATTATGTATATGGTCTCAATTATAATTGCATTTTTATTAAAATACATTTTGAAATGCGACAATAAAAAAGATTTGGGAATATATCAGTATATAGTTGTTTTTTCAAATGTTGCTTTTATGGGCTATCCTGTAATTGAAGCTGTTCTAGGCCATGAAGCGATATTCTATACTGCTATATTCAATCTACCATTTAACTTGTTTTCTTTTACTTTAGGAATTTACCTTATATCTAAAGGTAGTACAAACAAAAGTTTTTCAATGAAATCACTTATAAGCCCTGCTACAATAGCTGTGGTTATTGGACTTTTTTTATTTGTAACAGGACTTAGATTACCTCAATTTATAAATGACCCACTTAAGATGTTAGGAAACATCACTACACCAATATCAATGATTATCATTGGAAGTTTACTTGCTAATTCTTCAGCTCTAGATTGTTTTATCAATAAAAAATTATATCTAGTCACTTTTATAAGATTATTAGTACTTCCTGTGATTGTATATTTTATTCTAAAGGGATGGATAGATGATAAGATGATTTTAGCTATACCAGTAGTAATTTCTTCAATGCCTGCCGCTGCAAATACTGCTATAATGGCTAATCAATATGATTCCAATATAACATTAGCTTCACAATGTGTGTTTTTTACAACACTATTTTCAGTTATATCTATACCTTTTATAAGTATTTTATTGTTATCTTGATTTATTCTTTTATGTATTATATAATAACATATTCAATAAATTACAAATATAAACATTTTATTGTAGCATATTGATGGAATTTTTTCCTAGATATTTGTCAATAATATCTATATGTATTATAGAATAGGAGGCTTAAATATGGATTTAGATTTACTCTTTAAAATAGTATTTGCTATAGTTGCTATAGGTGTTTCTGTAAAAATTATAAAGACTGTTGCTAGTCTAGCTTTTAAAATAGCTTTGATATTGCTAATAATTTTATTTGTATATAGAATGTTTTTGTAAACATTTAAAAATAAGTTTTTTAATATAATAGAGAAGTAGAATAAATTATCTTTAATGAAAATTTATATTAAAGACAATTTATTCTACTTCTCTATTCCTATCAGACTCTTTAAATCAAATTTTTATTATATCTTCCCATAACATAGGTATCTTCAAATTTTCCATCTCTAATTACAGCATATCTTTTAATACCCTCTACTTCAAAACCTAACTTTTTATATAAATTTAATCCCTTTTCATTATCCACAATTACTTCTAATCCTACTCTAGCTAACATAATCCAATTATCTGCTATATCTAAAAGCTGCTCTATTAGTTTTTTTCCTACTCCTCTTCTATGATAATTCTCATCCACAGTTATTCCTAGTTCTGCACTATGTCTTAATCTTGGAGAGGAATTTACATGTAAACCAGCAAAACCTATTACAGTTTTTTCTCCATTGTTATCAATCTCAGCAACAAACATGTAATCATTTTCTCCTAAAGAATTCAACATAGTTATAGTTTTATCTACTCTATCACTCATTAGAGCCAAAGTATTTCTCATAACACCATATGTCCTTCTCATTTCATTAACAGCTTGTGCATCTTCACTCCTTATAGGTCTTATTATTATATCTATAGGATTACTCATATTAAATTCCCCCTACTAAAAAAATTTTATTTAAATTTTATAATCCTTATTTTATACTATTTAAATCTATGTATGCTTCTATTTGAGGCACATATATCATATTATCTTTTATATGTGTACTTCCAAATTCTTTTAACTCTACACCTTCTTTATCTTTAGTTATTTTATATCTAATTGACTCTTTTCCTTCAATTAATTCTGCATGAAAAAACATGCCTTCATATTGCTTGAATCTAAAATTGAAGTTATCTTTAGTAAGTTTTATTACCATATTTTTATCTACTCCTTATATAGTTAATATTTTTTATTATTATTAGTTGTATACATATTGTTTATTCATATTAATATATTATAACTTATCATTGATTTAGTATAAAGTTATAAATACATATATATACTTATTTTACAACATATCTCCAATTGATATATAATATGTTTATATAAACTAGAGTCTGTGAGGTGAAATATGAACAAAAAAGCAAAATATTTTTCTTTAATTCTTTTTCCTATTGCTTTACTTTTAAATTTTATAGCAAGTAAAATTCCACACATTGTTGAAAAATATTACTCTCAAGCAATAGATAAAACAATTGTACAAATATTGAGTAAGATTTCAGGAATTTTCCCATTTTCTCTATATGAAATAACAATGTACATAATTGTTATATCTATCATTTTATTTTTATGCTCTACTATATTTACGATTTTCAATAAGAAAAAAAATTTTAAAATATTTTTAAAGAATGCTATTTTAAATATATTATCTATTGTATCAATAGTGTACTTTCTTTTTATAGTGCTTTGGGGGATAAACTATAATAGGATTTCACTTGAAACTACCCTTATAAATCAATATAATTTAGAAAATAAGAGCTCTATTCAACCAAAGCAACATAGTGCTAAAGAACTTATTAAATTATATAAATTTCTTGTAACTAAGTCAAATGAAACTAGAAAACTCACATTACAAGATAAGAATGGAGTTATAAAATCTAATACAGATTATAAAGGTGTGATAAATAGAGCTCAACTAGGATATGATAATGTTCTAGATATATTACCTAGCGTTAGTGGAAGTTATTCTAAAGCTAAGTATGTTATTTCATCGAATATTATGTGCTATACAGGAATAACAGGTATATATTTTCCATTTACAGGTGAGGCAAATGTAAATGTAGCAATACCTGACTTGTATATTCCTTGTACAGTCGAACATGAAATGGCACATCAAAGAGGATTTGCTAGTGAAGATGAGGCTAATTTTATAGCATATCTTACATGTATAAAACATCCTAATATTGATTTTAACTATTCTGGTTATATTTTAGCTTTAAATTATACTGCTTCTGCCTTAAGTAGGATTGATTATAATGCCTATGTTGACATATCTAAAGGTATTTCAGACTCAGTCCTTAGAGATTTAAAAAATGAAAGTGAGTTTTGGCAAAAATATGAAGGTAAAATTGATGAAATTTCTAATGAGTTCAACAATTCTTATTTAAAAGCTAATGGTGTTGCTGAAGGTACTCAGAGCTATGGTAAAATGGTCGATTTATTGCTAACTTATTATGAATTATATTCATACAATTAAACAAGACAATTAAAAACGCTCTTAACAAGATAACAGCTGTTAAATTAGCTGTTTTTCATTTAAATCAGAATATATATTTCTTTATATCTATTAAAGTTTCTCAAAGTAAAAATGGCTAGATGATTAAAATACTCTAGATAAAATCTAGTCTAAAAGTATTTAAAAATCTAGCCAATTAAAATCGATTTATTTTATACTATAACTTATCAATCTCTTCTAGTAACTCATCAACTAACTTATTACCATCAATCATTCTTACTATTTCTCCCTTTTTAAATAAAAGACCTTCACCTTTGCCTCCAGCAATACCTATATCCGCTTCTCTAGCTTCACCAGGTCCATTTACAGCACATCCCATAATTGCAACAGTAATATCTTTTTCCATATTTCCAATCTTTTCCTCAACCTCGTTTACAACACTAATTAAATCTATATTACATCTACCACATGTAGGACATGATATAACCTTAATTTTATCATTCAAAAGTCCCAGACTTCTTAAGATTTGTTTACCAACAACAACCTCTTCAACTGGGTCTCCTGTCAAAGATATTCTAACAGTATCTCCAATTCCTTTAAGAAGTAGTGCTCCTACACCTATAGAAGATTTTATTGTTCCTTTATGGATACTTCCAGATTCTGTAATTCCAATATGAAGAGGATAATCAACTTTTTTTGATATTAATTCATATGCATCGACAGTTTTATAAATATCAGATGATTTTAGAGATATAACTATATTATGAAAATCTAAATCTTCAAGAATCTTAATATGACCCATTGCACTTTCAACTAATGCTTCTGCTGTTGCAGAACCATACTTTTTTAAAAGTTCTTTTTCTAAAGAACCTCCATTAACTCCAATTCTAATTTTCAGATTTTTTTCCTTACATTTCTCAACTACAGCCTTAACTCTTTCTATATTACCAATGTTACCAGGATTTATTCTAATTCCATCCACACCTTGTTCTATAGCTTCAAGAGCTAATTTATAATCAAAATGTATATCAGCAATAATAGGTATACTTACACTAGACTTTATCTTACCTATATTTTTAGCTGCTTTAATATCAGGAACTGCTACTCTAACTATATCACAACCAGCTTCCTCTAGTCTCTTTATTTGAGCTATTGTAGCATCTGCATCTCTTGTATCAGTGTTTGTCATAGATTGAATACTTATAGGGTTTTCTCCTCCTATTTTTATATTTCCTACACTTACTTCTCTAGTCTTTCTTCTCTCGTAACTCATATTCCACCTCTATATATTATTTTATATTAATTCTATTTAACTATTAAAAATACTCTAATCTACATATATATTATAAATTAAAAAGCTATATAGTTAAAGAAATAAGAATAAATATCGTATATTGAAATTTATTTATTCTCATTTAAAACTACATAGCCCTTTTCTTAATATCTATAAAAAACTAAATTATTGAAATAACCTTAATATATCTTTATATGTGATAAAAAGCATAAATAACATCAAAGCTCCAAAACCAACAACATTTATCATACCTTCTTTATTTGGGTCAAGTTTTTTACCACCTCTAACTGCTTCTAGTAATAACATAAGTATTCTCCATCCATCAAGGGCTGGTATTGGTAATAGATTTACTATACCTAGATTTAAACTTATTATAGCAGCTAAATACACTACATTTATAATACCTGTACGAGCTGCATCTGATACCATACCAATAACACCTACTGGACCTGCAACAGCATTACCAATTCCTCCTGGGACACGTCCTGTAACCATTTGACCTAAGAATGTCAACATTTGCTTCGTCATATCCACAGTAGTTTTACATGCATTTACAATTGAACCAAAAAAATCCTTCTCTCTTTGCGGTTGAATCCCTATTTCATACTTTCCATTATTGTTTTTAGGTGTTACATTTATAACCTTATCACTTCCATCTCTAGTTATACTAAGCTTCAATTCTCCACCAGAAGAAGTATTTATTATATTTGCGACTTCATCCCAAGACTTAACAGAATTACCATTAATTTTGTTTATTTTATCTCCTACTTGAAGCCCTACAGCCTGTGCAGGAGTATCTGGCATTATCTTCCCTAATTTAGTTGTTGGAGAACCTATATATAAAAATACTGGTACCAAAAGTATTGCTGCTAATATTATATTAAATATTGGTCCTGCTACAATAGTACTAAATCTTTGTAATATAGATTTATTTCCAAAAGAATTTGGACTTATTTGTTCTTCATCTTCACCTTCCATACTCACATATCCACCAATTGGAAGTGCTCTTATAGAATACTCTGTATCTTTTTTTACACTATATATCTTAGGTCCCATACCTATAGAAAACTCATTTACTTTGATACCACTTCTTTTTGCAAATATAAAATGTCCTAACTCATGTATTAATACAATTATACTAAATAGTATTAATGCAGCTATTATAGTCATAAATTCACCTTCCTATTTTTTTATCAGATTTGCAACATAAGCTCTACTCCATCTATCTGTTTCTAATATTTCCTCCAATGTTGGTTTACTTATGCTACTATGAACTTCTAAAGTCTTCTCTATGTAATATGGTATGTCATAGAAACCAATTTTATCCTCTAAAAATTCACTTACCAAAACTTCATTTGCTGAATTTAGAACAGAAGAATAAGTTCCTCCCATTTTTAAACATTCATAAGCCAATTTTAAACATGGAAAAGTCTCTAAATCTGGCTCTTCAAAAGTTAAAGTGCTAAATTTTGAAAAATTCATTCTTTCAAAGCTACTTTCCATTCTATCTGGATATGTAAGAGCATATTGTATTGGTAGTCTCATATCTGGACATCCTAATTGTGCTATTATTGAGCTATCTGTATATTGTACCATTGAATGGATTATACTTTGTGGATGAACTACTACATCTATATTTTCTTGTTCTACCCCAAATAGCCATTTAGCTTCTATAACTTCAAGACCTTTATTCATAAGTGTTGAAGAATCAATACTTATCTTTCTACCCATACTCCAGTTTGGATGCTTAAGAGCTTCATTTTTAGTTATATTTACAAGTTCATCTTTTTTCTTTCCTCTAAATGGACCTCCAGATGCTGTAAGTATTATCTTTTCTATGTTTTTTTTATTTTCTCCATTTAAACATTGAAATATAGCACTATGTTCACTATCAACAGGAAGAATATTTACATTATATTTTTCTGCCTCTCTCATTACAAGTTCGCCAGCAGTTACTAACGTTTCTTTATTCGCTAATGCTATGTCTATTCCCTTCTTTATAGCACAAAGAGTTGGAACCAAGCCTATCATTCCTACAACAGCAGTTAGAAGTACATCAACTTCATCAAGTGATGATATTATTTTTAGTCCTTCCATCCCTGCTAAAACTTCTATTTTTATATCTTTTGACAACATTTCTTTTAATTTTAATGCTTTATCTTCCTCAAAAACTGTTACGTATTTAGGTTTAAATTCTACTATTTGTTCTAGTAATAACTCAATATTACTATTAGCTGATATTGCAACTATCTCAAACTTGTCTCTATTTTCTCTGACTACATCTAAAGTTTGTTTACCTATAGAGCCTGTAGAGCCTAAAATTGATATCCTTTTCATATAATTAATCCTTTCTAATAATAAATATACCCTATCAAAACATTATAACACTACTAAAACAATTATTTTTACTCTTCATAGAAATTTCATGTAGTATATTCTACAAACCAAAATCAATCCATTATTTCTGTATTTTATAAAGTATTATAAAATATTTTAGTATTATTAAATGTCTCTTTTTATTTCAACAACATCCTCTATTTTACAGTCTAGTGCCAGACATATCTTCTCCATTGTATCCATAGAAACAGATTTATCATTTCCTAGTCTCCCTAAAACAGAAATACTTATACCTGATATATTTACAAATTCCATTTTCTTTATTTTTCTGTCAATTAATAATTTCCATAATGGAGCGTATGAAATCATATTATCACCTCGCAAAATATATTCTATCACATTTTATCTATTTTGGAAAATTTTCACCTATTTAGATAAATAATTCTTTTCTAAATAGATATGAATTATAGTTTAGTAGAAATAAATATGTTAAAATAAATCAAAGTAATAGATTTAAAATTATACTACTAACAGGAGATGATTAAATGAATCAGGCTCAAAAAAGAAAACACAAATTTATAAAAAATCACTGGGATTTAACTGTCATAGAAAAAGAAAGAAATGTTGTTCGCATTATTCGTTACTTTCTAACAACACTTGCTATTGTTGCTTTTTTTCTTCCTACTAAGCTTAAGTTCTCTATATACATATTTATCTCATTATTTTGTTGGATAATGTATTTATTACTATATCCTAAAATGCCAATGGAAATGCCTAAAAAAAGTGACTTAAAAAAATATTATATACCATTTCCTTTCACTGCATGTGTATTGTCAATAATGATTCTTCTTCTATCTACAAATTTATTATATACATCCACAAAAGAGAGATTCACTTTTGTTTTCATTTATATGATAATATTATTTATACCATATATTTTAATGTTAATTTCAAAAAAAATAAGAGAGACAAAATTTATCATCTTATTAGTTCTCTTTTCTGCGTTCATTCTTAGTTTTTCTACAACACCAGCTTTAAATTATGTTGCCACATTGGATAAACCTGAAATTGAATTTGTAAAAGTGATTGATAAAGTAAGTATTTCTTCTCGTTCTGGAAAGGAACATTATTTTAAAATAGAGGCAGATAATAAAATAAAAAGAATGAAAGTTTCCAATAAAATGTACAAGTCAATAAATAGAAATAAATTAGTTAAACTTTGTAAAAGAAAAAGTATATTTGGTTATGAATACTGGGCATTACAAAACTAGAAAAATAGCTATCCAAAAAATACATACTATTGTATTGATTTAAAACTCATTATTATAATATTATATAAATCATATACAAATATTTAATTAAAAAATTTTAAAATTTATATTTTAGAAAAAAGGAGAAAATATGCCATATTTATTAAAAATTAATCAATTTGAAAGAAGCTACGATATAGGAATTTTTAAAAATGAACAATCGATATATAAATTTATTGAAAAAATACCATTTGTAAAAAGAGACAGTAGTAATTTTAATTATATAAATTACTATATTGAATTTAAAGATATCCCTGAATATTATGAAGTAAATTTCAACAATTATTTATATATTATTACTAGATTTTCATTCATACCAAATGATGGTGAGATATTTTTTAGCTGGAACGAAATCCATTGTTGGGATGAAAAAATTGCTAATGAAAAAACCTTTATAGATGGTGAAACATTGGTAGATTCATATAATTTTCCAAACAATGAAGTAAAAGACTATATACAAAAACGAGAATCATTATATAGAGAAACAAAAATATATTATGAAGAAAAAGGATTAAAAATTGAAAGGCATGCACTTGGCTCAGAAGATGGGGAATATGTTGAACTTGTAAATGATTCTATACTTTATTTACTAGATGTAGAGGCAGTTGAAATATGGGAACAATCAAAAAATATAGAAGAATTTTTATATAAATATAAAAAACAGTTTGAATGATTTATATTTTTTGATGTACATAACTATGGATTGAGCTATTTCATATTTTATTAAATAGCTCAATCCATAAATCAATAAAAAAACATTATACTATTTTTCCAGTTACATATTTATTAAAAAATTCTTTTTCTTCTATCGGTTTAGAAAAATAGAAACCCTGTCCCACATCACATTTAATCGTCTTTAAAAAATCTAGGTCCTTTTTAGTTTCAATACCTTCACATACAACAGACATATCTATACGATGTGACATTTCGATAATACACTGAATAATACTATACACTTTTTCTCTATTAAAAGTTTCTTTAAGTAGACTTTTATCTAACTTTAACCCGTTAATCGATAAAGAGCATAAAAGACTTAGAGAAGAATATCCTGAACCAAAATCATCCATAGAAATTAAAAATCCTAACTTTTTAAGATTATCTAAAATCGAAATAACTGGCTCAGATATTTTATTAAAAGCACTTTCAGTTACCTCTATTTCTATATATTTAAAAGGAATTTCATATTCTCTAACAATATCCAAAAATCTTTGGTAGAAGTCATTTTGATAAATAGTAACTCTTGAAAAATTAACTGCTATAGGATAAGTGTATTGATTTTTTTTCATAAATGTCTTTTTTATAAATGAACATGCTTTCTTTAACATATAAAAATCTAATTCAATAATAAATCCACTTTTCTCAAATAATGGAATAAATTGATCTGGTGACAAAAATCCAAGTTCTGGAGAAAACCATCGTACAAGAGCTTCTGCACTCACAACGTTTAAAGAAGATATCTGAAATTTTGGTTGCAAATACATATGAAATTCCTCATTTTCTAGTGCCTTGTGCATATAATTATAAATACTATTTTCCATTTGTAGTTGCTTTAACAGATTTTCATTATACCATACAGTAGATGAAATCCCTCTCTTTTTACTTACCTTATGTGCAATATTTGCCTTATCCATTATAGAGTTAATAGATTTATAATCTAATTTCTCATCTTCAACTAAATATGCACCTATACAATAAGATATAGTTTGAGTTACATTCATATTTAATTCAGATATTATGGAATCAGTCAGAATTTTACTAATTTCATCTAATAGAGTCTCTCTATATTTTGCAAGTATCACAAAATTATCTGAACCAACTCTTGCACAAATTTCTTTAGTATTAAATGTCTTGGAAAGTGCGGTTGCAACTATTATTAAAACTTTATCACCATATTCATATCCATGTGTATCATTAATATATTTAAAATTGTCAATATCAATATTTAATAACACATATTCTCCCTTATGTGCATGATGTAAAATTTCAATAGCTCTGTTTTCAAATGCAACTTGATTTTTTATTTTTGTCAAATTGTCCGTATAAAATATTTTATCAAATTTTCTTTTATTATAACATTCCCAAATCAATAGGCTTATTGTTGAGACTATAAGATAGATAAGTAATGCAGTAGCAAAGGTATGCAATTTTATGTCAGAATGTTTTTCAGATATAAAAATAACATCTCTAGATAGTGAAGAATATGTTTCGCTCAATCTGTATAATTCATCACCTGAACCACCATTTCTAACTTTTATAATTTCTTTTTTCATAGATTTCCACATAGAATCCATTTGAATTAATTTTTCTTGAAATTCTTTATTATCACACCTTTGTAATCCATTTTCCCCTTTACCTGTTCTTAGCTCTATTAAAATGCTATCTAGTTGTTTTATCAAGTTATCATTTCTTTTATTATTCAACTCTTGTTTAACAACTTTTTGAGTTTCACTGCCAATGGTACTAGTATAATTTATAATTTTAATATGTTCTATACTATTGTATAGGGAAAATATAAAAATTATAATAGCAACTAACCAAATAGTAGCATAAATTAAAAAATCATATTTTTTCTTCATTATTGTTACCTCAATTATAATATATCTATATAATTTGCAAATGACTAATCACTTCTGAATCTCCCATAACTAAAGTCACAGGGTTCCTGTTTCATAGAATTTTGCATAATCAACACTTTGCAGTAGTATGTATTTACCTCAAATAGCTCTATCTTCTATATATCTAAGATAGACCAATCTCTGATAATATAGATTTTTTTAGATAGAAAACATACAATATGTGTTTTTTCCTTCTTCTTTTGCTCTATATAGAGCACTATCTGCATGATGATATAACTCATAAAATTGTTCTCCATCTTCTGGATATACAGAAATACCTATACTTACACTTATTTCAAAATATAAATCATCATACTTAAATGTACTATCTAGTATTTTTAATATATCAAGACCTTTATTTTGTATACTTTCTTTTTCTCCACTGTACTCCATAAAAGCTATAAACTCATCACCTCCTACACGACCAACTATATCTGCTTTTCTAAAATTTCTTTTTAAACATTCAGCTAAGTCAACTAATATTTTATCTCCAAATACATGTCCCATAGTATCATTGACATATTTAAAATTATCTACATCAATCATAAACAGAGCATAACTTCTACTTCTATCACTCGATAGCAATATGTTTCTAATCTTTTCCTCAGTAGTGCTCTTATTTAGCAATCCTGTCATTAAATCATTTTGAGATTGTTCAATTAATTTATTATACTCTTTCTTTTCTTCATCTATATTTCTTATTTTTCCTAGTATGGATATAGCAGTATCTCCAATCTTATCTGGTTCATTAAACTCTATAGAACACCATAAATGCACATTATTTTTAGAGAGTATACGTATTTCTATTGTTTCTGGCTTGTTACCTCTCTGTGCCTCTTCTAAAGCATCCAGTAAGGTCTTACAATCATCTTCATAAATATTTAATAACTGTTCAGTAATTGTTGATTTTGGTTCTACTTGAAAAATATTGTAATAATTATCAGAAAATATTATTGTATCATCCTTAAAATTATATTCAAATAAAATGTCACCCCATTGCTTTAATGCTTTTTGGTATCGATTAGCTAAGTTATTAGATGTTCTATCTTTTTCTTCATAAGTTTCATCTGTTACGTCTACTATACTTGAATAAAAATACTGTTTCCCATCCTTATCATTTTCACATAACCTAGAAATTGTTTCTAAAGAAATTAAACGATTATCTTTGCACCTGATGCGATAGTTGAGTGTAATTATATCTTTAGAATTAATTTGGCTTATTATATCACTTATTACATTTTTTCTATCTTTTTCAAAGATTAAATCAATATACTTTCCATCAAACTTGTTTTTTATTTCTTTTTCTGTATAACCTATTAATGATATAAAACTAGGAGAAATGTAATCTAAAGTGAAATCTTCATCAAAACGAATACATTTTACACAAGCAGGAATATTATCCAGCACTTTCCTGTATTTCCAATATGATTCTTCCATCTCTAAAGACCTCTTCTTAAGTCTATCATTTTCTACAATAACTACAATTAAGCTCTTAAATCCTTCTTTTCCTCTTACGACATTACCTGTTCCGAGTATCCATATAGGTGTTCCATCAGATTTTACTACTCTAAATTCAATAGTTACTATATCACTAATTCCAAGTTGTCTCCTAATTTCATAATTTACATATTCTATATCATCTTGATGAACAAATCCTAATGCTTGATTCTTAAATTTTTCTTCCATCTCTTTAATTGTATAACCAAGCATTCTACGATACCCTTCATTACATGTAAGAAAAGTAAATTCATGGTCCATTCCAACTTGAAATATACCTGCATATGCATTATCTATCAGTTCTTTTATATTCATTGAATGCGTTGGAGTGAGTGCAGAATATACCATGCTCTTTTCCTTTTCTAAAGAAATGTCTTTTGATATAATATCTTCCTGATAGTTAAATGAATCAACATATTCTTCAAAATAATATTCATGAAACTTATCTGCATTTATAGGCTCTTTATAATAAAACCCTTGCAGTATTTCTGGTCTCATCTGTTCAATAATTTTTAAAGTTTCCTTATCTTCAATTCCTTCAACATAGACTGTCATATTCATACTGTGACACAAGTTAATAATTTGTGAAACAATTTTTTGGTCTGTTACATCATATGTAATACGATTTAAAAGAGTATGATTAATTTTTAAAGAATCTGCACTTAATTCACGAAAAATTTCTAAGGATGAATGTTTCGCTCCAAAACTATCAAAGGTAATCTTAATGCCTTGACTTCGAAGAAAATCGAAAGAACGTCTTATTTCTTCTATTTTTTTTATAGTATTATCTTCTGTCAATTCCAATGTTATTAGAGATGGTGGCACACCTTCTTTTTTTATAGTATCTAAAATAAAGAACTTGAAGCTAGGGTTTTCAAGTTGTTGATATGATACATTTATGTTCATCTTGAAATTTGGCATATATTTTATCCATATATTCAGTTGTTTTAAAGCAGTTCTAATTATCCATTGACTAACTTTATCCATAAGTCCAGAAGATTCTAAAAAAGGTATAAACTCAGTTGGGCCAAGTTTCATTTCAAAATTAGGATTCTTCCAACGAAGTAATACTTCACATCCATATAGTTTCTTATTATCAGCAAAAATGAGTGGTTGATAATTTAAATAAAATCCTTTAAAATCATTTAACACACTTTCTCTTAGATACTCTATCAATTTTATAGAATACTGAGAAAAAGTTAACTTATCCTTTGAGTAGACAAGGAGAGTCTTTTTTCCTTGTTTCTTTGCCCTCTCAAAAGTAACACGTGCATTTTGGTACAATGAATCACAATCTATACCATCCTTAGGATAAAAACAAATACTTCCTGATATAGTAAATGAAATAGCATGTCCATTAATCTGTTTTATACATTGTGCTACATCCTGAAACCTATTAAATAGTTTTATTAATTCATAACAATCTCCATCTGGATACAAAACTCCAAAGCCATTTCCATCCAATCTATATAAACTTACATCTTCAGGTAAAAAGGGTAAAATAGCTCTAGAAAATTTTTTTAAAACCTTATCTCCAAATGAATAAGAATATAAATTATTAATTTGCTCAAAATCATCTATTCCAATAAACATAATTCCATATGGATTCTTCTGATTTTCTAAGCTTGAAAGCATCATCCTAAAATTATAATTCCCATTTAAATTCGTTAATTTATCTATAATATTATTAGTTAATGTCTCCATTAATCCATCCCCCTCAAATTTCAAACTTTTTGAAATAAACATTTATCTATTATTTTTTTATTTTACTAACATTTTATATCTCTGAAAGTTTTTATGTGTATAATAAATCATTACCTAATTCAAAAGCTATTTTAAATATTAGTCTACTTTAAATTTAATCATCAAGTAAATGACATTGAAGATGGAATATCTAATTTATTTTAATAAACAATTAAAGTACCATTTACCTAGAATTTAACTCTTTGAATTTATTTTATCACATTATGGAAATATATTCCTTTTTTTTGAGATATTACTTAAATTATACATATACTTGTACAATAAAAGCAACAATCTACTTATCTATTATTAATTATGTTTAAAAATAAAATTTATAAATATATAATAAACTAATTACATTTAGATATATATATTATAAAAAGATAATAAAATTAAGAATATCGATATTATTAAACAAAAAAATACTTTTTAATGACAATTCTCGTATACAAAACAAATGCATACTACAAATATAGTATACATTTGTAAAGCAATACCTATTTTATATAATACACTTAATATATTCTAAATCATTAAACAATGAAAATAGCCATGTAACTAAACAATCGCAGAATCTTCTGCTTTTAGAAGTTACATAGCTATTTTCATTACTAGCAATTATAGACTGCTCTTTTAAAACCAATCTTTATCTAATAAAAAATTTAATAGCACTATACACAAAAGGTGCAACTAATATAACGCTATCGAATCTATCTAATATACCCCCATGACCAGGTATTATCTTTCCATAATCCTTTATCCCTACATATCTCTTTATAGAAGATGCAAATAAATCTCCTAATTGAGCTATTATACTTCCTATGCTTCCTATTATTGCTAATTGAAGCAAATTAATACCAAATAAATATCCAAATATAATACAACAAAGTGTACTTCCTATTATTCCTCCAATAGCTCCTTCTACAGTCTTTTTAGGACTCACTTTAGGAATTAACTTATGTTTTCCAAGTAAATAGCCACTAAAATATGCAAATATATCTGTCATAAAAGATATAACAAATATAAGCCATACATAGATATTACCTTTTTCAAAACCATTTACAGTTATAACTATAAAATCTAAAAACACTCCTATATAAAAAATCCCTAAAAACGTAATCGAAACATCTATAACATTGTTTTTGCCCATCAACATATAAATTATACTTGCTAAAAATAAAATGAAAATCATTGCATAAGTATACTCTAATGGTAAGTTAAAAATATTTTTTACAGCTAAATAAATAGAAAATATATATCCAATAATGAAGATTGGATTTATATCTTTTATTTTAAACGCCTTATAAAACTCATGTAATGCAATATAAACTATTGCCATCTCAGCTATATATAAAGGAATCCCTCCATATACAACAAATAGAAATAATGGAACCAGAGCTAGTGAAGCAATAATTCTTGTAAGCATAAAATAATCTCCTTACTTAAGTCCTCCAAATCTTCTATCTCTTTTTTGATATACATAAATAGCCTTTTGTAATTCTTCTTTATTAAAATCAGGCCAATGTATATCAGTGAAGTAAAACTCAGAATAAGCAACTTCCCAAAGTAAAAAGTTACTCAATCTTTGTTCACCGCTTGTTCTTATTACCAAGTCTGGATCTGGTATAGACTTTGTGCTTAAATAGTTTTTTATAATATCTTCATCAATATTGTTTATATCTATTTTACCACTTTCACAATTTTTTACTATATCTATAAGAGCATTTTTTATATCTGCCCTACTTCCATAGTTTAATGCTAAATTTAAGTTAACTCCTGTATTGTCTTTTGTCGTCTCCTTAGCTGAGTTTAATTCTCTTATACAAGTCTTTGGTAAAGCACTTATATCTCCTATAGCTGTTACTTTTACATTATTTTGATGAAGCTCAGCTATTTCATTTCTTAAGTATGTAGATAATAAGTTCATAAGTGTATCAACTTCAATTTTTGGTCTCTTCCAATTTTCTGTTGAAAATGCATATAATGTCAAGTGCTTAACTCCTAAATTTGAGCATTCTTTTACTATATCTCTTATAGTTTCTACTCCAGCCTTATGTCCTGCAGTTCTTGGAAGAAATCTAGATTTTGCCCATCTTCCATTCCCATCCATTATAATAGCAATATGAGTAGGTATGTTATTTAAGTCTATGTCATACATAATGTTGTTATTCATATTTTGCCTCCAATATTGTTCTGACTCCTTAAACTAAGGAGTCAGAAAAGTATGTGATTATTAGTTCTACATTATCACCTATCTCAGATATTTTTATAACTCTAGGAACTACAAGTTTATCTTTATCCTTTTTGCCTTCAATCGATTTTATAGTATAAGTTACATTTTGTTCATCAAAATATTTTTTTACCTCATCTACATGAAGACCTAAAAGGTTATAATATTTTTTCAATATTATACCTCCATTATATCCTTTTCTTTTTTAGATAATAACGCATCTATTTCTTTTATAAATTTATCAGTCATTTTTTGAACTTCATCTTGTGCTTTCTTTGACTCATCTTCAGTTAATTCTCCGCCTTTTTCCATTTTTTTAATCTTTTCATTGGCGTCTCTTCTTTCATTTCTTATTCTAACTTTAAATTCTTCTGCAGCTTTACTAGCTTTTTTAGCTAGTTCTTTTCTTCTTTCTTCTGTTAAAGCAGGTACAGAAAGTCTTATAACTTCGCCATCATTTGATGGATTTAATCCTAAATCTGAATTAGATATAGCTTTTTCTATTTCATGCATAGCAGATTTATCCCAAGGAGATATCATCAATACTCTTGGTTCTGGTACAGATATAGCACCAATTTGATTTATCGGAGTTGGAGTTCCATAATAATCAACTCTTATCTTGTCTAACATTTGTGCATTAGCTCTTCCTGCTCTTATAGTCCCAAATTCAAATTTCAGAGCATCAATTGTCCCATTCATTTTCTCTTCTAACTGCTTATGTATTTCTAGTTTCATAATTTTACTCCTCCTTCATTCTTCATTATTTTACAGTAGTTCCTATATTTTCACCTTTTACTGCTCTTATTATATTCTCTGTTGTAAGCTCAAATACCTTTATTGGAATCTTATTATCCATACATAAAGATGTAGCTGTAGAGTCCATTACTTTTAATTCTTTTTGTATAACTTCCATATAACTTAATTCTGTAAATTTCTTAGCATCTGCATGTACTTTTGGATCCTTGTCATATACTGCATCAACATTTTTAGCTAACAGGATAACTTCTGCTTCCATTTCAGCAGCACGTAAAGCAGCAGTTGTATCTGTTGTAAAGTAAGGGTTTCCTGTTCCTGCACCAAATATAACAACTCTTTCCTTTTCTAAATGTCTAACTGCTCTTCTTCTTATATATGGCTCTGCAATTTGTCTCATATCTATAGCAGTTTGAACTCTTGTAGCAACCTCTATATTTTCTAGTGCATCTTGTAATGCCATCGCATTCATAACTGTAGCTAACATTCCTATATAATCAGCAGTAGTTCTGTCCATTCCTTCGCTAGTTCTACCTCTCCAGAAGTTTCCTCCACCTACTACTACAGCTACTTCAACACCTATTTCTTGTATTTTTTTAATAGCAATAGCAATATCATTAACTACATCATTGTTTATACCAAAACCTCTTTCTCCAGCTAATGCTTCTCCACTTAATTTTAACAATACCCTTTTGTACATTGGTTTATCCATCAGAAACCTCCTATTTCAATCCTTCATATCCATTTTTTTCTATTTTTTAAAAAAGAGAACACCTGCGTGTTCTCTCTTTGGTTATTACTTAAGTTGCTTCGCAACTTCTTCTGCAAAGTTTTCTTCTCTCTTTTGTATACCTTCACCAACTTCGAATCTCACAACTTTAACAACTTTTATATCAGAACCTACTGCTTTAGCAACATCAGCAACTAATTGTTTAACAGTTATATCTGGATTTTTAACGAAAGTTTGCTCTAATAAACAAACCTCTTTTAATTCTTTTTCTAATCTTCCTTTAACCATTTTTTCAACTATATTAGCTGGCTTTCCTTCATTTAAAGCTTGTTGAGTTAATACTTCTGTTTCATGTGCTATGTATTCAGCATCTACTTCATCTCTTGAAACGTACTTAGGATTCATAGCAGCAACTTGCATAGCTACATCTTTACCTAATTCTAAAACTTTAGCATCTCTAGCTTCTGTTTCCATTTCAACAAGAACACCTATTTTTCCGCCACCATGAATGTATCCAGCAACTTGTCCATTAGTTACAACTTTAGCAAATCTTCTAAAGTCTAATTTTTCACCGATTTTTGCAACTCTATTATTTAAAACTTCTTGTAAAGTTATTCCTTCTCTATGAGTCTCACCTAATAAAGAAGCTACATCTTCTTTATCAGTAGCTAATGCCATACAAGCAGCATCTTTAACGAATACTTTGAAGTCTTCATTTTTAGCAACGAAATCTGTTTCTGAGTTAACTTCTACCATAGAAGCAACTGTATTATCATCATTCATTTCTATCGCAACTAGACCTTCAGCAGCAACTCTACCAGCTTTTTTAGCAGCTTTTGATAATCCTTTTTCTCTTAATAAATCTACTGCTTTTTCCATATTTCCTTCAGCTTCTTGTAAAGCTTTCTTGCAGTCCATCATTCCTGCGCCTGTACTTTCTCTTAACTCTTTTACCATTTGAGCAGTTATATTAGCCATTTTTTAAGTTTCCTCCTACTTATTCTATTCCATATTATAAATGGTAAGGGCGACCCTTACCATTTAATTGTCAAATTATTATTCTTGGTCTTCAGCTACTTCTTCTTCAGCACCTTGTCTACCTTCGATTACAGCTGTTGCCATAGCACCAGTTATTAATTTTACGGCTCTTATAGCATCATCATTTCCTGGTATAGCAAAGTCTAATTGCTCTGGGTCACAGTTAGTATCAACTATACCAACTACTGGTATACCTAATCTATGAGCCTCTTGTATAGCTATGTTTTCTTTTCTTGGGTCAACTACGAACATTGCACCTGGTAATTCAGGCATGTCTTTTATTCCACCTAAGTATTTTTCTAGTTTTTCTTTTTCAGCTCTTAATTTTATAACTTCTTTTTTAGGAAGAACATTAAATACACCTTCTTCTTCCATTTTTTCTAATTCTCTTAATTTATTTATTCTAGTTTTTATAGTTTTGTGGTTTGTTAACATTCCACCTAACCATCTCTCATTAACAAAGTACATTCCACATCTTTCAGCTTCATCTTTTATCGCATCTTGAGCTTGTTTTTTAGTTCCTACGAATAAGATTGGCTTTCCTGTTTCAGCTACTTCTTTAGTGAACTTGTAAGCTTCTTCAACTTTTTTAACTGTTTTTTGTAAGTCTATTATATATATTCCATTTCTTTCTGTGAATATATACTTAGCCATTTTAGGGTTCCATCTTCTTGTTTGATGACCAAAGTGAACACCTGCTTCTAATAATTGTTTCATTGATATTACTGACATATTTTACCTCCTGGTTTTATACCTCCAGCTTGATCTTCTCCCTAAAAAACCATGTAATAGGCACCTTTTAAGGATCCCAATGCTGTGTGTGATTTATTTTATTTTTTCACCTCTAGTAGTATATCATAGAGGTGAAAAAATAACAATATTTTTTCCATATTTTCTATTTTTATATTTTTTTGTGTATTTTATACCATTTTTTTGAATTTAATTTGCAAATTTCATTTTTAATTTTGTTTTTAATGATATATTGTCTACATTATTACTACTTACTATATCTACACTTCCAAGTAAGTCACCTGAATTAGTATAGTATTTTATAGTACCCATAGTATCACCTTTTTTAACAGGATATTCTATATCTTTAATCTTTACTTCTGATTTTATACTTTCATCATCTTTTAATACTGTGTAAAGTTCATCCTTAGCTTTTAAAGTAACTTCTAATTCTTTCATGCCTTTAATATATTTCTTACCAATAAAACTATCTTTATCAATTAATTTTTTCATATTAAAATTTTCTTTTCCATATTTAAGTAGTGCTAAAGAAGCAGATGTTCTTTTATTTTTATGATTAGTACCCAATACTACACCTATTACTCTACGTTTTTTCTCATTTTTTTCATTTTTGTTTACAATCATAGAAAATGATAAACAATATCCAGCATTACCAGTATATCCAGTTTTTATACCATCTACTTCTGGTATAATTCTTAATAATGCATTTGTATTGCTTTTTTCAAAACTTCTATCTGAATTTGTATATGTCTCCATATCAGTTATAGCTGTTACTTGTTTTTCATAATGGTCAAACATGTATTTACCAAGAATAGCTATATCCCTCGCAGTAGATTTATTTTCTTTTGCTGGTTGTTTTGGATTATTTAAATCGTATATTGGAAGACCATTTGGATTTAGAAAATGTGTATTTGTCATTCCTATTTCTTTTGCTTTTTTATTCATTCTATCCACAAACGCTTCCTTAGTTTTACAAATATGTTTTGCTATAGCAATTGCCGCATCATTTCCTGATACAATCATAAGACCTCTCATAAGCTCTATAAGTGGTACTTCTTCACCATTTTTAAGTTTATAACTTGAACCTTTTACAGATGCAATAGACTTGTCTATTTTTACTACATCAGTTTCTTTTACTTCTTTATTTTCAATAGCTTCTATTGCAAGTAAAAAAGTCATCATCTTACTTAAACTAGCTAATGGTACCTTCATATCAGGTTCTTTACTATATAAAACTCTACCTGTCTCTTGGTCTATAAGTATAGATGTTTTTGAGTATTTGTCTACAGATTTTTCATCTGCAAATGAATAAGTTGGTATTATAAAAACTAGTATCATGGCTAATGCTATAATTTTTCTTATTGCATTTTTCAATTTTTTCACCTTCTTGGATTATTAAGTATATTTATATTTAAATTTTCCCTATTTAGTCCAATTTATATCTAGTAATTAATACCTATCCATATTTACACAGATATTATCTTATCATCCTTTTAATAATCACAGATGCCCAAATTGCTCCTATTGTAACTCCAAAAAATACTTCTATTCCTGCTAAAGCCTTTCCAATTAAACTTGTAGCAACCATATCTCCATAGCCTACTGTACTAAATGTAGCCATACTAAAATACCATAAGTCTATATACATTCTAAAAATCTCACTTAATGAATAATCACCTATATTATTTATATTTAAAGCTACAAGTGTACTATTTGAACTTTGTATGCCTACAAACAAGTATAATAAGGCAAAAACACTTATTATCACTATAATTACTAACAATATATTCCATGGCTTTTCTCCATAACCTGTAGTATAACGTGCTACTTGGTCAAAAAATTTCTCAACTAAATAGTCACTGAAAGTAGGATAATCAGAGCGTTTCATTATTTTACTACTATAAATTCTTTCCTTATAATAATAAAACCCTATCATTTCGTATTCTCCAATTTTTGTTGCTTGATTTCTAGCTATTCTATAATTTATCTTTCCATGCTTATACTCACTTTTATCATACTCTACATTTTTTAGTACAAACTTTGTACACATACTAAAAATAATTCCATCCATTCGTGGAAAATTTTCTGCTCTATTAACTACTAAGTCAGGTCCTTTAAATTTTACTTTTTCAAATATACGGTCATTTATATAGGCTTTACTGAATCTTGTTTTATTAAAATCACAGTTTTCTAGAAATACACCACCATTAAAAAACACACTTTTTCTAAATTCTGTATAGTTAAAAATAATATTCTTTTTAAAAATGTATTTTTTAAAATTTACTTTCTCTTTAAATATTACTTCAGAAAAATTCAATCTTTTGTAATCATAAGTTAATATTTCTTCTGCATTAAATTCATTTTCAAATATAAATCCATCAAATTCACTAATTTCTTCTTTATAAATAGTATCCATCATTAGTTGTATATCTTTATCAGACTTATGTTCTTTATGAAAGATACAATATCCAGAAGAATCTGCTTCTCTAGAGCATTTTTTTTGTCCATCTATTTTAGATATCCATTTACAGTTCATAAATATCCTCCAGTACAAAACAATTATTACTATTTTGTATTAGTTTGGATATTATTTTATTTTATATACTTAAATACTTATAAAATATATATTAACTTGTTCATTTTAAAATTTTTAATATCTTACTTACAAATAAGAGAATAAATTTTATCTATACTTTTATTTCTTTAAGTAATAAATACAACTTTAAAATTACTTATCATCCTTGAGTAATTTTGTAACTATATTTAGTGCTACTAAGTCATCCATAAATCCTATTGGAAATACAAAATCTGGAATAACATCTGTTGATATTACAAAATAAAGTAACATACTTCCAATCAATAAATATTTCTTTATTGTAAGTCCTCCTGTACAAAAGTCAGCATACATTTTTCTTAGTCTATCTGTAAATTGACCTTGTTTTTCAATAGAATCTACTTTTTTACTAAAATTATCAAAAAGTAGTTTTTTCCCTTCATCTGTCTGTACATATAATTTGCACTTACTCAATTCTTTTTCAATGTTTCCATTAAAATTCTTATCATTGATTAAATTTGCAAATCCAAGAATATCATCAAAATTACTAAAATCACTATCTGTGTTAAATATTTGATTATTATTGCTTTTAAATTCATGTCCTGAAGCTTTTAATAACTCTTCTAAATTAATATTTAAATGTATTGCTATCTTTTCCAAGTGATTTATATTGGGTTTTTGCTTATTATTAGCTATACGAGATATAGTAGCTTTGTCGATTCCACTTTTTTTGCTCAATTCTCCCATTGATATATCTTTTTCTTCTAGCAAAATCTTAAATAAGTCACCGAAATTTCCAACCGCACTATTTTGTTCCATCATTTTCACCTGCTTTATTATGATTGGTTTTATATTATTAATATGATTGTTCTGTTACTTAGGTGTTGTATGATGTTGAAATTTTATCAACAATTTATTGGTTTATCTGTAACAATTTATCCATTTTTACAATACTATAACTAATATAAGTACAAAATTTAAGAGAAAGGATGTTAATCTGCTGTGATTGAATCAATTTTATTAGTAACTTCTCTTTGTATAGATGCCTTTGTAACAAGCTTTGGATATGGCGTAAATAAAGTTAAAGTTCCTTTATATTCAAATATAATTATTAGTGTAGTCTGTTCAGCTATTTTAGCAATATCACTTTTTGCAGGTACAATCGTTAGAGATTTTTTACCTCAAAATATAACAATGTTAATATGTTTCTTTATCTTATTTTTATTAGGAAGTGCTCGACTAATTGAAAGCTTTTTTAAATCTTATTTTAAGAAAAAATCCATACATTCAAAAGATTATAATCTTAATATGTTAGACCTTAAACTAAATTTTAATGTAAGCATTGAACCTGATACTTTAGATACAAGTAAATCTAAAATACTTAAGTCTGCTGAAGCATTTACACTTGCTATTGCTCTAAGTCTAGATGGATTAGCAATTGGATTTGGTAGTGGTCTTGTAGGAGTAAATTATATACAAGTTATTCTATTTTCTTTACTCTCAAATATAATTGCAGTTCTACTTGGTTGCTTACTAGGAAATGTATTTGTTAAAAAAATAAATCTAAACTTATCTTGGTTAAGTGGTTTAATACTGTTGGTCATTGGATTTATGAAGATATGTTAATAAAGAAGCTATCTAAAAATAAAATTTTATCTTTAGATAGCTTCTTTTGTGTTTTTATATTTGTTTTCTATTTTCTCTAATTTCTTTCTGAATCTTTTTAAGAGCTTTCTTTGAACCTCTCTGAATGTCTTTTTCTAATTTTCTATCTTCAAAACTAGTAAACAAGGTATCCAAATCATATCCTTCTGGATATAATTCTGACGCTTTTATACTAAGTTCCAATCTTTTTATGTTTACTGAAATAAAATCATCTTTAAATAATACTTCTACATTATTAAACTTGTCTGTTGGTTTATATACAACCCCAAAATCATTTTCATCTAATAATTTTACCTTATCTCCTACATTATAATCTGTATAGTTTGAAATAATTTCAGAGTTTTTATTTTCTTCAACATTCGATTGTAATTTACTTCTTTTAATTAAGTCTAAATTATAGTTTCTATCAATTATATATTCTTTAGCTCTCTCTAGTACTCTATTTTTTATTCCCATTTTTTTTGAAATAAAAAGAGCATTACTATCCTCAGATTTTCCTATAGTCAACTTATACATTGGTTCTAAAGTTTCTTTATCAAACATCATACCAGCATTTTCGAACTCTGGATGTAAATTAGCAAATTTCTTTATCTCTCCATAATGAGTTGATGCTATTGTTATACATCCCATTCTGTAAAACTCTTCTAATAATGATATTGCTAATCCTGAACCTTCATTAGGTTCAGTTCCACTTCCTATCTCATCAAATAGAACAAGAGTAGAATTATTTGATGAACTCATAATCTCTGCGATATTTTTTATGTGTGATGAAAAAGTACTTAATGCATTTTCAATACTTTGATTATCTCCTATATCCACAAAAACTTTTTCAAATACACTAAATTCACTGCCTTCTTTTGCAGAAATATCAAATCCACATTGAACCATTAAAGTTAATAATCCAACGGTCTTAAGAGTTACAGTTTTCCCTCCTGCATTAGGTCCTGTTATTACAAGACTTCTGTAGTCTTTTCCTATTTCAAAATCTAAAGGTACAACATCTCCTGTTAGAAGAGGATGTTTACCTTTAATTATTTTTATATAGCCATTATGATTTATTTTCGGAGTAATACCTTTTATTTTTTGACTATACTTAGCTTTTGCAAATACCATATCATATTCAGAAAGTATTTCTATATTCAATTTTATCTGATTTATCTTATCAAATATAAGTTCTGTTAAATAAGATAAGATTTTATATTCTTCAATGGTCTCATCAGCTTTTAACATAGTCAACTCTGTACTTAGATTTGAAACACTTATAGGTTCAATAAATACAGTATTTCCCTTTGATGAGGTGTCTAATATAGTACCATCAACTTCATTTTTGTAGGAAGCTTTAATTGGTATTACATATCTATCATTTCTTTTACTTATTATAAACTCTTGTATATATTTTTTATTTATAGTTGATGTTATAAATTTATTTAGTCTATCTTTTATCTTTCCTTCTGTAATTTCTATATTTCTTCTTACTTTTTTTAATTCTTTACTAGCATTAGAATCGACTTTATTCGATTTTATACAGTAATTTATTTCATCTTCTATATTTTTACATTCTGTTATATTTAAAGCATAGGAACTTAATGTAGGTGAATAAAATTCTTTTTCTAGCATAAAAGCTTTAATCTTCCTACATCCTCTTAAAAAATCTTCAATATTTACAAGTTCAATTGGTTCTATTATCATTCCTTTTTCAATTTTGTCTATTGTAGAACCTGCATTAAACAATCCTTCAAGTGGTATATGATTGCTATTTTCAATTATCTTTCTAGCTTCTTTATTTTCTGCTAACTTTCTTCTTACTACTCCGATATTACCACTAGGAGTTAATTTATCTATCAGATTTTTTCCAAGTGAGCTTACACAATATGCTTTTATTAACTCTTTAACTTCGTTTAGTTGTAATCTTTCAAATGTATTATTATTCATTATTTTTTCTCCTTTATTTATAAGTCATAGGCTTTTAAATCCCCATACCATTTACTCTGATAATAGTTATTTTGTGAACGACTTAATAAATAAGGAGTTATTCTGCATCAAACTCCTTATTTATTAAGAAGCTTAACCCCGGACTCATTACTATTAGTATTTTTCTTCATAAAAAACTGCTCCTTTTCTATTTTTACTTAATCATTTATCTTGGTGCTCCTAATATTATTTCATAGATTCCATCTTCATGTCAATAAAAATAATTTCATTGATATTTTTGCATAATAAAAATTGTACTTCATCAAGAATCCATAAATACTTATACTCATTATATCCTTATTTTTCAACACACTTTTTAAACTTTCTATTTATTGTATTAACATAATCTCTTCATTTGCATTTTATATTCTTTTATGAGAACAAAAAAATAGCTGATAATAGTAAAACAATTTTACATGTTCTAACAAAATCAGCTATTTATAATCTAATATAATTTTAATCTTTCTTAACTTTGAAAATTAACCTTTATAAGTAATCAGCGGCTTCATAGTTGCCACTACTTGAATAAGCTTATACTCTATCAAACTTTCAATAATTTGTTCTATATTTTTATAAGCTTCTGGAGCCTCTTGAAATAATAAATTTATATCATTACATATAATATGGCTTTTAAATTTAGTTTGTTTTATGTTGTCTTTATTATACTTGTTTTTAAGACGAGATTTACAAATTGAACGAGACCATTTTCTACCAGCTCCATGTGACAGAGAATATAAAGATATCTCTGTATTTTCAGTAGGCATAACTATATATGATAAACTCCCTCTCGAACCTGGTATAATTACAGCTCCACTTTCACTTGAAACAGCGCCTTTCCTATGTATAAATTTATCTTGTCTTTTCTCTATAAAATTATGATTTATAGATAATATCTTTTCAATATTTCCAGATGTACCTATTGATTGCATAATTTTTTTACTGACAGCTTCACGATTACGTTCTGCCCAAATTAAAGCCTTATCATGACTTTCCATATATGCTCTTGCTTTATCACTTTCAACCTCAATACCATTTTTATTATAAAATTTATTCAAAATAGTTTCTCCATAATTTCTTGAGCCACAGTGAACCAGCATCATTATATCATCAGTTGATAATCTTAATTGTTCAAATTCTTCTTTATTATAAACTTCATTTACACATTGAAACTCTACAAAATGATTTCCACTTCCAATAGTTCCCAAATTTAAAATTGGACATTCTTCTTCATATATATCTGCTATTTCTATATCTGATAAGTCTTTAATCTTATCAAGAGATTTAATCCATCTTTCTTTTTTAAATTTCTTTTTTGAAATCCCAATTTTAAATAAGGTCATTCCACATCCTATATCATTTCCAATTATATGTGGATAAATAAAGTTACTAGTTTCAACAGCTAGACCAACAGGTATTTTACCTGCATGTAAATCAGGTAGTCCTACTATTTTTAAAACTCCATTTAAGTTTGAAATATCTTCAAGCTGTTTCTTTGCTATATCTTCAATCCAACACTTATTGCTTGCTATTATTTTTATTTCACTCATACTTTGCTCCTTTTTAATATGTTCCTGCCTTTAAAAAGTAGCAAAAAGCTGTGACTTTTAGCCACAGCTTTTTATTCTAAATTACAAAAGCAGGTGGCTATTTGTTAAAATATTCTTAGATGTTTGATACCTCATTATTTTTTTCTAACATAATAACCACTTCCTCTCATAATTTATGACTAAACTAGATTTTCTATCTATATGTATATTGTTCATAGATATTGCTTTTAAATATGTAATATATAGTTTTTATATTATAGAGCTGATAATAATCATTGAAATCATAACTATTGCTAGACCAGCAACAACAAGTTTTTTATGTAATTTTTTTCTCACTTTAATTTTTTCTTCTTTTTTTATCTGTACGACTTTTTCTTGTTTCTCTTCTTTTTTCTCATCTTCAACTTCTATATAAGCTTTTTCATACATTACTTTACTTAAATCAACAATAATATCATTGGCTCTGGTATACTTGTTATTTCTACCAAGAAGCCTCTTTATAACGTTTATAAGTTCTGTATTCCCATTAATTGCTTTTATACTATTCCAATCTAATCCTTTATCAATAGACTGTAATATTTTTTCTTCTGAATTCGATTCTCCAAAAGGTAATTTTTTAAATATTGACTCAAATAAAATAAGCCCTGTCGCAAAAAAATCACTTTCTTTATCGGTATAATTTATACATAGTTGATGTGGGCATAAATACCTTCTATTTCCATAACTTCTTGTATTAACCCCATTATTTGCTTTTGTAATTCCAAAATCACAAACCTTGATATTATATTCTGTATCTACTATTATACTACTTGATTTTAAACTACCATGATATGAATGATTTCTATGTATCATTTCTAAAGCTTTTAAAACTTGTATCATTATATTTACAATTGCTTCTAAATGAAGATAATTCCCTAGAATTAATTCATCTAATCCGATACCATTAAAGTCTTCACTTACAACATAATACAGTGTTGTTTCTTCTGTACAATGAATTCCAACATCTATTATTTTTAGTATATAAGGAGAGTTTATTTCATCTAAAGCAGTACTTTCATCAATTAAATTTGAAACAAAATCCCCACAGATATAATTATTGTGCTTTATGACTTTTATTAGCACATTTTTTCTGTAAAAAACATCTCTAGCTTTATAGATTTTGTTAATTTCTAAAACGTCATCAGAATTTACTACCTCATATCTATTGCCTATAAAATTCAACCATGTCACCTCCTCATACATTTTATATAACTAAATCTATTTACAATTATACCAATATATAGGAATATTTTCTATATATTAATGACTCTAATATCAAAACAAGAGTCAATAATGTTACTTTTATACAAAAAAAACAAGAAAGTCAGAGGCTTCCTTGTTTTTTTGTATAAATATCACTTTAAAAAATGATTTATTTTTTTAGTTCTTTATAGGAACTATTTGATATATGTTCTTTTTTTATTACATTTCCATTTGAATCTTTAAATATTCTATATGTAGAATACTTATTTTGACCAGTCTGTTTTACTTCTATTGATATATTAGGTTTGTCACCAGAGTTACCATATATTACTGATGATACACTTCCTCCACCTGCATAGTTTTTAATATATACAGGATGGTCATATGGATTTTTAAACTTTAAGTTTAATCCTCCATCACTTACAGTAGCATCTCTTCCTTTTGGCACATACGTTGATGCAGATGAATGATTTGTGACTTGAGTTATCTCCATTCCTGAAATAAGAGCAGCGTTATAAATTGTTGAAGATGTTTGGCAAACACCTCCACCTGCTGATTGCTCTAATTTCCCATAAACTATAACTGGTGCATCCTTATAACCATTAGCCTTATTGCTAGGTCCTGTAAGCTTATTATATGAAAACTCTTCACCTGGCATTAATAATACATCACTAGTTTTTCTTGCTGATAGACCCACATTATATGACCTACCTTCTATAGCCTGAGAATAAGTAGTTGAATATTGACCTATAACAGAATTCACAGTTTTTACTTGCTCAGTTGTTATGTCTGGTTTTTGAAGATTTACTTTAAGTTCTAAAGACTTATGCTCTTTATTCTTTATCATATTATATATAGATTCTTTGTTTGCTGCTAAATCAAACTCTCTTCCTACAACAGAATCTGTATAATTCAATCCTCCACTTCCAACACTAATAGAAGCATTTTTCATTTTGACATTGATACTATCTGCTATAGATGATACTTTTGAACTAAGCTTTGCCTCATCATAACTGGATTCTATTTTTAGAGCTAGCTTATTTATTCTTATATCAATATATTTTTTTAAGTTTTGAAAGTAAGAGCCTTTTTTTGTAGTCTCATATGCATTTTTTACAACTTCTTCTGTATTATATCTTAAGTCAATATCTTTTGGAGATATTGTATATTTTTTCCCATCATAACTAAGATTTAAATCTTCTGGAATATACTTACCTGTTATAGCTTTTAATGCTTCTTCCTTAGTCATATCAGATACATTTATTCCTTCTATATACACATTTTTAGCGATTTTCCCATTATACAGAAATTTGTTATTAAAAAAATAAGTAAATCCTCCTATAGCTACAACTAAAATTGCTAATACTATTATAAGATTTCTCTTTCTTTCTTTTCCTAATCTTGAAACCCTTGTTGCACTTCTGCCCATAACTTCACCTCATTTTAACACTAACTTAATTTTGCCTAATAGAGTTTCCATTTCAAAACTACTTTAGATTATATTTGAATAGCTTTTTTTAAACAAGGAATTTAATCAAATGTAACTTTATTGTAAATTTATGTCTTATAATTAGTTTTATTTTTGATATTTTTTTATTATATTTTTTTATTATTTCTTAATAAAAAAATCAAGGATTTTATAATAATTAGTTTAAATTATATTAAAATTTAAATATAACCTATCACTGGATAATGGTCTGACAAGTAAATTTTGTCTACTTCATATCCCTTTAACTCAACATTTTTATTAACAAAAATGTAATCTATCCTAGATTTTGATTTTTCAAATGTAGATAGATGAGACTTAGCTAGTGAAATGGCAATATCATTAAACATGCTTAAAAAGACATTTTCCTCATTAAAGTCACCACACAAAACAACTATCCCCACTAATCTATTTCTATAGTCTATTATTTCATCTAATTGTTTTGCTCTTTCTTGTCTATCAAGACCCAAGTGAGTATTTATTATATTTACTATTCTTCCATATTCATCTATAGTCATACAAAGTGCTCCTCGTTGTTCTTTTTTGCTAGTTAGGAAAAAATGATTGCTGTTTAATATTTTAAATTTTGTAAACGTGCAAATACCATATATCATACTTACTTTTTTTACGTTTGTAGCAAATACACCATCCATATTTAAAACAGTTTTTAAAGCTAAAAATTGAGGATATAATACTTCTTGCAAACAAATTACATCACAATCCAACTGTTTTAAATATGTTCCCATTTTAGTTAGAGTTAATCTATTATTTGAATCCATACCTTTATGAATATTGTAGGTTACTATTTTCATAATAATATCACCTCTTATGTAATATAATACTTATTAAAGTTTAAACTTATTTATTTTTCACTTAATAACATTACTTAGCTTATAAAATCAATTACTTATTTAATTACTTATAAACTTTATCACAAAAAAACCTAACTTAAGTATTTATATACTATATAAGTTAGGTTTTATAAACTATTATAATATTTATTATTTCATTCATTTCTAATGATGATTCTCCTTTTTTATCTTTTTCAATTTGCCTTCACTAACAACAAATAAAAATCCCATCTTCTTATATATTTCATCCAATTCAATTAAAGTTACTTCACCATTTTTTAAATTTGTTAATGTTATATCTTGTATTCTTCTTGATGGAATTATCATAAGTTATCAACACTCCTTTAAATTCTTTTTAATCTTTATATTTAAATATATTTATGTATTATGGTATATATTCATAAATTATTAAAATAAATTCAAAAAACATCCGTTCTGCAAACATTCGTTCTATATTTTTATTATACATCATACAGACGTTCGATTCAATACAAAAATTAAATATATCTCGATTCTAGTAAGTTTTACAATGTTATGCACTAAATATGTCAAAATATCTTTTTTATATAAATTATATTGTCAAACAAAAAATCATCTCAATAAAAGCTTACACTTAAATTGAGATGACTTTTCTTATATAAAAGTATTAGTTTAATATTGTTTTTTATTAAGCTAACATATGTAATATTTGAGTTACCATAAGAGCACAATATGTACCTATGACATTTCCTAAAAGTCCCATAAGCACTCCTACTGGTATTAATACTGGGTTATGAACTCCAGCAATCATAGGTGCTGTGGTTACTCCCCCTATATTAGCTATACTTCCTACCTCACAAGTAAATAAATCTAGTTTAAACAATTTTGCAAGTCCTATAAATGAAATAGCATGTACAAGTACTACTACTAACCCAAACATTATGTAAACAGGTGCTTCTGACAATCCAAAGAAATTTGCTTTACTTCCTGTAGCTGCAAGAAGTAAATACATAAACACATTCCCTACTAATGTACTTCCCTTAAGTTTTGATATTTTAGTCATACCTAATAGTATTGATACTGTAGATGCAACGAGTACTACCCACATAGTTTCATTAAGTATTCCCGAAGTTGGAAGTATCTTAGACACAATTTGTGCAAAAGCTGCTACTCCAAACCCAACAGAAAGTAAAGTCATAAGTTCTACAAATGTGGGTGCTGTATTATCTTTATTTTCTTTCTCAAGTTTTGATGTAACTTCATCTATAAAACTTGTATCACATTTTGTCCATTTATTAAATTTAGGTCCAAATTTTACAGACATTAAACAAACAGACATCCATACTGTATATCCTATAGAACCCATAAGTATTGCATAGCTAAGACCTTCTTCTGCAACTCCTAAAGCATTTGCTGCAGCAATCATATTTGATGAACCACCTATCCATGAACCAGATGCTGCTCCAAGAATTTTCCATGAGTCTGCACCCATTGAACCTTTAAAAATTATAAATGCTATAACGAATCCAAGCATAAATGTAAATGTAGCACAGAAAAATGATAATAACATTTTAGGACCCATTTTTAATATTTTTCTTAAATCACACTGAATTAACAAGAAAACTAACATTAATGGTAAAAAATTCACTGTTATTATATTTTGATATATTCCAACATCATCATTTTGTGCAAATAAACCAAATGATGCTAGTATAGCTGCTCCTAAGTAGATTAAAAGCATTGGATTAATTACATCAAATATTTTCCATTTCAATTTATCTACCATAAAAAAAATTACACCTACAAATACAACTAAGAAACTACAATATACAAATCCATTCTCAATCACATTATACACATCCTCTCTTTTCTTAATTAATTTTATTTTTTATGATTACTAATAAAGACCTTTTCTTCAGAAAATAAACAATTAAAATAAATATTTTTATCTATATTATGCTAATTAAATACATATATACTTAACTATTTACATATATTAATAAAGGTTCGCAGATTAATTACTTTAAAAAATGAATAATCTGAATTTAAAATCTTTTCCAACAATTATTTTATTACTAAAATTTTTATTTGTAAAGATAATTAAACTAAATATTTTATTTATTCATTCATTTTGTTTTGTATTTATTTTTATTAATTATGTGATAAAACTATTTTTACTTTAAATCTATATAATATAAATTAAATTTATTTTATATACTTTTTTTTTAAGTATATTTAGAATTTTTTCTTTTATTTTTAGTTTTCAGAACATTCGTATTTATGTTATAATTTGTATGAATATATATTTTTTAGGAGGAAACAATATGAATTTAAATTTAACTAATACTATAAATTTAATGAAAAAATATTTAGATATCCCAAGTCCAGCTGGATATACTGAAAATGCAGTTTTAGAAAGTAAAAAAGACTTTGAAGCATTAGGTCTTAATACTATTCTTACAAAAAAAGGTGCACTTATAGCTACTCTTCCTGGTGAAGATGATTCAAATCAAATAACAATATCTGCACATATGGATACACTTGGAGCTATGGTAAAAGAAATATCATCTGATGGTACTCTTAAATACCATAAAGTTGGTGGTGGTTGTTGGGCAGCTATAGAAGGAGAAAACTGTACTGTTATAACTAGAAAGGGTAAAAAAATCAGAGGAAGTATTGTATTTAAATATGCTTCTACACATATATATGGTCAGACAAAGGCTGCTACTGAGAGAAATGAAGAAACAATGATTATCAGACTTGATGAAAAAGTATTTACAAAACAAGATGTATTAGATTTAGGAATAAGTGTTGGAGATTTTGTGTGTCTAGACCATCGCTTTGAAGCTACAGAATCTGGTTTTATAAAATCTAGATATATAGATAATAAAGCTGCTGTAGCAATGGTTCTTGAAATATGTAGATATTTTAAGGAAAATAATTTAACTCCTAAACATACTACTAACTTTTATATAAGTAATTATGAAGAAATTGGACATGGTGTTTCTAAAGCTTTACCTGAAAAAACAAAAGAATTTGTAGCAATAGATATAGCACCAACTGGGCCAAGTCAAACATCTAGTGAACATGGTGTAACTATAGTTGCAAAAGATAATTTATCATTATATGATTTTAATTTAAGAAACAAACTTGTCGATGTTGCAGAAGACAATAATTTAGATTATGCTGTCGATGTATTTACTTTCTATGGTTCAGACGCTTCAGAGGCCATTCGTTGGGGAGAAGATGTTCAAATAGCATGTGTTGGTCCTGGAACAAACAATAGTCATCACTATGAAAGAACACATATAGAAGCTATCGAAAACACTCTAAAACTACTTATAAACTATATGCTTAAAAAATAGTTAAATACACATTTTACTAAAGTCATTTCTTAACAAATAACCAATTTTAATTTTAATTTTTATACAAAAATTGGTTTTCCTATAGACTTAATTTCAATTTACTACTATTATATAAGTAGCTTCAATTTTCTTTAGTTAATTTTTATATAATTTATATAAATTATGTGAAAATTTTCTTTAGTTAATTGTTGTTAAATTAAATTTTTACAAGCTAACCCTACCAGAAAAGAGTTATCTAATCTGTAAGGAAATAGTTTAATATGGCACATTATACTTGTGTAATTAATAACTTTTCTTTTGTAGAAACTTTTCTTTAAAAGAAAAGTTTTTTGATTTTGGATTTGTTTAAGACATATTTTCTGAGTTAGGAGGATATTTATGAAAAAGGTTGCGGTCATAAGTGCTATTTTAGAAGAGCCAAAAGAATGTCAGCTTAAATTTAATGAGGTTGTATCAGGTTTTAAAGGTATTATTAAAGGCAGAATGGGAATTCCTTGTGAAGAAGAAGGAGTATCGATTGTATGTATAGCAGTTGTTGGCGAAATGGATACTATTAATAGTTTGACTGGTAAATTGGGAAACATACCTCATGTATCTGTAAAAACTAGTATATCAAAAAAAGAAATTTAAGGTGGTGAGTACAAATGAGTCTAAATTCTACTCCACAATCAATAAGAGTACATATAGGTCTCTTTGGTAAAAGAAATGCAGGTAAATCTAGCATAATAAATGCTATAACGAATCAAAGTGCTGCGATAGTATCAGATATTGCTGGAACTACTACAGACCCAGTATTTAGACCAATGGAAATCCTTCCTATAGGACCTTGTGTTCTTATAGATACTGCCGGTCTTGATGATGTTGGTGAACTTGGTGAACTTAGAATAAGTAAATCATTAGATGTTTTAGAAAAAACAGATATAGCTTTACTAGTAGTTGATTGCCAAATTGGTATATCAAAAGAAGATTTAACGCTAATTGAAAAGTTTAATGATAAGAATATACCTCATATTTTAGTTCTTAACAAGATTGATACAATTAAGAATCACTCTGAAATTTTAGACTTAACTAAAAATAAAGTTAAATGTCCAGTTGTTTCTGTCTCATCAACAGATAAAATTGGAATTGAAGATTTAAAGAATGAAATAATAAGAGTCTTACCTAAAGATAGCACTGAATTTAAATTGGTATCAGATTTAATTGAACCAAATGATTTAGTTGTTTTGGTAGTTCCAATAGATAAAGCCGCCCCAAAGGGAAGACTTATACTTCCTCAACAGCAAGTTATAAGGGATATTTTAGATACTGGAGCAATTTCTATAGTTACAAAGGAAGATAGTTTAAAAGAAACTCTATCTAGTCTAGGTAAAAAACCAAAACTTGTTATTACTGACTCTCAAGTATTTCCACAAGTAGATAAAGATACTCCAAAAGATATTCCTCTTACATCTTTTTCTATATTATTTGCTAGACAAAAGGGAGACCTTAAAGAATTAATTAATGGCGCTTATGCTTTAGAAAATTTAAAAGATGGTGATAAAGTCTTGATGGCTGAGGGATGTACTCATCACAGACAGACTGATGATATTGGAACAGTAAAGATTCCTAACATGATTAGAAAGAAAACTGGTAAAAATATTACTTTCGAATTTAGTTCTGGAGTATCCTTCACTGAAGATATAAATAAATATGCACTTGTAGTTCATTGTGGAGCTTGTATGATGAATAGAGCTGGAATGTTATCTAGAATAGAAAAGGCAAAATCTTTCAATGTACCTATAGTAAACTATGGTATTTTAATAGCATATGTAAAAGGTATTTTAGAAAGATCACTTGAACTTTTCAATTATTAAAAATTTAACCATATTTAATAATTACATATTTAGATATGACTAAAAATAAGATTAAATACTTTATAGATAAACTTTACAGCATAAATTCATTAAGCTTTGATGAACTACTATATTTAATAGAAAATATCGACAATGAAGAATATAACTTTGAACAAAATTTAAGAAACTATCTTTATAAGCAAGCTAGCGACATGAGAAATAAGCATTATGGAAACAGAATCTATTTGAGAGGACTTATAGAACTTACAAACTATTGTAAAAATAATTGCTACTACTGTGGAATACAATCTTCTAATAAAAATATCATAAGATACAGACTTTCACTTGATGAAATACTTGAATGTTGTGATATAGGATATAAAATAGGATACAGGACTTTTGTTTTGCAGGGTGGTGAAGATACATATTTTAATGATGATAAAATATGTGAAATTGTTTCAACTATAAAAAATAAATATGAGGATTGTGCCATAACACTATCACTGGGAGAAAAGAGTTATGACTCATATAAAAAATACTTTTTAAGTGGTGCAGACAGGTATCTTTTAAGACATGAAACTGCTACAGACAGTCATTATAAAAAATTACATCCACCAAACATTGAACTTAAAACTAGAAAGGAATGCCTAAAAAACCTTAAGGAAATTGGTTATCAAGTAGGTGCTGGATTTATGGTTGAGTCACCATTTCAAACCAATGAGGACCTTGTTCGTGATTTATTGTATCTAAAAGAATTAAATCCTCATATGGTTGGAATAGGACCTTTTATTCCACATCATGACACAATATTTAAAGATTATAAACATGGAGATTTAGAAAAGACACTACTTATGCTTTCAATTACAAGACTTCTACTTCCAAAAGTTTTATTACCTGCTACAACGGCCCTTGCATCTATAAACCCTAGTGGAAGAAATGCAGGTCTTTTAGCTGGCTGTAATGTAATTATGCCAAACCTTTCTCCTCAAGAATTTAGAAAACAATATTCTCTTTACGATAACAAAGCCTTTACTGGTCAAGAAGCTTGTGAGTATCACCAAAGTTTAGAAGAAAACATCAAGTCATTAGGACTTAAAGTCGACTATTCTCGTGGTGATAATATTGAATGGAGGCGTTTGTAAATGTTCATAAAACATGAACTAATTAATTCTTTATTAGAGGATGCAAAAAATTCAACTTATGATGATATTGAAAAGGTACTTGATAAGGCTGATAGAAGGGAAAAACTTACTTATAAAGATATAGCTACTCTTCTTGAAGTGGAAGATAAAAAACAACTAGATAGATTATTTAGTATAGCTGGGCAAATAAAAAACGAAATATATGGTAATAGAGTGGTTTTATTTGCCCCTCTCTATGTATCAAACTACTGTGTAAATGAATGTGTTTACTGTGGTTTCAGTACATGCAACAAATTTAAAAGAAAAAAACTTACTATGGATGAAGTAAAAGAAGAGGTTAAAATACTAGAAAAAATGGGTCATAAAAGACTAGCTCTAGAAGCTGGTGAAGACCCTAAAAACTGTGATATAAATTATATTTTAGATTGCTTAGATGCAATTTACTCAACATATAACGAAAATGGAAATATAAGAAGGGTAAACGTTAACATAGCTGCTACAAGTGTAGATGAATACAAGTTACTAAAGGAAAAGGGAATAGGAACTTATATATTATTCCAAGAAACTTATCATAAACCAACATTTATAAAGATGCATGGTCATTCTATAAAAAATGACTACTATTACCATTTAACAGCTTTTGATAGAGCTATGGAAGCTGGTGTTGATGATGTTGGTGCTGGAGTCTTATTTGGCTTATCTGACCCAAAATTTGAAGTTCTAGGACTTATGATGCATAATGAACACTTAGAGGAAAAGTTTGGAGTAGGATTCCACACTATATCTTTCCCTAGATTAAAAAAAGCTGAAGGAATGAGTTTAGAAGATTTTCCTCACTTAGTTTCTGATGATATGTTCAAAAAAATAGTAGCTATAACTAGATTAGCCGTTCCTTTTACTGGAATTATAATGTCCACTAGAGAAACTGCTGATATGAGAAATGAATTGCTAAAATATGGTGTATCACAAGTCAGTGCAGGTTCTCTGACAGGTGTTGGAGGATATAAAGCATATGAAGATGGTGACAATACAGAACAATTTGAAGTTGGAGACCATAGAAGCCCTGTAGAGGTGCTTAAAGAACTAATAACTGATGGATATATCCCTAGTTATTGTACAGCTTGTTATCGCAAAGGTAGAACTGGAGATAGATTTATGAGTTTAGCTAAAAGTCGCCAAATCCACAATGTCTGTACACCAAATGCTCTTACTACATTAAACGAATTTCTAATTGATTATGGTGATGAGGAACTTAAAGCTATGGGCAAAAAACTTATCACAGAAGAAATAGCTAAGATAGAAAGAGAAGATATAAGAAACATAGTATCTAACAATATGACTGCCTTAGAACGTGGAGAAAGAGACTTATACTTATAAAATTTTATTACTTATATATTATTTATTGTATATTCTATGGGTTAGTAGTAATATTATCTAAAGGGAAAGTTTAAGGGAGGGAGATTAACATTGAAAGATAACAACAATACCAATAAAACTATTCAATTTGGAGAAAAAAAAGCTAGCCTAGAAAGCAATATTCAAAAAAATAAAAATATCAAACTTGATAATACACACAAAGTCATTCCTTACCCTAAAAATAGAAAAAAGGATGATAAAAAGAAAAGTAACAAGAAAAAGAATATAAATACTAATAAATCTAAAGTCAATAAAAATAATTATGGTCATTCTTTTTTTAACAACAAATACAAATATAAAAGAAAACCTTATGTTATTGCCTTATACACAGTAATTTTTATTCTTTTAGCAATATTAATTATAACTAAATTAACAGATAATACAAGTAAAGGTAACTACTCTCGTAATACTGTTTCTGATGCTCACAAGAATGACATCCAAAACATGACCCTTAATGAATCAACTAATCTTCTTACTTGTGGGTAATTTAAAAGAGTTATCTCATTTCAGAAATTACTTTCTAAAACTGAGATAACTCTTATTTTTATTTATATGTATTTTACCAACCTTGAGTTACTTCATATACTTCATCACCAATTCTACCATTTAAATAATCATCTATTGCAGAATCTATGATACTCATTGCTTTATCTACTTGTTCCTTAGTTATTACTAGAGGAGGTTGTACTCTTAAAGTAGATTGACCTAAGAATATCATTATTAAACCAGTTTGTATACATCTATAACATATCTTAGCTGTAGCATCTGGATTTTTTTCATTAGAGCCATTTCCTTTAACTATATCAACTCCTATAGATAATCCTAAAGCTCTTATTTCTCCAATTATATCGTATTTTTCTCTTAACTTCTCAAATCCTGCTTTAATATAATCTCCCATTTCTATACTCTTTTGAAGTAAGTTTTCTCTTTCAATTATTTCTATAGATTTTAAAGCAGCTACACATACTGTTGTATTTCCAGCTAAAGTAAATAGATGTGCTGGAGCATCAAGGCTTTGCATTATCTCAGTTCTTCCAACAACTGCTCCTAAAGGTAATCCACCTCCAACAGATTTTCCAAGAACTATAAGGTCTGCTTCAACTCCGAAATTTTCTATACCAAACCACTTACCTGTTCTTCCCATACCTTGTTGTATTTCATCACTTATAAGTAGTATTCCATTTTCTTTACATATTTTACTTAAACCTTGTACCCACTCTACTGGAGGTACTATTATTCCTGCATCTCCTGCAATTGGTTCTATAAATATTGCAGCTACTTCTTCTGCTGGTAAATAGTGCGCAAAAGCATATTCTATCTCATCTAAACATTCTTTAGCTGTTCTATTTTTATCAGGGTAATGGAAGTGATAAACTTCTGGTAACAATGGACCCATTTTTCTTCTCATATTTGTACTTAATGCAGATATAGATATAGCTCCATAAGTACTTCCATGATAAGATTCATACATAGATATTATTTTTGTTCTTCCAGTATACCCTCTTGCTAGTTTTATAGCAGCATCTATACAAGCAGAACCTGTTGCACTGTATAATACTTTTTTATCATTATCTCCAGGGGCTATTTCCACAAGCTTTTCAGCTAATTTTACAGGAGGATCACTATGGAAATACGCAAGTGTATATTGTGTGATATCATCCATTTGTTCTTTAACTGCTTGTGAGATTTCCTTATTTCCATGACCTACATTCGCAGAGCCTGCACTTGCTAAAAAATCAACATACTCATTACCTTCATAATCATATAACATTGCACCATCACCTGATTTAAATGCTACTGGATAGTAAGGTATTTTTTGTGTTTTAGCAACATATTTTTTTTCTTCTGTACTTATCATTTGACTAGTTATCTCGCTCATTGGCAAATCATCCCCTCTTTAAATAGATTTATGTTTTAAAATTATTGCGATTTATAAAGATATTTCTATATAAAATTCTTTATATACTTAATGTTATTATCTTTGGCACAAATTGTCAATATATGTTTTTACAATTTTCAAAATATTTGTTATTCAGGAACAATATATTTTATTCTTATCAAATAAACATTATTCCACAAAAAATAAAGGACTCTATTCTATTTTTATAGAGTCCTTTAAAAATTAACTTATAAATACCATTATTCTGTTTATTTTCTATTAAATTGTATAATTATCTTTTATTTTCTCTAATAATACCTTTGAAATACTCTAATTGCTCTTGTTGTTTTTTATGTTTTATATATGGAAAAGCTTTGATAACTCTTTTTTGTAGGATAATATTGGACTCTATACGGTCTAATTTACTGTTTATTTTGTTTATTTTTTCTCTAGTTTCCAATTCATCTTTATTTACTGTTTTAAATAAAGCTTGTATCTCGCCTCTATCAAATTTATCAAGTTTCACATTTATATCACTAAGGTCTGCAATTATCTCATCTAACAAGCTTAACTTTATATCCAATTTTTTGAGTGTTATAATAGTAACAATTAAATCAATTATAGTCCAAAGTGTTGTAATTATAGCCATTGATATTAATATTCTATATGGAATTGTTCCTACAAAATACTTTATAAATGGATGTATCAACTTTACTATTATAACAGACATTACACCAAAGTATATTGCATTTTTTAAACATACTCTACCCTTTATATTGAATTTTCTGTCAGAATAATCCCACCATTTTGCATGAAATAAGGTCTCTAAAATAAATCCTGTAAAATACTCTAATATTGTTGTTAAAATCATGCCTAATAGAAATATTATGACTATATTATCAAACCTTTCCAATAATGATATTATAATCACTGCTCCAAAACCATAAACAGGACATATTGGACCATTTAAAAAGCCTCTATTAATTATTCTTTTGCTCGCTATAGAACAACCTATACTTTCTACTGTCCATCCTAAAAAAGAATATATAAAAAAGTACAAAACATACCTTATTATTTCCATAATTTATCTCTACTCCTTCACTAAGTTGTCTTATTTTATGCATAATGTAAAAATAGTTATAGAAATAGTTTTTTCGTTTTTTATGTTTGTTATTCTTTTATATTAAATTAATGTCCTATTCATTTAATCCAATTAACAATTTGCTAGCTACAATCCCATGTTTATCTTTTGATTGGTTTTCTTTATCAATCCAAACATAAAATGTATCGTATTTCCTTAATAATGGTAAATTTTTAACATCAAATTCTTGATATTTAACTACATCACTTTTTGATTCTTCAGTAATCACATAAGATACTAATCTTGTATTTTCACTTAAATAAATTCTTACATTTCCATCACTATCAATTATATTTTCTGGTCTCTTTACTTTATTATTAGAACCAGCTTTAATTGTTATTGTGCCTTTTTCAAATCTCTCAAATGTACCAATTATGTCTACTTCATCTTTATTTATATCCTTGATTATTTCCTTATTTTCCTCAATTAATATTTTTGATATTTCTTTATTTGATTTAAATTTAAAGTTTAGCAAATCTTGATAATTTATAGAAATAATTCCTAGCCCTATAACTCCTAAAATCAAGCTAGTTCCTATTATAGCCTTGAACTTTATTATATTATTAGGAAATAATTTAGTCATATTTATGTAAATAGCAATACCAATTATACCACCCAATGAATTTAAAATAATATCATCTATATCACTACTTCCAAGAGCAAGAATATATTGTATTGTTTCAAATCCTAAACTAATAAATATAATTGCTGTAATCATAGTTTTTTTATTTAATTCTTTAAATACTATAGGGAAGAAAATCCCCATTGGAATAAATATGCCTATATTTCCTATAATATTTACAGTAGCTCTCATAAAACTAATATTATTATCTATGATAAATTGCCATATTGTATAAAATGGTATTAAATTTACAGACCTGAACATTCCTTTTAAAATAGCGTAAATTGGTACATCTTTAAATAAAATTATTTTTATAGTCAATAAAACATATACAAAAAATATTATGTACACAATTGATAGTAAAAATTTTTCTAATTTTTTATTTTCTTCCACTAATAATCACCTTCTCTCTTAATATTTCAATGGTAACAATAAACATTTAAGACGATTTTAAAATTTTCTTAAAATTTCCTTAAATATTTATTAAAAACAAAAAAAAGCCTACACTAAAAAGTGTAGACCTTAACAGATCCTTAAACAAATATATTCTAATGAATAACGAACAATATAAGTGTTGAAAAAACAATAACTAATGTTAAAAGAAGCCTAGCATATAAAAAGTTTTTCTCTTTTAACATAACTCCTACTATTCCAAATATAAAAAATATAGATGCAATAAACTTGCCAAGAATATTGCTATTTGGATAATAACTAAAAAGCATAAAACAAAGCACAAATGTAAGTACCCCTATTGCATTAAATACAAATTTATTAGATGCTATTTTTCCTTTGTTAAAAAAGAAGCAAAATATTGATACTAAATCTAAAAATAAAAATACATAAAACATTCCTTTGAAAACGTCCATTTTTATACCCCCTAAAAATTCTAATTATAATATCCAGTTTATTTCACATAGTTATCAATATACTCAATAACCTCTATAATATCATAGGTTTATATTACTAGTGTATTACTTCATATTCATACATATTATAATCACACTCATACATATTTAAAGACTCATATGTTGCTTTTGCATTTATGTTTTCTTTTTCTACATATAATCTCATTCCAACAATAGTTTCATCTCTATCACACATATTTTTTATATAATTAAATAAATAATTAAAAATACCTTTTCTTCTATATTCTTTCTCTACATATACACTCTGAATCCAAAGAAAGTTCCCATTTCTCCAATCACTCCACTCATACGTATACATAATCTGTGCAACAACTTTATCAAATACTGTATAGACATGATATTTACCTTTTCTTTCATCCAATAATAATGCTTTTACACCTTTAGTCAGAACATCCATATCAAGCTCTTTTCCTTCAGTTTCCTTAGCTAAATTATAATTAAATTTTGCTATTACATCCAAATCATCTATACGAGCTTCCCTTATCTCTATTAATTCTTCATTTTCATATAACTCTATATAATCCTTTTGTTGTTCCATGTTTATTCCCCCATATCTATTTTATTACATTGATGTTTTTGCTTAAATATATTTATAGAGTTTTTTCTAGCTTCATAAATGCATAATCAAGTGTAGCTTCTAAATTACCATTATTTTTTCCTCCACCTTGAGCTAGTACTTGGCTTCCTCCACCTTTACCATCTATAAGACTTATTGCATCTTTTAATAAATTTCCCATATTAATATTTTTCAAGTTTTTAGAACATGCAAAAATTAGATTTATTTTATCTTCAAATTTAACAGCAAATAATGCAATATTATTTTCATCTTCTGTAATTTTGTTTGCTATTTTGTTTACATATTTTAAATCTTCATTATCATAGACCTTTTTAATAACTGAAATAGTATTAATTTTATTTGCATTTTCAATCATTTCTTTAACTTGATAATTAGCTACTACTTCTTCAATCTTTCTTTTTTTACTTAGAGCTTCTTCCACCTTATTATTTAAATTTACAATACCATTTATAGCATCCTCTTCACTGCAACTCAAATATCTACATATTTTAGTCAGATATATATCCCTCTTTAATACTTCATCCACTGCCCTTTTACCTGCTAGAAACTCTATTCTTGTACTTGACTTATGTTTTTCCCATTTCTTTATTTTTATCATTCTCAATTCACCAGTTGATTTTGGATGCACTCCACAACACGCATTTGTATCTAAATCACCTATTTTTATTACTCTTATCTCTTCATTAGTATTTGGCAAGTCACGTCTTAACCAAATCTTTTTTAGTTCTTTTTTTGTTGGAAGTAAGGTTTCTACTTGTATATTTTGACGAATAATTTCATTAGCAAGCAACTCTATCTCTCTAATTTTATCCTCTTCTAAATTACCTTCTATATCTACTGTACTATACTCATTTCCTAGATGAAAACCTGTCGTATTTGCATTAAAAGTTTTAAAAAAACATCCAGATAATACATGTTGTCCAAAATGTTGATGCATTCCATCCTCTCTTCTATCCCAATCAATACTACACTTTACCTTATGTATCTTTATAGGTTTTTTATCTAATACATGGTATATATTTTTTCCATCTTCATACACACTTATTACATCATAATTCTCTATTTTTCCCAGGTCTTCAAACTGACCTCCTCCACCAGGAAAAAACGCTGTCTTATCTAATAAAACATGATACTTATTTTCTATTTCTTTTATTTCAATTATTTCTGCTGTAAAATCTCTTACATATTGGTTTGTATAATATAACTTTTCCATTATAATTCTATCTCCATTTTCTTAATTCTAGACTACTTTACTTTTTAAATACAAATTTCAACCTAAGCTTAATTTAATTGTATTAAAATAGAACTCATCCTATTATTTACTAACATCATCTACTATATTTTAACATATAGATATTAGTGTTAACAAATTTATAATTGTATATTATTCCAATATTTTATAACATGTATGCTTACTTATTTTCTTATATAATGAAAAGTATATTAAAACATGTTAAATTGTAAAATAAGCTTTAATCTCTTTTACTAATTTCATACATTATTAATGATTTTGAAATATACATTGCTTCTATAATATTCTTAAAACGTGTATGATGAGAAGTCCCCTCTGAAAATTTTGGTTGCATTTTTTCACAATTAATAATACTTGAAGAAACTACTCTCAGTGCTTCCATCAATTCTTCCTTTGTGTAATAATTCATAACACATTTACTCCTTTATTTTTTAATTTGAAAAAACAGTATACCTCAATTTAATATCATTATCAACCGACATCATTATTATTTATGAACATATTCTACTCTTAAATATTTTAAATATCCGCGACATTACATATTTTAATAATTATTAATAATTTTAAATATACATATAATACTTTAACATTCATTAATATAGAGTATATTAACATTGATTTTTTAAAAATTTTAGTATAAAATCATATTAAATAAATTTTCTGAAATAATAGAATATTAAAATATACAAAAACAGCTTTTAATAACATCTATAATTTTCTTATAAATGTGTCGTTGTTTTAGGGGGAGTGATATAAAATGGCAATAAAACCAAGAAAAATATCTATTGTGGGTTCAGGGCATGTTGGGTCTCATTGTGGATTTAGTTTGATAACTCAAGGGGTTTGTGATGAACTCTTTATGATTGATATAGATGAGGCTAAAGCAAAAGCTCAAGCTTTAGACTTAGCTGATGCAGTTTCTTATTTACCACATAAAGTATCTATAGACAAGGGAACTTTTGATGATTGCCAAGATTCTGATATAGTAGTAATAAGCGTTGCTGACTCTTCAGAAGGACCTTTACGTAGACAAAACACAACTAGATTAGACCTACTAAGACCAACCATTGGAATGATAAAGTCTATAGTAGAACCTATAATTAATTCTGGTTTTGATGGTATATTTATAGTTATATCTAATCCTGTTGATGTAGTCACAAATTATATTTGGGAAAAATCTGATTTTCCTAAAAATAAAGTTATTGGAACTGGCACAGCTTTAGATTCAACAAGACTTAGAAGACTTCTATCTGAAGAAACTGGAATAGCTCAACAGTCAATACAAGCTTATTCTATGGGTGAACATGGAGACTCTCAAATGGTTCCTTGGTCTCATGTTTCAATTGGTGGTAAGCCTTTATTAGACATGATAAAGGATAATCCAACTACTTATGGAGAACTAGATTTGCCATCAATAGTTGAAAAAAATAAGAAAACAGGTATAAGTATAATAAATGGTAAAGATTGTACAGAATTTGGAATAGGAACTGCTTTAGTAGAAATTGTAAAAGCTATATTACATAATGAGAAAAAAATTCTACCTGTCTCTACACTGTTAGAAGGTCAATACAATGAGACAAATGTATTTGCAGGTGTTCCTTGTGTTATAGGAAAAGATGGCATAGAAGAAATTATTGAAATCAATCTGACTGAAGATGAGCAAAATGAATTTAGTAAATCTTGCTCTGTTTTAAGAGAACATATTGCACTTTCAAAAACACTTTAGATTCAAAATTATTTTAAGAGAGTCTTATCTAACTCATTTAAATAACTCTATGATTATTGTAGAGTATCATGATATGTATACATAAAACAAAATGTAATGAGATGCTAAGTTTTACAATAAAACCTAGAAAAATATCAATAATTGGAATTGGTCATGTTGGTTCACATTTTGGATTTAACTTGGTAGCTCAAGGTGTTTGTTATGAGCTACTAATGGTCGACTAAGATACTTTTTTTAAATTTTAAAACTTTGTATTAAAAGCAGGTAAATTACTCATAACAAAAATCTTTTAACTAAGCTAATGTTAAAATCATCTATACCTGCTTTTAATTTCAATACTCAAATATCAATCTACTTATTTCCATCAAATTTTATAACTTTGCTTTTTTTATTTATATTTTGAGATAATAATCCCTTTTTTAGTCCCATTAACAATTCTAAATCTTCTGGATAAAGATTTATCCCAAATTCTTCTAAACTAGATACTATACTATTTGTACTCATTATTTTATTTTCTATCAATAATTCGACTGCTCTTTTTAAATACATTGGACTTGAACCTTTCATTTTATCTAGAGGTTCTTCTCTTAACCACCCTTTTTTCTCCATCTCATTCATAAGATAATTATATTTTTTATAATTTATCTTACCTAGATTATATGCTCTAAAAAGCATAGCAGACATAGGTACAATCCACTTCTTCTTTAACTCTACATAATAATCTATGTCTTCTGGATGAATCAAGTCTTCTAAAAAACTCTCTTTTGGTAATAAAAATGCACATGCATACTCATCTGCTGAAAATTGCTTATTTGGTATTCTCAATTCACTTGACACTATATAACCAAGTTCATATGCTAAATCATAGTTTCTAATTGATGCTGATTTTTTATCATTACCCAGAGATATTAAATATTTAACTTCTTTTCCAATTCTCTGTTTTTGGGTAAAGATTGTTGCTCCTTTTTTATCTACATTCATACCAGATATTATAATTCCATTAGATTCTAGTAAGTTTACCATATTTACTATTGGGCTGTTATTTAAATCCCAAAATTCTCTTGTTTTATATGCAAGACTTTCTATATCATTTATGTTAGTATCTGACATTATTCTTTTACTTGGTAAATTTTCTTTTGGAAACTTAATATAACTCTCCATAAATGAGTATATTTTATGAATAATTATCATTTTTTCTCTATAAGAAATTTCTTCTACTCTAGGTAGTTTAGATTGAGGATTAAAATGACTATCCTCAACAATAACATTCATATTTTCATGTTTATAAAAATACTCTTTTGGAAAATTTAATATATTTGATAATTTTAATGTATTTTCCATATTAGGAATATATTTATTTTCTTCAAAAGCCTTCAAATCTTTCTTATTTATTTTCGTTTCCTTAGCTAACTGTTCTATAGTCTTTGCTCTAAAAACTCTAGCTGATTTTAATCTCTTTCCATTAAAGTCTTTTAAATTCATTTGTTTTCTCTCTTTCAAAATTAAATTCTTAATCTATCAATATAAATTATAAGATTACAATTAATAATTTATCATATTATTGACAAAAAAACAAAAGATGAAAATATATCTTTTATTTTCACCTTTTATCTAAGTCTATAATAGCTAATTTTAATTATTTAAAAAGTTTTAGATATTCTCCATATCCTAAACCTTCCATCTCTTCTTTAGGTATAAATTTAAGAGAGGCAGAATTTATGCAGTATCTTAAGCCTCCAAGTTCTTTTGGCCCATCATCAAATACATGGCCTAAATGAGAGTTTCCTTTAGCACTTCTTACTTCAACTCTGTACATACCTTGTGAGAAATCGCTTCTCTCAACTATAGATTTATCTATTACTGGCTTTGAAAAACTTGGCCATCCACATCCTGCATCAAATTTATCTTTTGATGAAAATAAAACTTCTCCACTTACAACATCAACATAAATCCCTTCTTTATCATTATCATAGTATTCATTTTCAAAAGGTACTTCTGTCATATCATTTTGAGTAACTTCAAATTGTATAGGAGTTAAAGTCTTTTTTAACTCTTCTCTATTTATATTATTTCCATCCCAGTGACTTTTTACAAAGTTATACCTACCTGAACCTTTATAATACATATTATAGTTTAATGGTCTTTTTTTATAATAATCTTGATGATTTTCTTCTGCATCATAAAATTTAGTTGCTGGAATTATAGCTGTTACTATTTCGCTATCAAATATTTTACTATTTTCTAAATCTTCTTTTGACTTTAAAGCTATATTTTTTTGTTCTTCATCATGATAAAATATAGCAGTCTTATATTGAGTCCCTCTATCACCAAATTGTCCACCATCATCTGTAGGATTAATCTGTTTCCAAAATATATTTAGTAACTCATCATAGCTTATTATATCATCATCATAAGTTATTTGAATAGCTTCTACATGACCAGTTGTTCCTGAACATACTTCTTGATATGTGGGATTTTCAACATGACCACCTATATATCCAGAAACTACCTTTATAACCCCATCATATTTATCAAAAGGCTTCACCATACACCAAAAACATCCACCTGCAAAAGTAGCAAGTTTTATCATTTTCATCACTCCTTAAAAAAAATTATATTTTATTTATTCCCTAAGAAGTAGCTTAATAATCTTGTATTTTCTTGTTTTTCTCTAATTAGTAAAATAATGTTTGTAAATGTAATTATAAATTAAATCTATTTTCTATAAAAACTCTTTTTACTTATCCATCCAAAAGCATCCTTTATATCACAATTTTCGCCCAAAGATAACAGATATTCCAACTCATCATAATCATCCATAGCTACATTCTTTTCCATTTTTGGATTTAGTCTATAGTAATTATCTCCAAGAAGTTTTTGAGAAAATAACTGGCTCATTTGAGAATTTCCTTCTAATGTTATAGATATAATTGGTAAATCGGGTTCTTTATTAATTATCCAATCAATAGCTCCCCATTCAGTAGTATCTGCCTTTATACTATTATACACATATCCAGTTCCTATTGAAAAAAGTCTTGTATTTTTAAGTTTAAACCCACTATCAATGGCATGAATTATACATGCTAAACTTGGGTCAGTTGCTATTATTCCTCCATCGATATGTCGATTATACGTTGGAAAAAACACAGGAGCAGCACTACTTGCCATTGCTACATCTATAACCTTACTAGTCTTTGTAAGAGAACTTGGCATATTATTATAAAACACTGGTTTCCATGAGTTTTCTTCATTTCCTATATAAAAGCTTGGTATCATTACTAATTTTTTCAAGTCTTTTAATTCTAATTCTTCTGGAAATATACTTAGTAAAACTTCTTTTAAATTTTTATTTTCATACTTAGGTCTTAACATTTCTGCATAACTTTTACTGAAAATATGCTTTGAATTTTCTATTGAATAGAGTTCTTTTATATCTTTTGGACTTACACCATACGCAAGACCTAATGCGATTAAACTTCCTGTAGATGTACCTCCAAACATATTTATATTATCTAACAAATTTGGATACTGATTTACCATTCTCTCAAGTATGGCTATACTCAATGCTCCTCTTAATCCACCACCATCAAAAGTCAATATATTAAAATTAGAATTTTTCATATACATATACCCCCATACAAAATACCTTATCAATTTTAAATTTCAGTCAAAATAATTTCATTATAGTAGTATATATATTTTATGCAAGTTCTATATAACGATGTTACTATTTTGGTATTTAAAGTACTTTGTACTGTACATACCTTATAATATCTAAAATAAATATTATAGAATATAGTATTTGTTTTAGATATTATAAGTAATAAATTTAACGAATCAAAATAATTTCTGTACCTTAACATATTATAAAAAATAAATAAGAGGCTGTCCAAAATAGAGATAAGCCTCTTTTTTATTATTGAAATGATAAAAATATATTTGATTTCATAAAAAAAAGAGTGCCTCATGAACTAAAAAGTTAATTTGAGACACTTCCTTATTTATTTTAATTACAAATACTTCCCTTCTTGAATATACTTATTTTCTTTATCCTAGTATTTTCTTCATATCTTCTTCTGGAGTAGATATAGGTGTTAATGCAAATTTATCAACCAATATATTCAATACATTTTGAGATAAGAATGCTGGTAAAGAAGGTCCTATATAAATATTTTTGATACCTAAATGAAGTAATGTAAGAAGTATACAAACGGCCTTTTGCTCATACCATGATAATACCATACTAAGAGGTAATTCATTTACTCCACATTCAAAAGCATTCGCCAATGAGACTGCTACTTGTATCGCACTATAAGCATCATTACATTGCCCCATATCCATTAAACGAGGCAAACCTCCAATTTCTCCAAGGTATAAATCATTAAATCTATATTTTCCGCATGCAAGTGTCAATATGACAGTATCTTTAGGGGCTTGTTTTACAAATTCAGTATAATAGTTTCTTCCAGGTTTTGCACCATCACAACCTCCAACTAATAAAAAGTGTCTTATATCTCCACTTTTAACAGCATCTACTACTTTATCCTGTACAGATGAAACTGTACCTCTTGCAAAACCAGTAGTTAATGTATCTCCTCCATTAATACCAGTCATATGAACATCTTCTTTATAGCCTCTAAGTTCAAGAGATTTCTCTATTACACTAGAAAAATCTTTATCTTCATCAATATGAATCATTCCTGGATAAGCAACTACTTCTGTAGTAAATACTCTATCTCTATAACTGTCTTTAACAGGCATTAAACAGTTTGTTGTAAACAGTATTGGAGCAGGAATATTATCAAACTCTTTTTGTTGATTTTGCCATGCTGTACCAAAATTTCCTTTTAAGTGCTTATATTCTTTTAATTTTGGATATGCATGTGCTGGTAATAACTCTCCATGAGTATATATATTTATTCCCTTATCTTTTGTTTGTTCTAATAATTTGTGTAAATCATAAAGGTCATGTCCTGTAACTACTATGAATGGCCCTTTCTCAATTTTCATAGGTACTTGAGTTGGCTCTGGTATTCCATAAGTTTCAGTATTTGCTCTATCAAGTAATTCCATGCATTTTAAGTTTATTTCTCCAGTTTTCATAACCAATTCTAAAAGTTCATCAATCGCTAAGTCCCCTCCAACCGCTATTAATCCTTCATAGAAAAATTCATTTACTTCTTTGTCTGTATAACCAAGTACCATTGCATGATATGCATAAGCAGCCATACCTCTTAATCCAAATAGAATTAATGATTTTAATGAACGTACATCTTCATTGTCATTCCACAAGTTTTTCATATCATAGTTATCATTTCTACTACATTTTGTTTCACAATCTAAACATCTAGGTACAAGTTTACTTTTTTCTATCTCAGTTTTTTCAATTTGTCTTTTTATAGCTTCATCATCAAAACTTACATTTGTTATAGTAGTGAATAATCCCTCTATCATAACTTTATCTGTTTCACTTGTTGGTCTATTTTTATTTCCAATAGTTGCTCTTGAAAAACCAATTAATACTCCTGTAAGCTCATCTTGTAAGTTGGCTGTACCCCCCTTTTTGCCACAAACTCCGTTTATAGTACATCCTTTACCCCCTGCTGTTTGTTCACATTGAAAACAAAACATATTCTCCATTTTTATTCCTCCCTTTTTATTTATTAAAATTTATTACATTTTTTGTTATTAGCTTAATTAAATTTCTCCATCCACAATTTTTCCATCTACAGATATAGTAACTATTTGCCATGGTATCATCTTTCCACTATTTTGTAGAGCTGTCTTAACAGCATTTACTATACCACCACAACAAGGAACTTCCATACGTGTTACTACTATATTTTTAATATCATTCGTTTTTAAAATCTCTGTAAGTTTTTCAGCATAATCTACTTCATCAAGTTTAGGGCAACCAATTAATGTAACCTTGTTTTTCATAAATTTATTATGGAAATTTCCATATGCATATGCTGTACAGTCAGCTGCTATTAAAAGACTTGCATTTTTTAAATATGATGCATTAGCTGGTACTAGTTTTATTTGTACTGGCCACTGATTAAGCTGAGACCCTTGTGTTTCAGCTGCTATATTATTATTTACCTGTTCATTATCTGACACGTCTCTATTTATAGATTTAGACTGAGAGCCTGGACATCCACATGCTAGATTTGTATTTTGTGCTTTCTTTGCTTCCATGTTTGCTTTTACTGCTACTTCATCATACTCTGCTGCTTCTCTATATTCAAATGAAATAGCATTTGTTGGACAAGTTGGTAGACAATCTCCTAGACCATCACAATAATCATCTCTTAAAAGTTTTGCTTTTCCATTTACCATTCCTATAGCTTCTTCATGGCAAGCTTCAACACATAATCCACAACCATTACATTTTTTCTCATCGATTTTAATTATTTTTCTCATAATTTATATCACCTCATAAAATTTTTTTAATTTAAAATATTGATTTTTTATATATTTATTTTCAAGACTTACATGTTTTTCTTTCAAATTTTTTGTAATAAGATTTTTATATCTTCTTGCTTTTATAAATTTAGTATAGTACAATAAAAACAAATTATCGGTTGCATATGCAACAAGGAAGTGATTGTTTGAAAAAAATTTTAGAAAAACATATAAGTCTGCTAAAAAAAATTCCTCTCTTTGAAGGAATTAAAAATGACGAACTTGAAGCAATGTTAGAATGTTTAGGTGTTGTTGATAAGATTTATCCAAAGGATAGCATAATATTCTCAGTTGGAAGTGAGGTCACTTCTATTGGAATTATGCTTAAAGGAAGTGCACATATAATAAAGGAAGATATTGAAGGTAATCGAAATATTGTAGCTGAACTATTACCTGGAGATTTATTTGGAGAAGTATTTGCATGTACTAGACTACATAAAAGCAATGTCACAGTGACTACAACATCTTCTTGTGAAATTTTATTTATAAAATTTAAAAGTGTAACTGGTATTTGTTCATCAACATGTGTATTTCATAATAGATTAATTGAAAACATGTTACAATTAATAGCTGAAAAAAATATTTTACTTCACAATAAAATAGAATTACTTTCTCGTAAAACGACTCGTGAAAAATTACTTATGTATTTTTCAAAACAAATAGAACAAACAGGTAGTCACAAATTTACAGTTCCTTTTTCAAGAAATGAAATGGCTGATTTTTTGTGCGTTGATAGGAGTTCTATGTCAAGAGAGCTTGGTAAGATGAGAGATGAAGGTTTGTTATCTTTTAATAAAAACAAGTTTGAAATATTCTGTTTTCAAAAATAGACTAGACATCTAAACTTGTCTACCTCAATATAAATTATGTTAATTGATTAAAATTATAAGTATTGTACTTGAATCTTAAATTTATATTTTTACTCAAAAAGTTAATAGATGTCTAATTTATCCAAAATTAGACATCTATTAACTTTATATATTAATTGGATTTATAATTAGCTTATTTTTTTTGTAGTAATTGATGTTTTATCTATAAGCCAGTCTTTTCCTTCCACTAATCGTGCAACTAACATTGATGTTACTGTATTACCAGTTGTATTTAATATAGTATTAGGAATATCAGTTATAGTAGTTATAACTGTCAACAATGGAATTGCTTCCACTGGAAAGCCGAAGATGCTAACCACGAGCATCTCTCCGATAAGTCAGCCCCCTGCTACAGGAGCCATAAATACTCCAACAACAAATACAGTTACAAATAATTGACCTATTGTTGCTGGATTTGCCATACCACTACCTAAAATACCTGATAAAAATGCAACTTTTATTATTACTGCTAAAACTGACCCATCTTTATGTATATTTATTCCAAGAGGTATAACTGTTTCTGATATATCATCGGGAACTCCTATATTTTTACTAGCCTCTAAATTTGATGGTATACATGCTGAACTTGAAGAAGTAGCTAATGCTGTTGCTATTGGTTTTATAGCATTCTTCCAAAATTGTCTAAACCCTTGTTTTCCTGCAGATAGAAAAGCATATAAACTATAAAATAATAAGAAATACAGTGCTGCTGTTAGAGAATAAATTACAAACACTCTTACATACCCTTGAATTATTTTACTTCCAAGTTCTCCAATTATTGTAGCTGTGTAACAACCTAACCCTATAGGAGCATAAAGCATGACTATACTTACTACTTTTAATATTGCCTCTGTTCCTTCCGATAATAGCTTTCTTATAGTATTTCCTCTATCCCCCATCATAGCTATTGCTGTTCCAACTAAAACTGCAAATATAACTAATTGTAATAAATTACTACTAGAAAATAAATCTCCAAAGTTTTTAACTGTAATACTTGATACTACTTGGTCTAATAATGTTCCTTTTGATTCTAAACTCTCTGCATCTTGAGCCACCATTAAACTTTTTACACTCGATACATCTAATCCTTTAGATGGATTAAATAATAATGCAGATGTAATACCTAAAACTGCAATTACAAGTGTTGTTCCCATAAATACTATAGCTGTATTTTTCATTATTTTTCCAAAGCGTTCCATATTTTTTACACTAGCAACACCTGAAGAAACACTAAGAAATACTAATGGTACTACTATCATTAATAGAGCATTTATAAATAAATCTCCAAATGGTTTTAGTATTGAAGCTTTTGGACCAAGTATTAATCCTACTATTGCCCCTATTATGGTACATAATAAAAGTATAATTGATGACTTATAATTTTTTAAAAAGTCCTTCATTTATATTTTCCCTTCTAATGTTTTATATTGTAAATTACTTAAAACTCTAAAAAAATTAAAGTGAATTATCTAATGCGCATTAATAATCTTTGTAATTTTCCCCAACAGCTACTTTAGCAAATACTGGAATATATGTCAATTTCTATAGTTTTTTTGTATCTTTAATGTGTTTTTAATAGTTCATATCTATATATAAATCCTAATAAAATTCTACTTTTAAAACTTTATTTCTATATTAATTTCAATAAAATAAACAATATAAAAAAATATATATAATATAGTTTAATTATTCTCAAGTTTAATAATTTATAATTTAAGATAAGGTTTTAGTATAGTCACTTTAATTACTACACTCTGTAATTTCATTAAGCTACTATTGTAAATACATATAATATTTTGTCAAATATTATTTTTTTATGCATTTAAATATTTTACGATATTTTTAAAACTAAAGTTCAAATAAGTTATGTTTCTAATTTAAAATTAAATAATAAATCCAATAATAAAAAAATACTCCTATTAAATCTATTCTCTAGCTCATAAATTTAATAGGAGTATCTTATATCTCTTAAAATACTTAACTTATATTTTTTTAATTAAATACTTCTTCTTTCCTAATGATATTTAAAAATTTTGCAGTTCTTTCATTTTTAGGATTATTAAATATCTCATTAGGAGTTCCTTCTTCAGCTATTACACCATTATCCATAAATATGATTTTATCAGCAACTTCTTTTGCAAAATTTATTTCATGAGTTACAATAAGCATTGTTATTCCTTCTTTTGCAAGTGATTTTATAACACTTAACACTTCTCCAACAAGTTCTGGGTCAAGTGCTGATGTTGGCTCATCAAATAATATTACATTTGGATTTACTGCCATAGCTCTAGCTATACCTATTCTTTGTTGTTGGCCTCCAGATAATTTTGATGGATAAAAATCTTTTCTATCCAACATACCTACTTTGTCTATTAATTTTAAAGATATCTCTTTAGCTTCTTGTTTACTTTTTTTATGTACTACTATTAATGCCTCCATTACATTTTCTAGTGCAGTTTTATTTTTAAATAGGTTATAATTCTGAAATACCATAGATGTATGTTTTCTTAAATTTGCTATATCTTTTTTTGTCGCTTTTTCTACATCTACCTTTACATCTCCAATCATTATCTTCCCTTTTGTAGGCTCAACTAGATAATTTAAACATCTAAGGAGTGTTGATTTACCTGTTCCAGATGGTCCAAGTATAGCTACTACTTCACTTTGATTTATCTCTAGATTTATACCTTTAAGAACTTCTGTCCCTTTAAAACTTTTATGTAAATTTTCTACTTTTATCATAATTCTCCACCTTTTTTAATAAATATACTCTAAAATTGACATAAATAATCTACTGCAAGTTGAGATAATAAGGAAGATGCTATGCTCAAACATTTTTCATCTATATCAAACTTACTGTTGTGCAATTTATAGTTTATATTTTTTTCTTTATTACCTGTACCTATATACATAAATAAACCAGGTTTTTCTTTCATATAAATAGCAAAATCTTCACCTGTCATTGCTGGAAAATCAATCATTTCAACATTTTCATCTCCAAGTATTTTGCAAGCACTTTTTCTCCCCAGTTCTATCATATTTTTATCATTTATAATAGCATCTCCTCCTGCACTCTTTTCAAACTTGCAGTCTGCTCCATGTGCTTTACATACACTTCTTACTATGTTCTCTAGAATTTTACTTACTTCAATCACTTTTTCCTGACTTACTGCTCTAATAGTTCCTTGAAGTGTACATATATCTGGTATTATATTTTTGGAAACACCAGAATTAAAAGAGCAAACAGATACTACCACTGGTACAACTGGATCAATTTTTCTTGATACTATCTGTTGAATAGACGAATACACTGCATTTCCAACTGCAATTGGGTCTATACAATTGTGAGGCTCTGCTCCATGTCCACCCTTTCCGATTATTGTTATTTCGAAAGTATTAGTTGCTGCCATTGCACAATTTCTAGCTATTCCAATTTTTCCTGATTCAATGGTTGGCCAACAATGACCAGCTGCTAATACATCTACACCTTCAAGTACATTTTCTTTAATTACAATATCAGAACCACCTTTTTCTTCACCAGGTTGAAATAGTAACTTTACATTTCCATTTAGTTCTTCTTTTATATCATTTAAAATCATTGCTGTTCCTAACAACCATGAAACATGTGCATCATGCCCACAAGCATGCATATTATCATTTATTGATTTAAATTCTAAATCATTTTCCTCTTTTATTGGAAGAGCATCCATATCCGCTCTAAGTAGTATGGTTTTACCACTAATATTTTTTCCTTCTATAGTAGCTAATACTCCTGTGCCAGCAACATCTATATATTCTATATTAAGTTTATCTAGTTCTTCCTTTATAAGTTTGGATGTTTTAAATTCTTTAAATGCCAACTCTGGATTATGGTGTATCTGTCGCCTTATTTTTATGATTTTTTCCCTATTTTTTAGTGCAATAGATTTTATTTTAGTTTCAATCATTTACAATACCTCCATAACTTATTTTTATTTATAAAGACTACTATAAATACATTATAATACACAGATAACTATAGATAAATTTAGTATACTTATCTATAGTTATCAAAACTTTATATTTTAGTTTTGGAGTACTTATTTTTGTATATCAGCACTTACATCCATTCCAAACCATTTTTCAGATATTTTTTTCACTGTTCCATCTGCAAGCATTTCCTCTATTGCTTTGTTTACATCTTCTTTTATAGTCTTAGATTTTTCATCATCTTTCTTAAAGAAATATGCTATGTTAGTAACTGATAATTTATCATCTAATACTCTTATCTTAATGTTAGCTTTTTTAGCATCACCTACAACAGTAAGTTCCGCATCAATCCAGGCACTAACTCTTCCTAAGTCTAAATCTTGAATACCATTAGTTCCATCACCATAAACCTTTTCTTCAAATAAATTATCTTTATTAACACTAGCTGCAACTTGTTGACCTTGAGAACCTTCTGATACTGCTACAACTTTTCCTTTTAAATCTTCAAGTTTATTAATTTCATTATTTCCATCTTTTACAGCGATACATACAGCATCAGAACCATAAGGTATAGAAGCATCATATTTTTCTAATCTTTCTTTAGACATTCCAAAGAAGTTGGCTGCTACATCAACTTTACCAGAATCTAACATACCAAATATAGAACTAAAACCTGTTGGCTCCATTTTTATTTCATATCCACTTCTTTTACCAATCTCTTTCCACATGTCAACTTCAAAACCTTTATGCTCACCATTATCAACATAAGAATATGGGTCGGCTGAATTAGATGAAGCTACATTTATAACCTTTTCATCCTTTGCTTCCTCTTTTTTTGAACAACCAGTAGTTACAACTGCTAATGCTAAAACTGCTACTAAACATTTTATAATATTTCTTTTTATCATATCTCTTCTCCTCACACCATTTTTATGTAAAAATACTTTATATGTATTTTTTTAATATTCTAATAATCGCTTATCTTCTTTTCTAACTTTTTTTGTCCCCATCCTAAAGGAGTTATTATACACCAATAAATTACCATAACTGCTCCATACACTTCAAAGAACTTAAAACTCAATGCTCCTTGTGACTTAGCAGCACCCATTATATCATTTACTCCAACAACAAAAGCTACAGAAGACCCTTTAATTAAATCTATGAAATTATTGAATAATGATGGCAAGGCAACTCTTATAGCCTGTGGTATCACTATTCTTTTCATGGTTTGTAAATTTGTTAATCCCATTGCATATGATGCTTCTATCTGCCCTTTATCAATTGAAAGTATGGATGCTCTTATAGTTTCAGACATATAAGCTCCCATATTTAAACTAAGTACTATAGAGGTTGCAAATACTGGGTCCATGTTTTTAACAAAATCACTCATATATGCCAGTCCAAAATATAGAAAGAATAACTGTGGCATAAGAGGTGTACCTCTAAAGATAGATACATACACTTTACATATTTGATTCAATACTTTCACTTTGTAATAAGATGATAACGCTACTATTGTACCTATAATTAATGAAAATACTAATGAACTTATTGCCAAAATAACAGTTATATTGAATGATTTCATTATTATTGGAAATAATTCTAAAAAATATTTCATACTAAAAATCATAAAATAAGTCCCCCCTCACTTAATGTTGTTTTTTGCAAGCTTTTGTCACATGTTAAATTATAATAGAATTTTCTTTATTTTTCCAATAGAAAAAAACTATTTTATTAACTGACTATATAGACCCTTTTGATACTATATTTTTTTGATATTTAGACTACTAAATGTCTTTTTTCTAAAATTAAAAATTTATTTACAAGAAGGAACATATTTATATAACCTATCTTTAAACACCAAAATCTAATATGCTTTTCCTATCCTTTTTTCAACCTTGATTTGTATATTACTCAATACTATAGATACCGCCCAATAAATTAGTATCGTTACCATATATATCTCAAAAAACTTAAAACTTGATGCAGCTTCTACTTGAGCTACTCCCATTAAATCCTGTATTCCTATAGTCAAACCTAAGGAAGACCCCTTAATTATATCTAGTGTACAACTTACAATAGGAGGTACTGCAGATGTAGCTGCTTGAGGTAAGATTATTTTAACCATTGACTGATATTTACTTAATCCAAAAGCATAACAGGCCTCTTGTTGTCCTTTATCAACACTCTCAATGGATGCTCGTATAATTTCTGCCATGTATGCAGATGAATTTACACCTAAACAAATTACTATTGCTAAATAAGGAGAACAATTTTTCATGAAGGAAAATATCATCGGAAATCCAAAGTAAAAGAAAAATATTTGAATTAAAAGTGGTGTTCCTCTAAAGAATGAAATGTATATTCTAGTTATGTATTTCAAAATTTTTGATTTTGTCTGTGTAAAAAATGCAAGTATCACACCCAATAATATTGATATAAAAAATGCAACAATAGATATTAGTATTGTTATTCCCAAGGCTTTAATTAAAAATGGAAATATACTTAGACAAAATTCAAAGTTCAAATTACTCATTAGTAGGCTCCTTAGTAATATCTTTTCCTAGCCAAGTTTCAGATATTTTAGTCAAAGTTCCATCTTTGTGCATATCTGCAATTACTTTATTTACTTCTTTTGTCCATTCTTCACCTTTTTCATTTTTTTGAAGTGCAAAAGAACAAGCACCAAATTGAATAGGAGGTTCTACCATTTTAAGATTTAATTTTTGTTCTTTTATGGCTATTAAAGCCTCAACGTCCTGTGCAACCACTGCATCTAATCTTCCCATTTCTAGGTCTTGATAGTTCCCTTTAAGAGTTGCGCTTGAATAATTTACTATTTTTATTTCGCCATTTGGATACTTTTCTTTTAGTATTTCATTTGCCACTGCTCCAGTACCCACACCTACCTTTTTGCCAACTAAATCATCTATTGATTTTATACTATTATCATCTTTTCTAACAATAATATTTGTTCCACTATAATTATAAGCATCTGAAAAACCATATTTTTCCTTTCTGTCTGGTGTTGCAGTAAGTTGAGCAGATACTACATCTGCTTTATCAGCTTCTAATAATCCAAATAATCCACTAAAATCAGTTAATACCCATTCAACTTTACAATTAGTTCGTTTAGAAAATTCATCCCAGAAATCCACTTCAAACCCTTTAAGTTTATCTTTCTCTTTAAAAGCAAAGGGGAAATACGTTCCTGATGTAGCAACTCTTATAGTTTTTTGTTCTTCTTTATTTTTATTATTTCCTGATGAACATCCTGTAATTAAAAGTGATGATGCTAAAACAAGCATAATAATTAACTTAAGCTTCTTCATAGTTTGTTCTCTCCTTTTAAATCTAATTTTATTTCAATTTTTTATATAATACATTTCCAATAGTTTGAATCACTTGAACCATTATAATTATTATAATTACAGTTCCATACATTATGGTATCGTTAAATGTTTGATAACCATATATCAGAGCAACTGACCCCAAACCTCCTGCCCCTAATGCTCCTGCCATAGCAGAACTACCAAGTATTGATACAGTTGCAAGAGTTATACTTGAACATATAGATGGTATAGCTTCTCTAAACATAATACTAAACAATATTTGTAAATTTGAAGCACCAAAAGATTTAGCTGCTTCAATCATACCTTTATCAACTTCTCTAAGATTACTTTCAATTAATCTAGCTATAAATGGAGATGCAACTATTATAAGAGGTAACATAGCTGCTTGTTTTCCAATAGAAGTACCTACTACAAATCTTGTAATTGGAGTTATAGACACCGCCAATATGATAAATGGAAATGACCTAATTATATTTATCATCAAATCTAAAATCTTATATATGTATTTATTAGGTCTAAGTCCTTCATTTGAAGTTTCTACTAATATAATAGCTAATATAAAACCGATTATAGAAGATATAACAGTAGCCCATGTAACCATATAAATAGTATCAAACACTGCAGGAATTATTATTTTATTTATTACAAGACTTGGATTATCCATTATCTAAAGCCTCCCAAATTATGCATCTACTATTTAAATACTCACTAATTATTTTTTTATCTCTAGCATCCATGTTTATAACAGTGGTACCTATAATATCATCTCTGAATTTTTCTAGCTTAGAAGACACAATTGAAAAATTAACTGGAATTTGTTTTGCCATTTCTGGAATCAATGTATTTTTAGCTTTATCCTGTTTAAATAATATTCTTATATTTACACCTTCTTCTGGCATAATCTCCGATTGCTCTCCTAAAAGTCTCTTTAAGCAGTCTGGTTGATTCAAGAATAGCTTTTGGACATCTCCCAATGCAGCTATCTTTCCATATTCTAATATAGCTACTCTATTACATATTTCTCTAATAACATCCATTTGATGAGTGACTAATACTATAGTTATATTTAGTCTTTCATTTATTTCTCTCAAAAGTGATAGTATAGATTTTGTAGTTTCTGGGTCAAGTGCAGATGTCGCTTCGTCACTAAGTAAAATTTTAGGCTCCAGTGATAAAGCTCTAGCTATAGCAACTCTCTGGCGTTGTCCTCCACTCAATTCTTTAGGCTTTTGATATATCTTATCTTCTATACCTACTATTTTTACAAGTTCCATTACTTTTTTTTCTATTTCATCTTTTTTATATCCCCAACACTTCATTGGAATAGCTATATTATTATATACATTTTGTCTTTCTAATAGAGAAAAATGTTGAAATATCATTCCTATATTCTTTCTGTATTCTCTGATTTTGCGATGTGAATTGTTTTTTATTTCACATCCATCTACCAAAATTTCACCCTTTTCATAATCTTCCAATAGATTTATACATCTTAAAAGTGTAGATTTCCCAGCACCACTTTTCCCTATCAAACCAAATATTTCGCCTTGCTCTATAGAAAGAGATATATCTTTTAACACATCTAAACTTCCAAAAGATTTATACAATTTAGACACATTTATCAAATAATCACCTCAAGTTTTTCACATAGAATTAAGCCGTTTTTTATACACACATAAAACAGCTTAATTCTTTTAAATAGTTAAATCTAAAAATTATGTTATTTATCTTCTATAAGAACTGATGTAGTACCATAATTTTTCTCTATTATAGCTTTTACTTTTTCTCCTTTTAACTCTTTAGTTAAAGCTTTAGCCCATTCTTGGTCTTTATTTTCACTTTTAGTAGCTAAAACTATACCATATTCTGACCCATGCTCATCAAAAGCTAAAGCACTTTCTGGGTCTTTGTCAGATTTCATTATTTGTATTGCTCTAACCACTCCTAAATCTACATCTGGAAGTGCACTTGGAATTTTTACAGTATCCATTTCTATAAATTCTAGATTGTGTTTATTTTCAACTACCTCTAAAGGACTATAAGTTTTGACACCATCTTTTAATTTAATTAAACCTTCATCTGCTAATAAAACTAATGCTCTTGATTTATTAGTTGCATCTGATGGTATAGCAACTTTCATATTATCTTTAACATCATTTAAGCTTTTTAATTTATCTGAGTATACACCCATTTTTGAATAATAAATAGGCTCTCCTACTGCTGACAAGTCTGTACCTTTATCTTTATTAAATTGCTCTAAAAACGCACTATGTTGATAGAAATTGGCATCTAAAGTTCCTTCAGCAACTCCACTATTTGGACTTATTATATCTCCATCAAAAAGAGTAACTTCCATTTTATAACCATCATTTAAATAATCTTTTTGTACTGCATCTAACATTTCTTTTATAATAGGGTCAGATGTACCTACTTTAACAGTTTTTACTTCTTTTTTAGCAGACTCACTTTCTTTTTTTTCATTATCATTTCCAGAACATGCTACTAATGATAATGATAGTATAGCTATTAGTGATAAACTAATTAATTTTTTAATTTTCATGACTTCCTCCAATGATATTTTTATTAATATTTAAAATGTACATAATTTACCTTTTACAGCATTTTTACTGTAAATTCTAGCAGCATTCATAAATGCATGTATGTTCTCAATAGGAGTTCCTACTGGAATTTGACAACCAGGAGATAACGTAAATCCACATGGATTGTCACTTGCCTTTAAGATACATTCCTTTACTGATTCCATTACATCATTAATACTTCCATTTCTCATAATTTCTACTGGTGGTACATTTCCAGAGATACCCATACTGTTTCCAATTGCTTTTTTAACCTCTTCTAAATCTTCGCAATTATCAACACTAAACGCAGAAAGACCTACATCAACTAAATCTTGCCATCTGTCTTTAGTCTTTCCACATATATGTATAGATGGTGCTGAACCTGTAATTTCTTTAACTCCTAGTACGAATTCTTCTAAATATGGTTTTACAAATTCCTTAAACTGCACTAAGCTTATCAGATTAGATGAAGCTACTGGTTCAGCTAGACTGACACTTGACTCACATTCTTTATAAATTACTTCTGTGTATCTTAGCATACATTTTACTGTATATTTTAAAAGTTTATGTAAATTTTCTTTATTTTTAACAGTATCTTTTAGTATATTCTCAGCTCCTCTTATAGCTACAACATTACTAATTGGACCTGCTAAACTTGAACCTATAAATCTTTCATTTGAAAATTCATCTGTTAAGACTTTTAATGCTTCTATAATAGCTGGCATTCTCCCATCTTTATAAGGGTCTATTATATCTAAAGAATCAAGCATTGAATAATCTTTGAGTACAGGCTCAACTATAAAAGAGACTGAATCTTTGGGATATTTTAACTTAGAACCAAGAGCTTCTCCTATGCCTCTAAGACCTAAACCTACACCCATAGAATCCACATTAAAATCTCTTGCTAAATTTCGTTCCATTTCAATCATCATTTCTGAAGAATAATAATAATCACTTATATTTAATCCATACATAACAGGTGCTGTTTCAGATAAAGAAAATGAACATGGTAATCTATCAACTTCTTTTCCTGATTTATATAAAATTGCCCTTTCTTTAGGTGTTAATTCATCTTTTAATATTTTCATCTCAACACGCCCCAATAATTAAAATTTATATTACTTCAAAGTTAAAGTGCTTATAATATTCTGACTGTATATATCTTTTCATTGAATACACTTTTATTAGTATTTTTAATACAATTTTGCCCAAACATTCTTCCTTTACATATACCTTCTTTCAATAGAACATCTGCATAAGTCATATTATTATTAAAGTTAAGTTCTTCAATCTCCATAAGTCCTAAATTCAAAAGTGAAGTTGTTGTTCTTCCACAGATATGTATACTTGCTTTACCATTTATTTTCTGTTGTAATTCTTTAAATATTTCTATTGTTATATCACTACTTAAGTTACAAAAAGTTCTCTTACCTAAAATATCCATATTTCCAGTTGGGTCAGCATAAGATATAATTTTAGCTCCAGATTCTACTCCTTTAACAGCATACTCTACAATAAAATCTTTTACATATTCTAGAATTTTGTATAAATCATTTTTTCTATTTTTCAAAGCTTTTACTATATTTGTTAAGTCTATTAAGCTACTCAAAATGGTAATTGGGCCTTCAATACTTAAAATAACATCTTCGTTTTCAGATGATAATTTTTTTATTGCCTTTAATACTTCATTAGCTTCTACTTCATCTAAATAAACTTTTTGAAGATTTAATAATTCTTCAATATCATTATATTTATAGCTTTTTACTCTTGGTGTACTCAATTCATCAATTAAAATATTTGCTCCTAAACTTTGTGCACACATAGTGTCACATAACGGAAGATAACAAACTCTATTTTTTGTACTTTCTTTTAAAAGTTTTGTAGCCTTTACCATTTCATCACATTTTAGATAAACATCTGGTATTTTTAGATTGTTTTCCTTTAGAAATTTTAACTCTTCCATTCCTGTAGTATCATATGTACATTTAAAATTGTATTTTTCTTTAATTTTAACTCACCTCCACTTACTTATTTACTCAACTTACTTATATCAAAGCTTAAACAACTTGCAAATAAACGTTCATAATCTTCTAGTAATGATAATTCTAAGTAATCACATGTTTTCAAAACATCATTTACTTCAGCTCTTTTTGATATATCTAAAAGGCATAAAATTGCACCACTTTTAGAGGAATTTCCAATATAACTAATTTTATCTTTAAATTCTACAGGAACCATTCCTACACCAACAATACTTTCAACCTTTAAATGTGCTCCAAATTGACCAGCTATTATTACTTTGTCAATATCTCTAGGATTTAACTTTAAATTATGTAACATAGATAAAATACCAGATAAAATAGCTCCTTTTGCCAGCTGAACTTGTCTAATATCATTTTGAGTAATATATATATTATATTTTTTAGATAATACTATACTTCTCTTTTTACCATCCTCTACCAAAAGATTTTTAAGAAAATTATCCTCATTAAAATCATCTTTTTTCTTTAGCCTTCCGCTCTTATTAATCAAACCCGCTTTATATATTTCAGATATAGAATCTAAAATACCACTTCCACAAATACCATTTGGATTTCCCTGTCCTATAATATCTATTTGTATTCCCTCATCTTTGATACTTATTCCCTCAATAGCTCCCTCACCTGCTCGTACTCCACAAGTTATATTCATTCCTTCTAATGCTGGTCCAGCAGCACACGAACATGCAATTAATTTTCCACAATCAGATAAAATCATTTCTCCATTAGTTCCTATGTCTATGAAAAGTATCTTCTGATTTACTTTTTTTAAATTTGTGACAATAGCACCTGCAGTAATATCAGCACCTATAAATGCAGACACACTTGGTAAGCAATAAAGCCTCGTGTAATTTGATATTTCTAGACCTATATCTGAAGCTAAAAAAGTCTTACTATCTTTAAACATCGGTCTATATGGATTTATTCCTAAACTTTTAGGATTTATTCCTAAGAGTAAATGTAACATTGTAGTATTTGCAGCAATTGATATATCATAAATGTTTTCCTTTGCTATTTTATTATCCTCACACAAATAATTAAATAGATTATTTAAACATTCAACAACCACTTTACTTAGAATTTCTGCTCCATTTTTCTCTTTTGATGCAAAATTAATTCTTGATAACACATCCAATCCATAGCTTTTTTGAGGATTTATAGAAGAAGCACTTTTAATTTCTTTACCAGTATTTAAATCTATTAATGATACCACCATAGTAGTTGTACCAATATCAACTGCAAATCCATACATCAAACTTCTTGTATCTCCATTTTCTATGGATATAATCTTTCCATCATACCTAGTTATTGTATAGGTTTCTCCTTCTTTTAAGTTAGAAAACCTTTTTATTACATTTAAGGGTAAACTTTCTTTATCTTCTAATAATAATTTTTCTACTGCATCACTTTGTAAAAGAGACTTTTCTGAAAATATCTTGCATTCTTTTCTTACAGCAGGATTTAAATCAAACTTAGGCATATAACCTTCATCTAATACTTCTACTTTTTTTTCATCATGCAACAATTCTATATCAATATCTCCATGTACTTGATATAAACATGCTAACCTAATATTATCTAAAACTTCTTCCTCACTTAAAAACCTTCTTTGTTCCTCTAAATTCTTATCTTTAATATTACTTAAGATTTTAACCTTACATTTTCCACAATACCCTTTACCTGCACAGGGGTTTTCAATCATTATTCCATTTTCTTTTAAAATTTCTAACAAATTTTTTCCAGAATCAAACTTTAATCTTTTTTGTTCTCCATATCTATCATTTACAGTTAATATGTACATTTTGACACCTACCATATGCTTAACATTCACTTTCTCGTGCACTCAGAACCATTGATTGTATATTTTTAATTGGAGTCCTAGCTCCTATTCCACATGCTGGAGATAAAATATTTATACCATTTTTTATACATCTTCTTCCTATTTCTCCAACTTTATCCTCAGTTCCATATTCAAGGGCATATGTACTTACATTACCAATAATTGCTTTGTTAGGAACATTTAATACAACCTGTTTTTCATCAGTTATTGAATCAAAACTTATACCTAAACTACGAATACTATTCAATTGAGGATATATAGTTTTTAATCTTCCACAAATATGTACTATGCTTGGAATATTATTTTCATCTTCATTTAATGAATCTAAAATTCTATTTATATATGGAACCACAAATTCTTCAAATTTTTTAGGTCCAAGTATTTCTCCTGTAGCACTTGGGTCAGCAATAGCTATTAAATCTGCACCAGCTTCAATTTGTGCCTTTGCAAATTTAATTATATTTTCTGTCACAAACTCTAAAAGCTTATGGACACTTTCTCTATCTTTTCTCAATTCTCTATAAAATATAGTAGGTTCAATTAAAGATGTAGCAACGCTTATTGGACCGACTACATTGGCAATGATAGGTACATCACTATCTTTATTTTTTAGATACTTAATTGCATCTATAACAACTTTTGCTCGTCCAATATTTATATCAAGTTCTTTTAATTTTGTGTAATCAGATATTGTGTCCATAGGATAAAAGTTCACTCTAGGTTCTGTGATTTTAGTTCCAAAATCAACTTTAGCTCCCATTGCCTCAGCTTCTATAGTCATACAAAATGGTACGCCACAATTTTCAAAACCATCATTTTCATAGATACCATAAGTGAGTTCTGCCATTTTAATAGCATCAAAATGTGCATCAGGCCAACTTATTCCTTTCATATCCATCACATCTTCTACAACCATGTTCATCATACCACCAGGGCAAATACAAGGAGGTCTATCAACAGACTCTCTATTTAAAACTTTCAATAATCTCTCTTTGCAAGTATACAAATTAATTTACCATCCTTTTTATATAATATAAATAACGCTTAGGATACTAATTTTTTTGCCAATTCAACAGCTTTTGCTGCTGATGGTGAATATCCATCTGCTCCTATCTTTTTAGCATAGCTTTCAGATATAGGACCTCCACCTATCATTATTTTAAAACTATCTCTTATTCCTTGACCTTTTAAATCTTCTATTAAAACTTCCATATTATCCATAGTTGTAGTCATAAGAGTAGACATTGCTATAATATCAGCATTTACTTCCTTAGCTTTTTCAACAAATTCACTCATAGGTATATCTCTTCCTAAATCGTAAACTTCAAATCCAGCTGTTTCTAACATTATTTTTACTATATTTTTTCCAATATCATGAGTATCACCTTGCACAACACCCATTACTATTTTTCCAGTTTTCTTTGAATCTTCTTTTTTAATATGAGGTTTTAAAACATCAATACCTGCATTCATTGCATCTGAACATAAAAGTAGTTCTGGAACATAATATTCCTCTTCTTCATATAACTCACCAGCTCTTTGCATTCCAACAGAAAGCCCCTTATCTATTCCTTCAAATGCGTCAAAATTTTGTTTTAAATATTCTTCAGCTATCTCTACTACTTGTTCTTCTTCCATCTCAACTACATTATGAGCTAATTTTTTTAACAATTCCTCTTTTTCTTTACTCATATATATTTCCCCCTTAACCAATTTAATTTTCATTTTTCCAATTTTTAAAATTGAACAATAATAGTAACCATAAGGTCATTTTTAAAATACTTTTATGTCAAAATAATTTATCTTATCTTAAATTTAATATTTTTATTATTTTTTGTCTAATATGAAAAATCTATTTACTAACTAGCATATATTCAAAGAGTCTATTCCATAATGTCAATATGAATATCTTAATCATATCTTCCGAAATCTTCTACTGCTTTCACCATAGCTTGTACATTACATGCTGGAGCAAGAGGAGTTAATGCACAATCTGGCATCAATATAAATCCTCCTGGAGAATATTTCATTTGTTCAATTGCTTTTCTACTCTCTTCATATACATCTTCAGGTTTCCCTGAATGTATAATAGAGTTTCTTACATTTCCACCAATAATGTATTCATCTCCCAAAACTTCTGCTGTCTCTCTCATATCCATCTCATAACCTAATGTAAATACAGTTCTTCTTGGTAATTTTAATTCATTTGTCCAGTATTTTAAGTTTTCCTTATGGTCTCCACAAAGATGTACTATCCATTTCTTAATCCCCCATTCTTGATACATATCTTGAATCTCTTTTATATATGGAATGGAGAATTTTTCAAAATCTTTTGAAGAAATTATTCCATGAGATTCCATAGGATATGCTGAAAATGTTGATATTTTTTCTACACCAAATATATCTATGCTTTTCTTTGTTATTGCCATCATGTAATCAGTCACCATTCTAAGAAGATGATGTATTACTTCAGGGTCTTTTCTTAAGGATTTTAATAATAGTTCTGTTCCTAGAATACTTTGTACTCCACCAAATGGAGAACCTGATGGAACTGAAAATCCAAACCCATTTTCCACACATATTTTAGAAAATTTCAAAGACCTAATTGCTGATGGTGCAGTGTCTACATCAGGTATTTTTAGATTTTTAACATCTTTTATATCCTCTATAGGTCTTCTTATCACTTTTGGTAGTCTTATTCTTGGAGTTTCTGAAAACATTAATTCACCACCAAAATCCCAAGTCTGCCATTCTGGAATAGCATAACCTGGAGTAGCATCGTACTTATGTAAATTTATTGAACACATTTGAGCTTTAAAAGCTTTTTCAGGTTCCATATAATATTCTTTTGAAGAATAATTTGAAATGTTAGCCGCATATAAAGTAACGTTTGGATTAACTGGTATACGGTCTAACTTTTCTTTATTCATTAATGCTTTCATTCTTTCAGCAGAAGTCAATTCCATCATCATCATCTCCTAATTTAATATATTGTTTGATAAATTATTATAGTAACATAGAAAAAATCACCTTAAAAATTTCAGCTTTTAAGGCAATTTCTTTCTCTGCATCTATTTATCTAACTTAACATTTTTTTGAGCATTTTTTAAAAAAGTATCATCTATAGCCTTTTCACGAGGTATTTCTTTTTTAATAACACCTGAAGCCATAGACATTCTATTTATAGCTGCATATCCATCATCAGTGAAACTTCCATCTTTAGAATATATATTATTATCTTTTATTTCTTTTACAGAATCTTCAAGCATTTCATTTCCTGGGAATAATGGTTTCAATGTTTCTATTGTTTTTTCTGCAGAGTTTTCATTTGTCCATAATATAGCTTTATATATAGCATTTACATATTTTTGTACTGTTTCTGGATTCTCTTTTATATATTTATCTGTAGTAAATGTTATATACATTTCATAATTTTCAGAACCAATTAACTTTTTATGAACTTCTGGATTATATATATCTTCAACTAACTTATTACCTGCATCAAGTACAATTTTACGAGCAGATGGAGATACATAACTACCTGCAACATCTTCTTTTTCTAAAGCTGCAACTAATGCTGAGTTTGGAAGATTTACATATGTAGCATCAGTATCTGGATTAAGACCATTTTCTTTTAACACAGAACGTACAAATGCTCTAGGAGATGAACCACTATCAGCACCATTTATAGTTTTACCTTTCATATCTTTTACACTGCTATATTTTGGTGCTACCACAAATGAATATGGATATTTTTGTGTAGTTGAAAGTAATAACTTAGTGCCTTGATTTTTTTCATTAAAACCTAAAATCATTTCTGGACCATATAGACCAAATTGAGCATCACCAGATAACACTGGTGCTGTTGGCATATCACTTTGTACTGTAACAAATTCTACATCTAAACCTTCTTCTTCAAAAAATCCTAGTGCTTTTGCTAAGTATGCTGGTCCCCAAAGCTCACCTCTCACTGGTTCAGATACTTTAACTTTTTCTAACTGTTTTGTTTCTTTTTTAGCATTTTTTGAACTCTTTTCTTCTTCTTTTCCAGAGTTACAAGCAACCATACCCAATAACATAACACTACATAACAAAATCGAAATAAATTTTTTCATATTTTCTCTCCTCACATTATTTTTTAGTCAATACTCTCTCTCCACCTTAAAATTCTTTTTTCCACATGTTTTAATATATAATCAAGCATTGACATTATAAACATCATTAAAAAGATACAAGATAATACTCTTGTAATATTGTAAACACCTCCAGCTGCTTGTACCATCCATCCTAATCCCTGATTAGAACCTAAATATTCTCCAACTATTGCACCTAAAACTGAAGCCCCTGCTCCTGAACGTAAACTAGCCATAATCCAAGGAACACAGGAAGGTAATATTACTTTTTGTATAATCTGCAACTTGGATGCACCCATAATTTTTAATGTATTTATTAAATTTATATCTACATTTTTAAAACCTGCATATGCATTAAAAAACACCAAAAAGAACACCATTATTGCAGCCATAAAAATTTTGGCTTGTAACCCTATTCCAAACCAAATTATAAATAAAGGCCCTAGTGATAGTTTTGGTAATCCATATAATCCTACTAATATTGGGTCAAATATATCTGCTAAAAGTGGTATATTTCCAAATAAAAATGCTATTATTACTCCAAATACTACACCATAAAATAAACCAAATAATGAAGCTTTTAACGTTATATAAATATGGGGCCATATTTCACCCGTACCAAACATAGCTATTAAATCTTTTATGATACTCAATGGTGAACTAAAGAAAAAAGTATTAATGAAATTATTATCAGATAGATATTCCCAAACCATTAAAAATACTGCTATAAAAATTAAACAATAACATTTTTTTAGTATTTTTTTAAGCTCCATACTCGCCCATCTCCTCTTTTCTCCCTTTTATTACTTCAGACTTTATATCATCCCAAATTTGCTTTTCTAATTCTATAAATTGAGAGCTTGATTTACTTTCAATATTATTACGTGGTCTAGGTAAATCTACAATATATTCTGATTTAATAGATGAAGGTCTATAACTCATAAGTATAATTCTATCTGCTAATGTTATTGCTTCTGATATATCATGAGTAATATACACAATAGTATTTTTTCTTTTTTCCCAAATATTTAAAATTTCATCTTGTAACAATTCTCTTGTAAATACATCTAATGGACCAAATGGTTCATCCATAAAAATAACATCTGGATTTTGGGCTAAAGCACGCATTATAATCGCCCTTTTTCTCATACCTCCAGAAAGCTCATATGGATATTTTTCCTCAAAACCAGCTAAACCACTAGTTTGCATAAGCTCTTTTGCCAATTTTATTCTATGTTTTTTATCTTCTCCCCTTATCTCAAGACCAAGAGCAATATTATCAACTATCTTCCTCCAAGGAAGTAAAGTATCCATCTGTGATATGTATCCTATTTTATGTCTTCCAAAATGCAATGGTTTTCCATCAATTAAGACTTCTCCTTTTGTAGGTTTTAACATACCACACATTATGTTTAAAAGTGTACTTTTTCCACATCCACTAGAACCAACAATAGCTAGAAATTCTCCTTTTTTTACAGAAAGGTCTATATCATTAATAGCATGTATATGTTCTCCATTTTTAGATTGATAATAATGAGTAATATTTTTTAAAATTAATGTATTTGTATTTTCCATTTCAATACCCCTTATTTATATACTACAAATATAATACAATTTTCTATTTATTGTATTATACTTCGACTTTGAACAACATAAGTTTAATATTTTTTCCATTCTTTGTCCAATAGCAAAAAACTATCCCCCATAGCCATATTATAGTATCCAACTATATCCATAAAAAAAACTACATTAAGTTTGTTATAATACAAACTCAATGTAGTCTTTCATAAAAAACATCTTACAACTAAGTGTAAGTCACTATTTTTTGATTTATTTATTAAATTCTAATGCTCCTGTAGGACATACCATTACACAAGGTGAATCCATACCACATTCATATCTTTCAACACACCCATTACACTTATTTGCCTTGCCATCCTTGCTATAATTCAAAGCTCCATATTCACAAGCTTTCTCACAAAGTTTACATCCTATACAATTTTGATTATCCAATAAAACAAACCCATCATCTTTTTTAAAACAGCCTTTAGGGCATATATCCAAACATTTTGGCTCATCACAATGGATACATGCTAACGAAAAATATTCTATATTTTCACCATCTTCCATTGTAAATACACGTCTAAAAAATTCGCCATTATCTATATTATTATCATTTTGGTCTACACAAGCAAGTAAACATGCTCCACATGCTGTACATAATTCTTTATTAAATTTAAATAAACTTTTCATTTTATCCCTCCATCTATCTATTCATCTTTTCAATCTTACACTTACAACTTCTATATGCAGGGAATCCACTATAAGGGTCAAAATTATCACAAATGATGCTATTTACATCAGCTTCTCTGTATCCATGATACATATGTATATTTCTGTATAAAACTCTGTCTGTAACATTAACTTTCACATTTAAACTTCCTATCTTAGTAGTTATTTTTATATAATCTCCATTAATAACATCCAATTCTTTTGCATCTAAACTAGAAATATCACAACTAGCTTCATTTTTTAATAGCCTTGAAAGCTTTATGTCATGAAGTCTTGAATGTAATGCATTTGGAATTCTTGCTCCTGATGTCAATAGATGAGTATAATCACTATCTATATCATCATTAAATCCTCTATATGTTGGTAGTGCATCTAACCCAAAATCTTTATATTTTTCAATAATTACAGATTTTAATTCAAACTTAGATGTGCTAGTATCATATCCATCTCTTGTGTATGAACCTACTATGTATGGTTTAAAGTCTTTACATTTTAATGGCAAATCACTTTCTTTAAGTTTATCTACATCCACACATGTATCTTTGAACATATGTCTTATACTTGCTTCATAACCTGCCTTTAATAAGTCATCATCTATATCCATAACATTTGCTAAATCTGAAAGTATTTCTACATCTGATTTTGAATCATATAATGTATCAATAACCTTTTTAGTATATGTAATATATCCACCTGGATAACTCTTACATTCTTCTCTTTCAAAAGATGTACATGCAGGTAAAAGTATATCTGCATATTTTGATGCATCTGTCATAAATAAGTCTATATTTACAAAAAAATCTACAGTATCTAATGCTTTGAAAAGTCTGCCCGAATTAGGAAACATTCTAGCATTTATCCCATGGCAAAACAAAGCTTTTATTTCATATGGTGTTTTTTCTTCTATCTGCCTTGTTAAATCCATAGCCTGAAATTGAGTCACCATCTCATTCCATAGAGGAAACCTTTCTCCACCAATTCTTTCATTTATATTTTTAGGTAGAACCTCTTTTACAAAATCTTTCTCTAGTGCTTGAAATCCACCTAACTTACCAGCAAAGTAATCTTGTTTTGGTATATTACCACCTACTCTGTCATAATTACCTGTTATAGCTGATAAAGACATCATTGCTCTATAGTTTTGAAATCCATTTTGATGATGAACTATTGGAGCTGCACTTTCATTTATACAAAATGGACCTTGAGACAACATATCTACTGCTTTTATTATATCATCCTTAGAAACACCTGTAATCTTACTTACAGTATCTAAATCAAATGATTTGACATATTCTTTATATTCGTTAAATCCATATACATGTTTTTCTATGTATTCTTTATCTATTAAATCTCTTTGTATAAATAGATTTGCCATACCAAGAGCCAAGGCCCCATCAGTACCAGGTTTAACTCTCAAATGAAGGTCTGCTATTTTTTGAGTTGTTGGTGTTATTCTAGGGTCTACAATTATAAACTTTATTCCTTTTTCTTTTAATTTTATAAGATTTACACTATTTAAAAATTTAGAGTAGTATGGATTAAATCCCCACCCTAAGTAAGTCTTTGTATTTTCCATATCTTGCATTGTAAAGTTTCTCCCAGTCGCAACATTTCCAGCCATCTGTGCTGATGTTGAGCATGAGCTAGATTCTGTGCCATAATTAGGAGAACCAAAGGAAGATGCAAACCTTTGTAAAAACGGTCTATACCACTTTCCATAACCTGTAAAAAATGCTACATGCTTTGCTCCATATTCACTTTTTATTTTATTTAATTTCTCTCCTATTTCACTATAAGCCTCTTCCCATGATATTGGCTTAAACTTACCTTCACCTCTTTTACCAATTCTCTTTAATGGTGTCTTTATTCTATCTTCTCTATAGATATACTCTCTATTACAAAGACCTTTTGTACATAGCAATCCTTTGTTCATTGGATGTTCTTTTGTACCTTCTATTTTTATAATTTTACCATCTTTAACATATGCATCAATTCCACAATGTATCCCTGGAGAACAAATATCGCACAAAGTTCTCTTTATTTCTATGCCAGTTTCTTCACATGGTATTTTAGCTTTAAGCAAATTACAACTATTCATATTGACACTCTCCTTTCCTAATAATAAATATAATTATTAAACTTATTATACATTCTTTTCATTCAAATATCATATTTTAAATCCTATATATTATAATATTTAAGAATATTTTAATAATAAAGCTTTATATTTCTAATATTTATTTAGATAATTATTTTTCATTCATAGTTTATAAGATAATACGACAAAAATCTAATAGTAAATTGTTATTTGCATATATCTTATGATAGATAAAAGCTATTTATATATACTTTAATTTTAGCTATAGATTTAGAGTGTAAATTAAATGCATTTAGATTATAATATATACAGTGAGGTAAGGTGAATAAAATGAAAATAGATATGATATATAAATTAATAAAAAGAAATACAGAGCCATCAAGGTGGTCAAGAGGTGTAAAATACTACACTAATCAGTTGGTTGATTATATAGACATAGATATTGATGACCTACAGAATAATCTGCTGACATTTCGTGGTGGAGTCAATTCTGAAGATAATTATAGCTTTTATTTTAGCTCAATAACTATAGATATAAGACATTTTAAGATAATTGAAAATGATTGTGGTTGTGCTGATTGTCAATCAAAGGGTGTAAATCAAAGAATTTTCATATGTAAACATATAGTTGCTATTGTTATAAAAAGTTTAAGACAAATAAAAAGTAAAAAAGATGTTCCTCCTATTTTAATAGACATATTAGGTAATGATAAGGATAAAAGTTCTAATACTAATTCTAAAACTAACTTAGACTTAAGTAAGCAACTGCTTTCTTTTTTAGATAATACTAAAAGAGAAAGAGTTAATTTAGATGTATTAATAAATATAGATTCAAATAAAGCAATTGCCGAATTTAAAATTGGAATTGACAAGATGTATATTCTAAAAAATATTACTGAATTTGCATATTCAAAACTTAATGGATATGAGTTGGATTTTGGAAAAAAATTTACTTATAATCCTAGCATTCATTATTTTGCTGATGAAGATGAGAAATTAGTAGACATTATAGAAGAATATGGCACAAATCTTTCATACAATTTTTCTTCATCATATTCAAAGAAGTTTATGGAGATAAATGCAAGCTCTTTAAAACAGTTTTTAAATGCTATTAAATACAAAGATTTTACACTTATTTTTTCTAAAAAAGAATACCACCCAAAAATATTAAATGATACTTTGCCACTAAAGTTTAATTTTAAAAATATAGAAGATAAAATAGTCTTATCTTCTCAAGATTCGCTACCTGTTCCACTTACAAAAAAAAATGATGTACTTTTATATGATGGTAATCTATACTTGTTATCACATAAAAAAGCTCATGATTATTCAAAAATCTATCAAGTATTATCAAAATCTAAAGAACTTAAATTTGACAAGGAAGACTCTAAAGATGTTTTAGGATTATTGGTACCTAGATTAAGGGCTATATCTCAAGAAGTTTATTTAGATGACAATATAACAAATAATATAACAAAAGATTTTAGAGCTGAATTCTACTTTGATATGATTGATGGAAACATATGTTGTGATATAAAGTATATATATGACAATGAAGAGAAAAAATTTATACTTCCTAATACACAAAAAGAAGCTAAAATTGAGAATAAAATAACTTCTTCACAATTTATAAAGGAAAATAACAGTTATGTATTTAAAGGAAGCGATTATGACCTATTTACATTTTTAGATTCACAATTAGAATCTTTAAAAGAATTTGGAGATATATATTATTCTGAGAAGTTTAAATTGAAAAAGATATACAATTCTTCATCAATTCAAGCTTCAATCAATCAAACTAATCAAAATTATCTAGAATTTAATTTTAATATATCTGATATAAATCCAAAAGAGTACAAGTCTATTCTGAAAGCTTTTCAAGAAAAACGTACTTTTTATAAGCTTAAAGATGGAAACTTTATAGATTTATCAGAAAGAGAAACACAAGACTTTTTTGAATTAGTTGAAAATCTAGATATAATAGATAAATCAAAAAACAACAAAATTCATAATAATAAAGCTCTCTATATAAATGACATGATAAAAGGTAAAAATTTAAAGTTTATAGATGGCAAAAAAGAATTGGATAGTATTTGTGAAAAATTCAAAAACTTTGATAGTATAAATTTGGAAATTCCAAACAACTTAAAAGCAAATCTTCGCGACTACCAAGTAAATGGTTTTAATTGGTTTAAAGTTTTAGATTATTATAAATTTGGTGGTATATTAGCTGATGAAATGGGTCTTGGTAAAACAATACAGACTATTGCATTTTTATTATCATTATCTAATAAAAAAAGTCTTATCGTTACACCCACATCACTTATTTATAATTGGAAAAATGAATTTGAAAAATTTGCTCCAGATATAAAAGTTTTATTGATACATGGAAGTAAGAGAGATAGAGAAAAATGTTTTATGGAGTTACAAAATTTTGACATAATACTTACAACGTATGGAACCCTTAGAAATGATTTAGAAAAATATAGTGAAATAAAATTTGATTATTGTATCATAGATGAGGCTCAAAATATCAAAAATCCTGTAGCTTTGGTGACTGAATCTGTAAAAAATATAAATGCAGAAAATAAATTTGCACTTACTGGTACTCCTATGGAAAATAATCTTCTAGAATTGTGGTCTATATTTGACTTTATAATGCCTGGTTATTTATATAGTAAAACAAAATTCCAAGAGTTGTTCATAAATAAAGAAGATAATGTTAAAAATTTAAAAAAACTTATAAAACCTTTTATTCTTAGAAGAAGTAAAAAACAAGTTATGAAAGAGCTTCCAGATAAAATTGAGAAAAACTTTTTTGTCGAGTTAAATAAGGAACAGAAAAAGATATATAGTGTATATGCAAAAGATATACAAGACAAAATAAAAGATAAAAATCTAAAGAAAGATAAAATAGTTATTTTTTCTTACTTAACAAAGTTAAGACAACTTTGTTTAGACCCAAGTATAGTAGTAAAAGATTATGGTAAAAAAAGTTCAAAGATTGAAACATGTTTAGAAATACTTAGGGACAGTATAAATGAAAACCACAAGATATTACTATTTTCACAATTTACCTCTGTACTTAAAAACATAAGTAAAGAACTTGATAAGTACAAAATTGAATACCATTATATAGATGGTAAAACTAATGCTAAAGAAAGACTTGAGCTTGTAGATGAGTTTAATAATAGTATGGATAAAAAAGTTTTTTTAATATCTCTAAAAGCAGGTGGAACTGGTCTTAACCTTACATCTGCTGATATGGTAATTCACTTCGACCCATGGTGGAATCCATCAGTGGAAAATCAGGCTAGTGATAGGGCTCATAGATTTGGTCAGAAAAATTCAGTACAAGTTATAAAATTGATTGCTAAAGGAACTATAGAAGAAAAAATAATAAAATTACAAGAAAGTAAAAAAGAACTTATAAACCAATTTATAAATGGAGAATTATCCAATGAAGGTGTCTTGAAAAGCTTGTCTGATGATGAGATAATAGATTTATTTAATTAAAGTATTTAACCTTACAGCTTAACTATATAAATTTATTCTAAAATTTATATAGTTAAGCTACATTTTATGTAAATACTAAAACTTTAAATAATCGTATTACTAAATTATTCTTTTAAAAATTCCTTTGCTACATTTGAAAAATTCAATCCATTTGATAAAATGGCTGGATGACCACCTTCATCAAACAAGTACATTTTACAATTATTAATTTTTTCAATAAGTGCTGAAAAAGTATTTTCAAAAAAATCAGGAGATACTAAAGATACAAACTCATCTTCTTTACTTCCTGTTAAAAGTACTTCTGGTTGCATAGTTTCTAGAGGTTTATGGAAAAATTTACCTATAGTTTTATAGTGTTCAAAAATAGCTTCTGTATCATTATCTACAACTTTTTCCCAGTTGTCTCCTTGATTATAAATATAAAAAGCTTTTGCCCCAGCATCCTTTTTTGATTCTTCACGCTCTATCTTCACATTTTTTACAAATGACTCTAAAGGAACTTCTCCCTCAAAACTGTCTGCTATTACTTTATTAACTAAGTCAGGTCTTTCAAGGGCAACATTTAATGCTACAAGAGCCCCTCCACTACTTCCAATTATATTTACCTTTTTATAATTCATTTTTTCTAAAAAGCATATAACCTGCATAGCCTCATCAAACCATAAATCTACAGAGAATTTATCCACCATTTCAGATTCACCATGACCTACAAAATCTATTAATATTACCTTGTATTCATCTTTGTAAAAATCAACTACTTCATTAAACATCTTAGAAGAAGCAGTATTACCATGTAAAAAAAGTAATGGTATACCTTCTCCTATCTCGTTATAGTAACATTTCTTGTCATTATAAGTGAAATATGCCATACATTCCCTCCTCTAATATCTTTATAAATATATGTTTATAACTTATATCCATAGTGACTATTATTATAAACACATAAGACCATTATAACTTACTTTTTAAAGTTTCGTAACTCAATAATTTTTTGAAAATATAAAATTATTTTATTAAACTTAATTCACACTCTTAACTTCAACTATCTCATATCTCTCTTTACCTTAACCATCTTTTTCTTTATAGGTATTTCCTTATATTTTTTTGATATTAAGTCTCCTTTATAATTCAATATATCTACATATGAACACAAATCTTGAACTTCTATTACACCTATATCATCATTAGCAATTTCTTTTAGGTTACTGAACGCCCCAACTATATCTAAAACTCTTATTTTCTTTTTTTTACCAGCATTTAAATATAATCTTACCACTTCATCTTCTGAATTTAGTTTTGTATCTTTGCCCTTTTGATAACTTTTACTGACTTTCTTTCTTTTTAATGCTTCTTTTAAAAGTTCTTTTGAATATTCATCAAACAATCTTTTCCCTGATATAACTTTACTTTTCTCTATTTCAGGTATTTCATATATTTTATATCCTATATATTCTTCTATGCCTTCTATATATTTTTCATCCCATGTATCCACTATAGTAATAGCTTTTCCACTACTTCCTTTTCTTCCAGTTCTTCCTATTCTATGTATGTAGTTTTCCTTATCATAAGGTACATCATAGTTTACAACTAAAGAAATATCATCGATATGTATTCCTCTAGATGCTACATCACTACTAACTAACACATTGAACTTTAAGTCTTTAAAATCTTTAATTACAAATATTCTTTTTTCTTGTGATAAATCAGCGTGTAACTGCCTTACCAAAAAACCATCTTTACTCATCTTATTATATAGTCTAGATACTTTTTCTCTAGTATTACAAAAAATTATTATACTCTTCGGATTTTCACTGTATATTAAATTTTTTAAAATTATATACTTATCTTGTTCATTTACTTTTATTATTCTATCATCTATTTGTTTTACTTTCTCATTATTCTTATCTTCATTTTCGCCTACATTTATAATGCCATAGTTTGGCATATATTTTTCACATATATATTTTATTTCTTCACTCATTGTAGCTGAAAATAGTCCTATTGTTTTCTCTTTAGGTAAACTTGATAATATTTTTTCCATTTGCTCAACAAAACCTTTATTAAACATTTTATCAGCTTCATCTATTACTAAATACTTTATATTTTCCAATTTAATAGTACCTTTATTTATATGGTCAATTATTCTGCCTGGAGTAGCTACAACAATATGAACTCTTTGCTTTAATTCTGCTATTTGTTCTTTTATAGGTTGCTTACCAAAGATAGCACTACATCTAACTTTCTTTAATCTCCCTATTCCTGATATCTCCTCTTTCACCTGTAAAGCTAATTCTCTTGTTGGAACAACTATAAGTGCTTGAATATTATTGTACTCTACATCTATATTCTCACATACAGGTATCGCAAAACTTGCTGTTTTTCCACTTCCTGTTTTTGATTTCACTGCTATGTTTTGACCATTTAACAGTTTTGGAATAACCTCTATTTGTACTCTAGAAGGTATATTATATTCTAAATTTTTCAATGACTTAAGTATCTTTTCGTTTAATTTAAATTTTTCGAATGTATATTTCATATATTACCACCTTATTATATTTATCTTATCTCTTATATTTTTCTACATTATCTTATTATAATACAAGGTTGTAACATTTTTATATTATTTATTATACTTAAATAATATCTATATTATATAAAGTTACAGTTTAGTTCTAAATAAATTATAGATTTATATTTAAATACCCCTTGAATATATTGATAAATCAATACTTTCAAGGGGTATTTCTTGTGGATAACTAAACTAATGTATCTTTTACAGGTTTAAATTATACCAATATCTTGTGTTTTAGTTTGTATCTAAAATTAAAAGGTATTAATCAACACCTAAGTCACCATAATCTCACATACTTATATCTTTGTTTAATATACCTTCTGCAATTAATCGTGCTATATAATCATAACCTGCTTCATTGGCTTTATTACAATCATCCACATTATCACAGAAAAAACTTTCAATCTGTATTGCAACTGGATTTGTGTTTCTCAATATATATAAATTTTCTCTTTTTTTAGCTCCTCTATTTTCAAATAATTCTCCAAGTTTATTAGATACTCTTTTAGCATATTCTAATCCTTCATTACCATAATAAAGCACTTCTGCACCAGATTTTGTTCCATCACCTTTATTTAAATGTAGCTCTACTAGTAAATCGTATTTGCCACTATTTACTTTTGGAACTCTATAGAAAAATTCTTCTCTTTCTGACATAAAATGCCTTTCTGGACAAACTATTACATCTACTGTATTACCTTGACTTATAAGCATCTCAGCTAACATAGGAGCTAATTTTTTGTTATAATTGTATTCATCAACTATGCCACTTACACCTGTACTTTTACCACCCTTTAGTATACTATGACCTACTGTTATGCATATTTTCATTTACCTTTTTCACCTTCTTTTAAGCCAATTTTTATATAATAGTAATATGATTTTAAAGTTATTACTAATAATAATATATTAATTGAAGAAGGCAAAAGTTCTCTGTGATTATCATTTTTTTAACATATTTGTCTTATTTTATCATAAATCTACACTTTTAAAATATTATATTATACTTATTATTTAGAATTACTTAAAATTAAGAATTTCTATTAATTATTTATATATACAATATATATCAATATCTATGTTTTTCTATCTAATAAAATGCTAGCTTAATAAATTTAATTTTTAACTTTGAAGAGTTAATAATACAATAAAAGCGATGTATCTATAAATAATTCATCTGCATTTAGCTCATTTACTGATGTATGTTCAATTTTTATATTTATATTTTTCATATCCTCATAAACAATTCCAACTGGTGAACAAATAAAACAAGAAAATCCAAAAGTTTTTGTTATCTTTTTTACTTTATTCTCATTAAAATTTGTTTGCTTCTTACAGTCACTTATATTCTTATTATTATTTTGTAAATCATTATCATAACCCATTTCTTTCTGAATATTATCAGACTTGCTCACTACTTTAAACTTACTATGATTTCTACAACTATAGTCCATTTCAAATTCTATACTTCCAAAAACTATTAAATTGCACAGATTTAAATCTTTTCCTTTGTTTGTAGGATTTTTTATAGGTTTAACATAAAGTATCTTACTATTTATGTTTACTTTTAATATATCTTTTAGGTTTTTAGGCATCTTTAAAGTATTGCTTATATTCAACTGCTTAAATACAGTTTTGTTTATGTTGGTATAAACACTATTACTTTCCACTGATATTCTTGTTGGAAATTTATCTAGGGTACACTTATAATAATAGTATATATTAGCATTATTCTTTATAACTCTATATGCTGAATTTGGCAAAACTACACTCTTAAAAGATATTATTTTTTTACAATTAGCATCTATTTTTCCTATGTAAAAACCTTGTTGTGGGTCTAATCCACATTTTGTAATACTATTAACTTTTACAGTATTATTTATAAATTCTATATATTTAGAAATATAATCTTTAAAAAATATATTTCCTGTTTTATATTTACTCGTATTTGTAACAATAATAGTGTAAGTCAAAATGTCGAATACAGATGCACATTTTTTATCAACATATTTTTCTACTTTTAAAATACTTCCACTTATATCATTTGAAAAGACATCATTAAAAGTAGTTTTAGTTATTCTCATTGCATCCACCTTTCTATAATCTAAAGATTACTCCATTTTAGAACTATTTTCATAACTTATAATTGCAGTCACACTAATAAATAAATTATTATCATCTAAAATAGACGATGCCATATCTTGTATAAGATACTTTAAATTAATTTTCTCTTTATTTTCTATTCTCCTAGGCATTTGTATAAATGTACTGAAAGGTATTTTTAATTTAAGTATATTTCTCTTATTAGAGCTTCTATTTCTCTTATTCCCCACATAATCTAGTATCACATCAGTATCTATATCACCAACTAAAATTAATTTCTTACCCGTCATTTGCTCATCTTCTAATGATACACATTCCATCGTATCAACAAGACTTATATTATGAATATTCATATTACAAACAGATGTCTCCAATGAATTTACTATGGATTTTTTAGAAGCTAACTTAAAATTTTTATATGTATTAAATTGAGATAAATAAAAAGTATTTTCTAGTCTTTCACATCTTTCAAAATTATATATTACCTTATTATTTTCATACATAATCACATCAATCTCCCTATATCTATATATTAATACTATTCATAAAAACTCTTCTAAATTACCCATTTTTGATTATTCACCATATAGCTCTTATCCTTTTTAAGACATAATAATCTTTCATACATATTGATTTCTATATTAACAGTAAAAACTTATCTTAAAATTTTTCATTGAATATATACTATTGACTTTTGGAATATAATTTATTATAATTTTAATAGACCGACAGTCGGTCAAGAAAAAGAGAGGTGTCCTATATATGCAAAATTTAGATAAAACAAATAATTCTTTTAACAAAAACTTTAACCTTGTAGTACTCGGTCAAATTATATCTATACTGGGTTCATCATTATTAAGATTTGGTCTTTCTACTTATATTTTAGATATAACAGGTCGTGCAGATATATTTGCAACTTTATATGCAATATCAAATATTCCACTTCTATTGTCCCCAATTGGTGGTGCAATAGCTGATAGATTCAATCGTAGAAATCTAATGGTTATATTTGATTTTATGAGTTCTATAATTATCCTCATTTTTATCTGTCTTTTTTCTACTCTAAATGATTCTATTGTATTAATTGGAATTATTATGATACTCTTATCTATTATTAGTTGTATGTATCAGCCTACTGTACAGGCAAGCATACCTTTAATAGTAAATGAAAAAGATTTAGAACAAGCAAATGGAATTGTAAATGGAATAGGTGCGCTTTCAAGTATGTTTGCTCCTGTACTTGGAGGTCTTTTATACGGTCTTATTGGACTTAAGATGCTTCTTATTATAAGTTGCGTTGCATTTTTTCTATCAGCAGTAATGGAGATGTTTATTTATATCCCTTTTAATAAAAGAGACTTTAATGGTGACATAGTAATGACTATAGTTAATGACATGAAAAAAGGATTTTCTTATGTTGTAAAACAGCCTTATATTAGTAAAGCTATGATTCTGGCAGCTTCTTTAAATTTATTTTTAACTCCATTTTTACTTGTCGGAATACAATATATTTTGCGTGTAACAATGCACAGTAGCAATAATATGTATGGCATAGGAATAGGGATTATAGAATTTAGTAGTGTTTTAGGTGCACTTTCAATAGGTTTATTTGCAAAAAAAATGAAGATGAATACATTATATCGCTGGTTAATGCTAATTAGTATTTTAATGATTCCAATGGCTATTTCAATTTCTCCTTCAATGCTCAGACTAGGATATTATCCATCTTTTATATTATTATTTATTTGCATTATACCTATTGCTATGTCTATGACAATTATCACTGTATTTGTCCTAACTATTGTTCAAAAACAAACACCTAATGAATTATTGGGAAAGGTAATGGCCACTATTACAGCTGTATCACAATGTGTTGCTCCAGTAGGTCAAATTATGCATGGTAAATTATTTGAAGTTTTTAGCCTTAAAGTTTATATACCTATAATATGTATGTTTATAATTATGCTATTAATTTCAGTTCTTGCTAAGTATCTATATAAGAATGAGATATCATAATAAAATCATATTACAGCTAAAAATATACATTTCATTTCCTCAAAGATACTTTTTAATGTCAAATGGCTAGACTGATTCTTATTTCAGAATGACCATTTGACATAATGTTTATTTGTTTTTATTAAATTTATTGTTCTGGTTTATATACAACTTTATTATCATCATCATATATTACCAAAGATTTTGCTTTTATAACTTCAGCCCCATACTTAACATCCTTTTGAGAGAAATTAGCTACTACTTTTAAATCTTCTCCATACTCAGTCATTTGAACTAACCTATCCTCAGAAATAAATTTAAAATCTGTCATTTCTCTTTTTATAGCCTTTTTATTAAATTCTGACCATACTTTATTGTGTGAAACTATTTCATCTTTGTGTTTTTCCCATTCAGTTCTATCTATATAATACATAGGTGGCGTATTATACAATACTTCTCTCATCATTCTGCTTCCAACTTCATCTTTAATTTTGAAAGTTCCCCATAACCACTGATGAGAAGATACAACAGAATCATTATAAACTAATCTAAATAAAGGAAGAGAGTAAGTTGGGTCTATAAATATTTTTTTATATTTTTCTTTTACAGGTATCTGTTTTGAAAATACTTCTGGTACTCCTCCTGTTGGGGAATAGTATCTACCGACATAGTATTCACTATCTTTATTCTTGCTCATGTCTTTATCAACCCAAGCAAATGCTGGTGTCTCAAGACCATGCGCAAATGCTATGGTACTACTTGAAAAATCATTTCCACCTTCTGAACCTATAACCATATTTGCATTATCTCTTATATATGACATCCTTTCAAGTCTAGCCTTTAAATCTTGTGCTTGAGTTGTTATGTGACTTTGAGAATAATCATCATAGATTTCACCTGTAGCATCACAATCTATAAACCAAGAATTAAATTTATATCCTTCATTCAATATACTTTGTACTCTCTCTTTCACACTTGGTAAAGACAATGTAGGATTTAATTTTCTTCCTTCTCCTTGAAATCCAGTTTCTTTTTCACCTTTTTTATTTTCTATAGTAGCATTTTCATATAGAGATTTATCCTTAAATGATGCTGTACTCCATTTTTCTTCTCCTGGCTTGTGTATAGAATGATATGAATCATATGGCCCTACTAGATACCCTAAATCATTAGCTCTCTTAACCATCTCTGGAGATACATAACCTTCTTTCATATCATCAAAACCTATCCAGGCATTTTTAATACCAGATTTATTGATGTCATTAATCACATCAATTATATTATATCTTGTCCATGTAGCAACATCATTCACACTATCTCCTAGTTTTGATTTTAATAATCTCTTGTTAAATTCTATAAGTTCTACTCTATTTAATTTAGATATACCTTTGTCTAATACTCTTTTTATATCTCTATCCTTACTATTAAAAACTTTGTCATTATAAAAAGTATTCATTTGCATAACCTCATTAAATGCTTGAACTATTTGATTTTTTTGATATTTATCTATATAATCTTGAGTTTTTATTTGATTAGTCACTTCTATAAATTCACTATCATCAGACTTCATACTTAAAAGTTCTTTCATCCAATTAATCAAATCATCTGATAAGTTTTCTTTTAATTTATTCCATTTAATATCATTTATTGTGATTATAGATTTATCTCCAAAATAAATTTGTGGTGCTCCATAGAGTTTTTCAATATTTTTATTTTCCTTAGATTTTTCTTCTAATGTTTTAAATTCGTCTTTATCAACTATATAATTTTTATAAGTTTTCGCTACATCTGTAATATTCTTATTGGTCAAGTACACTTTAAACCCATACTCTTTATTTTTATTGATACTTGGATACTCATGTTTAAATGTAAAATTAATCTTATCTTTAGAACTAAATTCAATTTCATTGTTGAATTCATTTTCAATAATATATAACACAGAATATTTTGCTTTATTTACTGCAAAGAATTGCATTGAAAAAGATTCTATAACATTATAAGTAGACTCATTTAAATGTTCTTTCCAATACTTATCATTACTTGGTATAAACTTACCTTCATAAAGTGGTAGTACATAACTTTCACCTTCAACTTTAGGCCAATTAAAACTAGCTTCTTGTTCTGAATTAGATTTAATGTTTACATCTAAATAATTGTTCTCTTTTTTTATATTTATGTCTATGTTTTCATCAGGATATGTCCATGATGCTTCTGTTTTTGTCTTTTTGAAATTTGATACCTTCCTTTCTTTTAATGGCTCGGATATCTTTTCTCTTGAACCATTAGATTCAACTGATACCTCAAAGGTTTCAGGTTTCACTTCAAAACTAAAATCCAAATTTTTAACATTGTACATGGATGATTTGCTATTAGCCACCTCCCCACTACTGCAACCAGTAATAGTAGTTATAACAACCATGCAACTTATAAATATCGAGACTATTTTTTTCATAAAAGCCACCTCCTCGATAAATATATCATCCTTATGTTACATCAAAGTTACATGTTGCTTTGAATTTCACTATCTATTAATTGAAGATTGTATTGTTGAATTATTTCTATTAAACGGTCTGCATAGATGCTCTTTCCATTTTCATCTTTTGCTGTACTATAACCTGCTTTTTCCAATGCTTTAGCTTGATATATATACGTTTTTGCATCAAATACACCATTGGCTTTGTATCTTTTATTCGTAGCCAAAAACTTTGCATGGTCTTTTATAGATTCGTTTTTATCATCATATATTCTAAATTTATCATCTATAATTGTATCTAAATGTTCTTTTGTCTCTAAAGTCACTGATTTACCTTTCCAAGAGGCGTCTGCCTTTATACCAAATAGATTATTGTGTTGTTTTGCTAAAGTTGATTTGCCCCAGCTAGATTCAATTATAGCTTGTGCAATAGTTATAGATGGAAGTATTTTATAATCTTCGTAATTTTGTATAGCTTCTTCTTTAATTTCGTTTATAAACTTCATATACTGTGTATCAGACTTCAATCTTTCTGGCTTTATGCCATAATCCTTAAGTTCGTCAATATAATTATCAACCAATCTTTTTTGTTTATTACTAAATTCTAATTCATCCAAGACATTACTTAATTTATTTATTTTATTATTTTCAGAAAAATTTTTAACAAATAAATCTGATACTTCTTTTATTTGTGAATCTTTAACTTCTTTTAAGTTGTTTTTATTCAATATAGCAACAATAGAAGCTACATACTTCCAGTTAACTTGTACATTATTTTTACTTGCTAAATCAGAATATTTTATATACTTACTAACCTCTATATCTTCCTTGTTTATATCTCTGGTGAAATACTCTTTTACTCCTACACCTATTAAAACTGATATTATCAGTATTATAACAATGAATTTTTTATTCTTCATAATTATTGTCCTCCCTTATATTATCTGCTGAATACAATATATCTTATTTTTGTTACATTTTCTTTACGAAATTTTGAAGATTTTATGAAGATTTATGAAATATATTTAACTAAAAGCGCAATTATTGTTATAATATATAGTTTTCTATTAAACAAAAATAGTTAAAATAAATTCATAATTAGATAAACTTATTTTAACTATTAACATAATAAAAATATTATTTAAATTTATTTCTATCAATTTTTATATATTTTTCTAATATATATTTTTTACCATATACAATAATTTTCATTGGCTTACCTTTTAAATTTTCTATTTTAATTAAATCACTACATACATCTACATTAATAATATTATCTCTATAGCTTATGTTGAAAGAATAACCTCTCCATTCTTTAGGTAACTTAGGGTCAAAAGATAATGTTTCATCCCATGTCCTCATACCTGCAAATCCATGTACAATAGAAAGCCATGAACCAGACATAGAAGTTATATGAAGTCCATCATTGGTATCATTATTATAATTGTCTAAATCAAGCCTAGCAGTTCTTGAGTATAATTCATAAGCTTTGTCCAAATCATCTATTTCAGAAGCAATAATGGAATAAATACTAGAAGATAAAGAAGATTCATGTACAGTATATTTTTCGTAGAAATCAAAGTTTCTCTTCTTTTCTTCTTTAGTAAATCTATTTCCAAAATAGTAAATTCCCTGTAATACATCTGCTTGTTTTATAAAACACGACCTAAGAATCCTATCCCAAGACCAATTTTGATTAAGAGGAAGATTTTCTTTTGGTAAATCCTTTACTTCTATAAATTCTTTATCTAAAAAATTATCATTTTGAACTATTATTTTTAACTCATCATCATATGGCAGATAGATTTTTTTTGATATCATTTGCCATAGCTCAACTTCTTCTTTAGTTACATTATTTCTATCAATACATTCACTATATTCTATGTCTAATTTTAATACATTTTCTACAGCATATTCTAAGCACCATTTAGCTATATAATTAGTATACCAATTATTATTGACATTGTTTTCAAACTCATTTGGACCGGTTACACCATGTATCATATACAAATCTTTTTTTATAGATAAATGAACTCTACTAGCCCAAAATCTAGCTATTTCTATTATTACATCGATTCCTTTTTCTTTTATGTATTCAAAGTCACCTGTATAATTTGCATAATTATATATTGCATATACTATACTTCCATTTCGGTGTATTTCTTCAAATGTTATCTCCCACTCATTATGGCATTCTACTCCATCAAATGTAACCATTGGATATAAAGCACCTTTAAGCCCTAGTTTTTTTGCATTATCTTTTGCCTGTTCCAATTGATTATATCTATATTCCAAAAGGTTTCTAGTTACCTTCTTATCTGCTACCCCTAGATATACTGGAACACAGAATGCTTCTGTATCCCAATAAGTAGCCCCTCCATACTTTTCTCCAGTAAAGCCCTTGGGACCTATATTCAATCTTGAATCTTCTCCATAATATGTTGAAAATAGTTGAAATAAATTGTATCGTATGCCTTGTTGACTACTTTTATCTCCATTTATTTTTACATCTGCACTTTTCCATCTTTTATTCCATAACGTTGTATGTTCATTTAATATATCATCATAATCTTTAGATATTTCTCTATTTAAAATATCTTCACATTTTCCTAATAGCTCACTTTCCTTATAGTCTCTAGTTGAAGTTATAGATACATATTTTTCTATACTAGCAACCTCATTTTTTAGAATATCCATTGTTATTGAATTCTCACAGTAATTATATTCATTTGTATGAGATAGGTCTTTTATCTTACCTCTTGCCTTAATATACATCATTGCACCCACAGTAAATACTGGTGTATTAAATGCATTTTCCTTTGTTCTAGAAAGTATGCTTCCTCGATATTCTGAAGAACTTGAAGAAACTCCATTCCAGAACTCTTCCTCATAATTTGAATCCTCATTTTTTATGTTTGAATCTAAATATGGTATGAATTTTATTTTAGCATCAGAATTTAATGCTTTTATACTGTATTTAATTACTGCTAACTCCTTAACTGATATGCTTAAAAATCTAATAATGTTAACTTCAAATTTTTTATCACTTATGTGTACAATAAACCTACGATTTAAAATACCATTTTTCATATCTAATTCTCTATAAAAATTTTCAATCTTACATTTTGCTAAGTCTAATTCTATGTCATCTATAAAAATTCTTATTCCTATATAGTTAATTGAATTAGGGATTTTACCAAAGTATTCTGGATATCCATTTTTCCACCATCCTACACGAGTTTTATCTGGAAACCATACTCCAGCTATATAAGACCCCTTATGAGTATCTCCACTATAATTTTCCTCATAATTTCCTCTCATACCCATATAACCATTACCTATACTCATTATAGATTCTGCTAATCTATTTTCTTTGATTTCAATCTTATCTTGTATAATCTTCCATTCATCTATATTATTAAATAAACATTTCATATGACTCTCCTAACCATATACTCATTATACTTTTCTTGTATATATTCGAAATTTAATTGACTTGTTGAATCTACAACTAAATTTGCTTTTTTTAAATTCTCATAGTTTCCAACACCAACAGAAAACATATTAGAAGAATTTATAGCATCTATCCCTGCACTTGCATCTTCTATTCCTATACAGTTTTGAGGATTTACATTAAGCCCTTCTGCTGACATAAGAAATATATCTGGATGAGGTTTGCTATTTTTACATTTTCCTGCATCAGCTATAAAATCAAATTTATCACTCATACCCAAATGATTTAGCACATTTGTTGCATTCTTACTTGCAGATGATAAACCTATTTTTATGTTATTAGATTTTATATCACCTAATAAATTTTCTATTCCAGGCAAAATATCATTTGAAGTTATCTCATCTATCAATGATACATAATAATTGTTTTTTTCTTCGGCCATTCTTACTTTTTCTTCTTCTGAAAATAAATATTTCTTATTTCCAAATTCTAATATTCTGTCCAATGACTCCATTCTACTTATGCCTTTTAAAGATTCATTAAATTTTGTATCTATATCTATACCAACCTTATGAGCTAGTTTTCTCCAAGCCATATAATGATAATATGCAGTATCTGTAATTACACCATCCAAATCAAATATAAATGCTTCAATCATTCTTATTTCCTCTTTCTACAAGAAATTTTTAGACTAATAATCAATTTATTTTATACCTTCTCTCTTACATTTAAGGTATTATTTATAGAATTTTCTATTCTAATTCAGTCTTTAACTCAAAATCTATTTCCATTTCACTTTCTTTTACACCTTGTTTTTTTATTGCTCTACAAAACTTTGACCACATTCTTCCAGAAAAGGCATTTAAATAGTTTATATTGCAAATAAACTTTCCTTTTTCAATTTCTTTATTATATAATTGTGGTCCAACTATATATACTGGAAATATAGCCCATGCTTCTTTTCCCCTGTATTTTTTTACAAATTTTGTATAGTTTTTATTCTTCATAATACACACTAAAAATACACATACAAATGGATTTTCTTCAACATCCATACCAAAAGAAAAAGATATATCTGTTCCCAATTCTTTTTCTATTTTATGCAGATTTTCCCGAATCTGATTTTCAAGTTTTAGTGATGCTTCATTACAGAATTCTTTAATTTCATTATCTCGAATTGGAACCCATAATGAAGTATCTGATATATAGTCTATGGCTTTATTATCAAAAGGTAACTCTCTTCGCTTCATCTCAGCTATAGCAGACATGTAATTTTTATCAGATATAAAAAAAGTTACAATTTTACTTTTATCTACATATATTTTAACTGGACACCCTTGTTTTTTATTATTTATTGAAATCCTAGTGATATCATGATATGAATACTCTTTTTCACTTCCTATACATTTACGAACTTTAATATTATGTAAATCAAAAATAATATATTTTCTTGTATAATCAAAAATTGAAAATAATCCATACATTGTAAATATAAAAGTGATTACTGCTATATAATACTGTTTAACATATAGAAGTAATACATTTATAACGATTCCAATTAATAAAAATATAACACCTAAGATTAAATTTACAGTTCCTGATTTTACTATAACTATATGTTCTTTATAGTCATTCATATCGCTCCTTCCCCCTACCTATTCAGTAATTACTTTTCTTATTGAATTACAGAATGATTAGAAGTGTTAATATTTGTTTTTATTCAAATAAAAAACATACTGAATCTATTTTACTGAAAATAGTTTCTATTTGAACTAGCACTTACGTCTATGATAGCGTATTTCATCTATCTTCTATAAATACATTTTATATTATTTTAAAATGATGAACTTGTATTTTTCTACTCTTATTTCTTCTTTTAAGTCTACTATTTTTTCTTCATACAAATCTTTTACTTTTCTATTAGACAAATAATCTGGTAATTTTAAAGTTATATCTTTAGATGAATTATTTATTATTATGGAAATGGATTCTTTTTTTAGTAGAATAGTTCCATTTTCCTTATCTGCTAATATCCATTCATTTGACATAGACCTAAGTTCTTTATTTTCTTTACGAAGCCTAATAATCTTCTTCATAAAATCAAATATATCCTTATTCCATTTTTCTTCATTCCATTCCATACATTTTCTTTGTCCTTCAGATATTGAACTCAGTTCTCCATCCATTCCAATTTCGTCACCATAGTATATACAAGGACTGCCTGATTGTATAAACATAAACAAATATGCAAGTTTAACTCTATCAACATTTCCTCTAGCATAATTCAGTATCCTTGTAGTATCATGACTTCCAAGTAAATTAAAAATAACTTCACTAACTTGCATTGGATAACTTACCATTATATCATTTATCATGTATTTAAACTCTTCAGCATTTATCTCATCTGTACAAAAGAATTTTTTCATAGCTTCTGACATCAAATAGTTCATAACTGAATCAAATTGGTCCCCCATCAACCATGGTAAACTACCATGCCAAATTTCCCCCAGTATATATATATCTGGTTTTATTTTTTTAAGTTCTTCTCTAAACTTTCTCCAAAAAACGTGGTCTACTTCATTTGAGACATCCAATCTCCATGCATCTATATCAAACTCCTGTATCCAGTACTTTCCTACACCTAATAAATATTCTATTACTTCTAAATTTTCTGTGTTAAGTTTAGGCATATACTTTTCACAGCCAAAAGTTTCATAAGGTATATTTTTTTCATCTATTTGTTCTATTGGAGTATCAACTTTGCTCATGTCTTTTATATAGAACCACTCTTTATACCTAGAATTTTCCTTATTTTTAATTACATCTTGCCACTGTTTAGAATAGTATCCTATATGATTAAAAACAGCATCCAACATTATTTTTATATTTCTCTTATGAGCTTCTTTTATTAGCCTTTTTAAAGTCTCTTTATCTCCTAATGAAGGGTCTATCTTCATATAATCAATTGTATCGTATCTATGATTTGTATTTCCAACTGTAATAGGGCAAAAATAAATTCCATTTATCCCTAAATCACTCAAATAATCTAAGTGTTCTATCACACCTTGCAAATCTCCACCTGTAAAATTATCTCTTGTTGGAATAGCTCCCCATTCCTCCACTCCTACTGGATTTATAGATGGGTCACCATTTGCAAATCTATCTGGAAATATCTGATACCAAATAGTCTCTTTAACCCAATCTGGTACTTTAGGTACATCTATATAATTTAAATATGGGTATCCAAAAAAATTACTTATCTCACACAATTCTTTTTCGTCATTTTCATTGCCCAACTCTATTATCCTTTTTTCTGTAAATAGAATCTTTTCCTCTTGGCCTTCTATTATAAACCCATATCTTGAACGTTTGTTTAATGGTTTGCACTTAGCTATCCAATAATCAAATAATTCAGTTTCTACTTCTTTATCCATTATTATATTTGAACCACCAGACCAACCAATCCCAGATGCATTTAAATTTCCTCCTCCTGCACCACCTTTGTCCCATACATATTGGTCTCCTATTCTCAAAATCACTTTTTTTGCTTCATTTTTTTTAGTTCTAAGTCTTATATGTAATGTTTCTCTATCATAACCATAGGCATAGTTACTCATTGGTATATGTAATATGGCTTCTTTTGTTAAATTTTTTTTAGTAGTTTCTTTGATTTTATTGCTTAAATTTATATTCTTTTTATTTTTATTAGACAATTTAAATTTCTCCCTCCTTTATAATAATTTACATAATTTAAAGATAGGTTAATATATTTTATTATTATATCACAATAAAAATATATAATAGTAAAATATATTAACAATATGCTATCCAAGTTAAAATAAATTATATTATTAAATTTAATTTTATCCAGTTATTTTTGCAAAATAAAAACCTCTAGTATTTTTCTAGAGGATACAATATTATACTATTAACTTTTTTACTATCTGTTAATTCATTTCAAAACATGCTCTAAGCTATATTGTTAGATTTAACTTTTTCTATATTTATAAAATAAGTTTCTCTTTCTTTAAATAAAGATACATATTTAAAATCAAGATACTTAAGCATATCATAAGCCACATCAAAATCTCTACATATATCTTCTACTCTGTGAGAATCAGAACCTACAGTAACTATAAATCCGCCAAGCTCTTTATATCTTTTTAATATATCTTCATTTGGATGTATAGCATTTAATCCATATCTATAACCAGAAGTATTTAACTCTATACCACTTCCATTATCGATTATTGATTTTAAAACTTCATCAATAACATCTTTAAAATCATTGTATATAACTCTATTATCTGAATATATTCCATATCTAGATATATAATCTAAATGCCCATATATGTTATAGTCTCTAAATTCACGATTAGTTTCAAGTATACTATTAAAATATTTATAATATGCATCTTCTTTGCTAAGCCCTTTAAAATACTCCTTTGATGGAACAGGTATATTATCAATTGTATGAGTTGAACACAATATGAAATCAAAAGGATTAGAGTTTATTATTTCATCTATTTCATTTTTTAGATGTTTTCTATAACCAACTTCAACTCCTAATAATAACTCTATGTCCTTTTTATATTTTTCTTTGAACTTATTAAACACTGGAACATAGTCATTATAATTAATGCAAAAGCCTCTACCTTCATCATGCTCTAAATGGTCTGTAAAAGTTAAATATCTAACACCAATACTTATAGCTTTTTTTATTGTATCTTCCATCGAATCCTTTCCATCACTTGAAAAATTAGTATGAATATGATTATCTATTAAATTCATATTATCCCTCCCTTTATTTTATCTATCTCAATTATACTACGAGTTCATTGTATACAAGTGTTAAAAGAATATTATAAGAGTTAAATTTTATTTACATAATCTTTCATAAAAAAGAAGCATCTATTTTGATTTTAGAAAATCATTAAAGATGCTTCTCTTTCATACACTTTTTTATTTAACTTTTAAAAGTCTTAATTTTGTAATAGAGTTTAGCAGTTATATGCCCAATCATATAGAAAGCTGCATAAAGTAAAACATATACATATGCTGAATCATTTAAAAATATATACATTAATATTATATAAGTTACTAAAGACACTACAAGTGATAAAATCCAATTAGTTTTATTTAATACACAAACTATCCCCTGCATTAAAAAGGCAACTGGAAAAATCAATACCATTCCTATTACAAAAATCCCTTTAGCTTGAACATTTGGTATATTAAATATATCTGTAGCAAAGGTTAAAAACATTAATATCATTATAATTGTGGGAAATATGATACTAAAAATATTACTCTTTTTCACAATAATCATTCCTTATTTGTCAGCTATTTGATAATCTTTAATAAGCATATCTTAAATTAATACTTTAATTATTTTGTAGCCTCAATTTCCCCCATCATTCTAACTAAATCTTGTCCATATTGACCTCCAGCCCAATTATTAGAAAGACCTTCAACTGTTTTAGCTTTCCCAAATAAAGATTTTTCATGTCTAGGGTCTACTGGATTTGAAAGTGGATAACCATCTTGTCCTGCATATAAGCATAAATGTTGAATCTGAGCTAAGATTCCTTCTTCCCACGTACCAAATCTTGAGTGGGCATTCTTATCAGTATCAGAACCTCCTGAAGAAGTCTTAAGTCCACAAGGATTCTTGAATGATGCATCTAATACCCCACCAAAATTACAGAAACCAGTTTCTTTTGCAGATTGAGCTACTGCTAATACAGGATTTACACCTTCTTGAACAGCAGTATCATACAATATTGGTATTAATTCTATAAATAAATCATTAGCTCTTTTAGATTTAGCCCATTTTAAACAAGCTTCTAAACTAGCTGTTGGTTCACCTAATATGCTTGTCTCATTTTTCATAGGAGAATCACCTTTTGTAGATGAGTCACCATTATTCTGTGCAGCAGAAACACATTTATTATATATGCTATCACTTATTGTACCTAATCTAGTAATTTTGTCTGCTCCTGCTAATATAGATTTATCACTACTTTCTGACACCAACACAATTGGATTTTCTTTAGCAATTGTAGAACCTGTAAGTGCATTTACTAAATCATATCCATCACTTAAATAAAATTCTGATGCATCTGGATAAAATTCTTTTATAACTTTCTTATTTGTATCATATCTATCTGAGCCACCAAGTCTTTTAGAGTTAGTCTTATTAACTAAGCTAGTACTCATAGATATACTTCCACCTACTGCATATGATTTTACATCACTTGTTGAAAAAGGAACACTCTTTCCATCTGTAAGCACTATAGGAGCTACATCTCTTACTGACACAGGTGCTGCACTTATAGTATCAGCTTCTCCTTTATATGCATTAGTTAATATCACTTCATCAACTTTTTTAATACTACTTACCTCTTTAGCAACACTATAACTAGTCTTTATTCTGTCATCTCCACCTAATCTAGTTACTTGTGCTCCTGTGTTTTTAAGTTCAGTTTCTACTGATTTGCTTATTGATAATTCTTTACCTATTATGTATATTTTTTTGACATTTTTTAATCTTTGTTTCGTTTCATTTGGTATGTTATTTTTTTGTGCAAGTAAAATTGGAGCATCAACAGCACCAGCAAGACCACTTGCTGAAAGACCATCTGCTATCGAACTATCCATATTTACCATAATCGCTGTATCATAACTCTTTTTGTCTGCTATTAATCCAGCCGTCTCATATATATTGTTACCTTTAATAGTATCTGATGTTAATGCATTTACATTAGGCACATTTATTAGAAATATAGCTAATGTTAGACCTAATGCTAAAACTCTCTTAATTGTTCTCATATTCTTCCCCCTTGATATATCAAGTTTAATTCAAAAATGACTATAGCATAGTACTACATCTATGCTATAGTCATTTATTATAATTTAATAATTATATATTTGTTATTATATCATAAATTACAAAAAGTTTCCATAATATTAGATAGATTAGAGGAAAAATTTACATTTTAGTTACAATTTCTAAGGTTTCAGTACATATGTACATATATTTAGTAACAATTTGTAATAAAAATCGACATTTATATCTCATATTTATTATATTTTTTTACAAAATGGAAATTTATTGTATACAACAAACAGATTATATCTTTACAGAATCTATTCATTATTAAGTAAATTCTTTATCAATATTGTTAAAAATACATTTTTTAATAAATTTATTATGTGTCAATTTTTTTATTAAGTACATACTGTTTTTACTATATAATATGTAAACATATTTTTCAATTTTAATTTAATTCTAACATATTTTTATGTGTCTTATGATATATAATGTGATATATTCTAATTAATGGTATTTTCAAATTAAAAAATGTTACTGTTTTATAAAGTGACATTGTGCTTGAAAATAAATAAAACACTTAACTTTATTTAAGGAGATTTACGATGAGCAACAAACAAGGTTCTAACATAAAAGATGTAAAAATTAAAAATAAGTTAATAATATTGAAATTACTTTCTACAAATACACCTATGTCTAGGGTTGATTTAGCAAAGTCTACAGGACTTACCAAAATGACTTTATCAAATCTAGTTACAGAACTTATTAATGAAAACATGATTAGAGAAATAGAGTCATCAACTTTAAATGCACATTCATCAGGTCGTAAACCTATTTTATTAGATATTTCTAATATATCACCTTGTATCTGTGGAATTCTAATAAGAAGAAATATATGTAAGGTAATTATTTCAGACTTGAAAGGTAATATTGTAAAACAACTTTCTGAAACTTACCCTAAGTATCTATCAAATGAGGTCTTAAAAGATATAATAAAAAGAATGTTTACTAAGATAATGAAGAATAATAAAAGAGATATAATTGGAATTGGTATTTCTTCAATAGGTCCAGTAGATAATATAAATGGTATTATATTGAATCCTCCAGACTTTGGAAATGTATCAAATCTAAATATAGTTAATTTTATAGAAGAAATGTCTGATTTGCCAATATTTTTGATAAATGATGCTAATTCAGGTGCTTTAGCTGAAAAAATGTATGGTTTAGGTAAAGATATATCAAATTATATATACTTGCACATAATGAATGGTATTGGAGCTGGTCTAGTACTGGAAAATAGGCTTCATACTGGTAATCTGGGTCAGAGTGGAGAAATAGGACATACATCTATTAATTTTAGTGGACCATTATGTAGTTGTGGTAATAATGGATGCTTGGATTATTACACAAGTGTTAGTAATTTAATTAAAAGAGTTGAATCATTGAGCCATATTTATCCTAACTCTCCATTAATTAACTGTAAAGACTTTTCTCTAGTTAAGTTAATAGATGAGGCAAATAATAAAGATACTCTTGCTATGTTTTTACTTGATGAATTTTGTACATATATATCATACGCATTAGTAAATACACTTACATTGATTGACTGTAGTTCTATAATAATAGGCTACGATTTTAATATACCAGGCACATTCATAGAAAATACATTATTAAAAAAACTAACTGCTTCGGCAAGTTTTTCTAAATATAAAAAAATAAGTGTAAAACATTCAAATTTTGGAGCAAATGCACCATTAATCGGCTCTATAGCCATTGTCAGCTACAAATTTTTTAATGGAAGTATAAATTTTTATTAAATATGTAAAATATTTAAACACTTTTATTGAATATTTTTCCATTTAATATTATTATATTTTATAAGAGCGTTTAAAATTTGGAGGTATGAAAATGATTTCAGCTAAAATGGAAAAATTACTTAATGAGCAGATTAACCATGAATTATATTCTGCATATCTTTATCTCTCTATGTCTTCTTACCTTGAAGCAGAAGGACTTAAAGGATTTTCTAATTGGTTTTATGTTCAATATAAAGAAGAGACAGACCATGCTATGTTTTTCTACAAATATTTACATAATGTAGGAGGAAAAGTTCAACTTGATGCTATCCCAATGCCAGATTCAGACTTTACTTCTGCAATGGATATTCTTGAGCGTACATTAGCTCATGAAAAAAAGGTTACATCTTTAATAAACAATTTAGCAGCTGTAGCAAACTCTGAGGCAGACTTTAGAACTTCTCAGTTCTTACTTTGGTTTATATCTGAACAAGCAGAGGAAGAAACAAATTGTGAAGACAATATAAAGCGTGTTAAACTTGCTGGAGAAGGTGGTCTATTCTTTGTTGACCAGGAATTTGCTAATCGTGCATATGCAGCCCCAACAAATCCACCTGTAACAATATAGTATTTAAAACCTTTTAATATAATAAAGTAGGTGTCTTAATGAAAATCAACATTGATTATTTGCATTAAGACACCTTTTATTATTCGTTTTATATGTAGTATTTTATTGTTTATACAGTTCTATTTTATAATTTTTAAAAATCTATTTTCACTTTAAGATACTTAAATTTAAAATTTGGGGTGACTGAAAATCACACTACTCAATTTATAAATGTGATTTTCAGCCAGTACTTTAATTATGGTTGAATACCAAAACTTATGAGCTATTTATATTTAACTATTAAAGCATCTACTGCACATACACCTTTTCCTTTAGGATATACAAACACTGGATTTAAATCTATTTCTTTAACTTCATCTTTATTTTCATAGGCATATTTTCCTAACTTAACCATCATGTCTGCAAGGGCTTCAACATCACAAGGTTCGCTTCCTCTATATCCATCTAAAAGCTTAAATGACTTCAATTTTCTAAGCATCATCATAGCTTCATCATGATTTATAGGTAATGGATATAAAGTAGTATCCTTAAATACTTCTACAAATACTCCTCCTAGACCAACTAGTAACATTGGACCAAATTGGTCATCATTAGTAATACCGATAATAATTTCTATACCACTTTCCACCATTTCTTGAACTAATATACCATCAATTTTAGCATTTGGTTTTTCTTTTTTTACATTGGCTAAAATCTCATTATATGCATTTATTGCCTCATCTCTATTTTTAATTCCTACTTTAACTCCTCCAACATCAGATTTATGCAATATTTCGGAAGAATTTATTTTTAAAACAACAGGATAGTTAATATATTTCAAAATTTCATCTAATTCATCAATACTTTTTGCATTACCTTGCCCTGGCACTGGTACTCCATATTTCTTCATCTCAATCTTACTATCTAACTCTGATAGAGCTACTACATTATTTGATTCTCTTTTCTTAACAGCCTCAAACTCTAAAGTTCTCTTTGAATAATCATAATCTACAAATTTAGCCATTTTATTAAAACAAGTAAACGTAGTTCCAACTGATGACATTATAGGTACTTGATTATCTTCTAATCTAGTTCTATAATTTAGATATCTATTTCCTTCAAGCGTTGGAACTGCAAACACAGGCTTCCTTAACCCTTGTTCTCTTGCTTCACTTACAGCTTGACAAAGTGTCTCATGCATTTCATTTTCTTCATCTCTTATATTTGCACCTACCATAGTAAATCCAACACTATCATCTTTTTCAAATGTATGTAATAGACCTACTATCATATCCTTTTCATGGAATAACGCAGTTGTAGCATCTAATGGATTTTTAGGTGTCGCAAATCCTGGAAGATAATTTTTCATTTCTTCTTTCGTTTCAGAAGATATTTCTGCAAGGTCTACACCATTTTCTTCTGCTAAATCTGCACAAATAGTATTTTCTCCTCCTGAGAAGTTTATTGCTGCGAAATTAGAATTTGTAGGCAAGTTACCATCTAGAACACTAAAAGCCTGTGCTAAACACATAAATTGTTCCAAATTCTCTACCGAAATCACTCCATATTTTTCAAAAATACTTTCAAAAGCCTTACTCGAGCCAGCTAAGTTTCCTGTATGAGAAGCAGCAGAAATAGCTCCTTTTTCTGACCTTCCTGATTTTAATATTATTACTGGTTTTCTCTTTTGTGCAGCTCTTTTTAGAGAGTCTATAAATTTTTGAGGATTTTTTAAACCTTCAAGATATATAGCTATTACTGATGCGTAATTATCATCTACAAGGAAGTCAACAGCATCTTCTAATGTAACTATATTTCCATTTCCCGTTGAGAAACCATAAGATATATTAAAATAATCACTTGAAACAATCTCTGCAGTTATAAATCCACTTTGACCTACAATTCCTATCCCAGGTTTTTTAGTATCTAAATCCCATTTAGAACCACCTGCCCATAGATTAACTTTATCTATACAATTTAATAATCCCATACAATTTGGACCTAATATTTTCATATCATATGTATTTGATATTTCTATAAGTTGATTTTCTAAATCTATTCCTTCTTCTGTTCCTTCTTCTGCAAATCCACTAGCATATACTACAGCTGCTTTTGTTCCCAATTCTCCAGAATCTTTTAATACAGATGGAACTATATTTCTAGGTGTACATACTACTACACAATCTACCACTTCTGGTACTTCTTGTATCGTTTTATAGCAATCTCTTCCAAACAATTTATCTCTTTTAGGATTTACATAATATACTCTATCTGTATCTTTACTTTTTACTATACTAAGTGCTGCACTTCTACCAAAGCCAAGCTTATCAGTAACTCCTACTATAGCAATGCTCTTTGGTCTAATAAGTTTTTCCAAGCTCATAAATTCACTCTCCTATATTTTATAGTTGTGATTTTAAATGAATTTTATCTCAAGATGAAACTTATCTTGGCACTAAAGATTATTAAATCTTGAGATAAATCATTTAAGATAAGGGTAATTTATTAAATGGCGTTATTATAGCCTTCCATGAATGCTGCTTTATTTTGAATATTGAATTTACCTTTTCCTTTCTCTTCAAAGAAATCACACATAGTTTTTAAAGCTAATTCTTTTTCAAGTAATCCAGTTTTAGCAATTAATGCTCCAAGTACTACTATATTTGCTGCCTTGGGATTGTTTACTTTTTGAGCTAATTCTTGACAATTTATTTTAACTACATTTATATCTTCTCTTAATGCTATATTATCATCTATTACAGATGTATTAATAACTACTGTTCCACCTTCCTTGACTAAGTTTATATAATCTAAAGATGGCTTATTCATTGCTACTAAAACATCTATTTCTTCCATATCAGGTCCACCTATACTCTCATCAGAAAACTTTACTACACTATATGCTTTTCCACCTCTCATAGTTGGACCATATGCAGGCATCCAAGTTACCTGTTTTCCTAATTCAAGTGCTGACTCAGCTACAATTAGACCAAGAGTTAAAACTCCTTGACCACCAAACCCTGCAAATACTAACTCTTTTTCCATAATTATTCACCATCCCTTTGCTTAAATTCGCCAAGAGTGTAATATGGCACTATTTCTTCTTCCATCCACTTGATAGATTTCTCTAATGATACACCCCAGTTAGTTGGACAAGGTGCTAATATTTCAACTAATGAATACCCCTCTCCATTCAATTGAGCTTCTATTGCATTTTTTATATATTTTTTTAGATTAATTATTTCCTTTGGACTATGAACTGAACCTCTTGCTACATATGCTACATCAAAGAAGTCTGCCATCATTTCAGGAACTTTTAATGGACTACCAGTAGTGTTTATATCTCTTCCATTTACACTTGTTGTTGTAACTTGACCTGGCATAGTAGTCCATGACATTTGCCCACCAGTCATCGCAAAGTTATTGTTATTTATTACAAATACAGTAACATTATGATTTCTATATGCGGTATTTAAAGTTTCAGAAAGACCTATAACATAAGCATCTCCATCACCTTGATAAGTCATTACTAATGTTTCTGGAAGTGCTACTTTAATTCCTATAGCTGTGGATGAAGCTCTACCATGTGCAGTTTGCATCTTATCTCCATTCCAGCTAAAATTCATATTACAAACACAACCAACTCCCAAAGTTAATACATGATTTTTTTCATATCCATGTTCTTCTATTACTTCTGCTATTATACGGTTTACTATTCCATGACCACAACCTGGGCAAAATTTGTTTGGTATTGAAACAACGCTAGGTGTTAATTTTTCTGTAGCCATATTAGAACACCTCCTTGATTTCGCCAGATTTTATTTTGCTATAAGTGTCCATTACTTGCAGTGTTTTTGGTATATGATTTCCACTGAATAGTCCATAAACAGGTACATTTTCTTTACATACTTTTTTTGATGCTAAAGCAACATCTTCTACTAACTGACCTGTATCTGTTGACTCTACTGATATAAATCCTTTTACATTCTTATTTACCTTTTCAAATGCCTTATATGGGAAAGGCCACACTGTTATTGGTCTTATTATTCCAACTTTTTCACCTTGTTCTCTAAGTCTTCTAACAGCATTCATAGTTGTTCTTGATGGTATACCGAACGCTACAAACACATATTCCGCATCTTCGACTTGATAATCTTCCCATTGCTGTTCATTTTCAGTTATTCTCATACGTTTTTCCATACAAAAAGCTGGTTTTTGGTTATCTGCAACTTTTGCATGGTCTCTATTACTTCCATCATAAGTCCAACCTAAATCTTCTTCTCTCTTCTTGAACTCTGGAAATTCTACTGGTTCCATCATTTGACCTAAAGCTGCTTCTGTCAAAATTTCAACAGGTACTCTATATTTCTCTGCTACATCAAACGAATTGTACATTAAATCCACAGTTTCTTGGATACTGTTTGGTGCATAAACGATTAAATGGTAATCTCCATTTCCTCCCCCTCTAGTATCTCTTAAGTAGTCTGTCTGTGCTGAATCCAGTGAACCAAGTCCAGGTCCCCATCTTTGTACATTTACGATTACACAAGGATAGTGATTTGCACATAAATATGAAATCCCTTCTTGTTTTAGAGATATTCCTGGTCCTGAGGAACTTGTCATAGACCTCATTCCACTTGCATATGCTCCATATACCATATATATAGCAGCCATTTCATTTTCAGATTGTATAAAAGTTCTTCCAAGTTCAGACATTCTATGTGATAAAAATTCCATTACCTCTGTTTGTGGTGTAATTGGATATCCTGCATAAAACTCACAACCACCTCTTAGAGCTGCTTCTGCAATGGCGTGGTTCCCCTTCCACATCTTCTTCATATTATTCCAACTCCTTCTAAGCTTCTTGACATGCTTCTTCTTTAATTATTTCAAAAACATTATCTGGACACACTTGATAGCAAATTCCACAAAGTATGCATTTACTTTCATCAACTTCTACATGAGCATATCCTTCTTTATTTATGTTATCTGATATTTTTAATGCTCCTTTTTTACAAGATATAACGCAGTATTCACAACTTTTACATCTCTCTGCGTTTATTTTTAAGCTCATATCTACACCCCATTTCGTAATATTTCTACCTATTATCCAATGCTTGGTTCTTCTTTAAAATTTAATATTTCCTTCAAAACTGCTACAAATTTTTGGTTTTCTTCCATAGTTCCAATACTTACACGTGCATGTGTAGCACTTGGTCTTATTACAAATCCTCTTTTTTTCAAATCTTCAAATAGCTTTGGTACATCTGTCTTCATGTCTACATAAAGGAAGTTTGATTGTGAATCAACAACATCAAATCCCATTTTTGTAAACTCTTCTTTAAAATAAGCCATTCCTGCTCTATTCAAGTCATATGTTTCTTTTATAAATTCATCATCATCAAGTGCTGCTGTTGCTCCACTTATAGCAACACGATTTGCAGAGAAAGGCTCTTTTACTGTAAATAAAGTTCTTATTATCTCATCTTTAGCAATACCATACCCTACTCTAAGACCTGCAAGACCGTATATTTTAGAGAAAGTCCTTGTTACTATAACATTGTAATTTTCTCTTACATACTTAAGTCCATCTACATAATTAGGTACTGTTAAAAATTCTATATATGCTTCATCTAATATAGTTATAATGTTTTCAGGGACTTTCTTTAAAAATGCTTCCAACTCTTTATCATCCACAATTGTTCCTGTTGGATTATTAGGATTACATACACATATTAATTTTGTTTTATCTGTAATTTTATCTAATATACCTTGTAAATCATACTTATAATCTTTTGTTAAAGGTACTTCTACTGGTATTCCTTCATTTTTTACAGTTGCAGTTCTATATGATGGGAATGTTGGGTCACAGTATATAACCTCATCTCCTCTATTTATAAAAGCTTCACCTATTAATGTGATAACGTTATCCGCACCATTAGCAACAATAAAGTTTTCTGGTTTTAAATCTAGCTTGTCAGCTAATTTTCTTCTAAGTTCATTAGCTTCTGGTTCTGGATAAAGTTGACCTTGTTTTAACATTTCAATCATAGCTTCCATTGCTTTTGGTGATGGACCTAGAGGATTTTCATTTGAAGCTAGTTTTATTATTTCTTTTACACCATATTTCTCTTTAACTTTTTCTATTGGTTCACCTGGAACGTATTGATGTAACTCTTTTACTGTATTTCTCAATAATTTTTCTATCATTTTTTAAAAGCCCCCTCTGTATATGTATTTTCATTTATATAAACGCCATCGCGTCTACTTACTTTAATATTTTAAAATTAATCATCTATTTAAATCTCTTTTAACTAAGCATTTCTTTGATTTAATTCTTCTCTTATTTGATTCAGTTTCTTATCACTTACTGGATATAAGATGGCTATAACAACAGCTATTATTAAAGGTATTGCCATAGAATAAGAAATCATGTTTATGAAGCCACTTTTAACTGCTTCTGTAACTACCATATCAGCTTGATATCCCATTGAATTCATCAAAACTGTTCTTATAGTAGTTGCAAGTAACACGCCCACTTGTATTGCAACTGGATATAATGACATACTTAAACCAGGTAAATCTTTTCCTGATTTCCAATGTCCATAGTCACAAGAACCAGCAAAGAAGTTAAGGTTTATTATTGATACTACATTTGCAAAACCACCACCAATTGCCAGTAACATAGTTACACCTAAAGTAGTTTTTCCCCAAGGAGTCCATGCAACTAATAAGTGACATATTGCGCATATAGAAAAAGAAATTATTGAAGCTAGTTTTTGTTCTCTACATATTTTTATAAATATTGGTGCGAAGAACATGAACGCTACACTTACTAAAGGCATTATTGATAAAAATACGGCTAACCCACGTTCATCTTCTATTACATATTTAAAATAATATGGAGCTAAAGGCCCTAGACCTATAGATCTTATACATATAAGAAATTCTAGACAAAATGCCATCATAAGTGGAACATTAGTAAATAGAGCTTTTGCCATCTCACTTGCTTTAATCTTTGGTTTTTCTTCTTTTTGAAGAACTTCATCTTCTGCGCCAGATTTTATTATCTCTGTTGAAGAAAACCAAAATACTAAAAGACATCCTGCTGCAAAGAATAAATAGGTACCTAGATAACCCATTCCTTCTCCACCTAATACATCTGCAAATAAAACTAATAATAACGGATATGAAAAACCTACTAAAAATTTACCGACTTCTTTAAATATGTTTGTAGTAGTTGAACCTATAACTCTATCTTTAGGTGTTTTAGCTACTACAGGGTAAATAGCATAAATTATAGTAAAAACTACTTGTTGAGCACAAGATGCTATTAATAATAAAGCGGTCATTAAAGGTAAAAGTAATGCTGGACTTATTTTCATCAATGGAACTATGAAAAATATCCCATATGTCAATGCCAATGCTGCGGGTGTATATCTAAGCCATGGGTAATATTTTCCTTTTTTAAATGGTTGCTTGTCAAATACTGTACCTGTTATAGGAGCTACAGCAATTTTTATGAAAGATTGTACAATTTGCATACCACCTGCCATAATTACACCAAGCTTTGCTACATCAGTTAAAAAGATATTTGTTACTGTTGATACAAAATAACCTATAAAATTGTATGCTAGGTTTATAGAACTTGAATATGTGTATATTGCTCTTTTCTTAGGGTCTCTCATATCATCTCTAAAATTTGATATAAGGTTTCCTTTTGGTTTGCTTTCTTGACTACTCACATCTACCCCTCCCTTATAAAATTTAATTACTTTTTTATTATTCACGTATAATATTTTATATTCTGAATCTTTTCCTTTTTCTTTTTGATTCAGTCTATTTTTTTATATGTGTATAATTTTAATTTAATTATATTCTCAAAATTCATAATTGTCAAACACTTTTTTATTTTTATTTTTTGCCTTTAAAATTAACTTTAAAGCTGATTTAACTTAATTTAAGTTTGTCTTTTATTGTTTTGCCGTTTTAAAATATCATTAAAACATATATTTCAAATTATTTTATCAAATTTTTGATAATTTTAAATTCCAATAAATTTATTCAAGAATAATTTATTCAAGATTTTTCCATACTACGCCTAGATATTAAAAATATTTTTTTCTCCTTTAAATTTCTTTTATTTTTATACATGTACTATTGATTTAAAAATAAAAGCATGTTACAATTACAAAAAGAATCTATCAGACAAACATCATTATAAATATCAATTTCAGAATTTTCAATTTTTTCTTTTTATGTAATTCTACATAGTACTATAAGTTGTTATAGCTATACTAATCCAAAACTAATAAAAATAAATATCGTACTACTTTTATATAAAATATATTTAAAATATATTTTATAAATTTTATTAAAATATTTTATAAAGGAGAAGAAACTATGTTACTTTTAATTGCTACGTGTGCAGTGTACATATGGATTGGTTTTTATTTTTCTAAAAAAGTTAAAACGGCATCTGATTTCCTAATTGCAGGTAGAAATCTTCCTTTACCCATACTCGCCGCAACTATCGCTGCTACATCTTTTGGAGGAGGATGCTTAGTAGGTGGAGTTCAATGGGGAGCTGAAAGAGGGTTATGGGTTGGTATGTACTCTACTATAGGTGCGGCTTTGGCTTGTTTTATAAACGCATTTTTTGCAGGAAAGTTAAGGAGTTTATCTTGTGATATAACACCTGCAGACTATATTGAAACTAGATATGGTCATAGTGTATTTTTAAGAACTTATCAAAGTCTTGTGACACCAATATCAATATTAGCCATCATGGGCAGTCAATTAATATCTTTTGGTTCTGTATCTACTGCATTTGGCATCCCTTATGATGTAGCAGTAATTATAGGAGTCATAGTAATCATTATATATACTTATACATCAGGAATGTGGGGAGTTGCAGTATCAGCTTTTATTCAACTTGCTATTTGTGTAGTATTTTTACCAATAGTGGCTTATATAAGCTTAAAATTAGTTGGCGACAACCCTTTACTTATGTTACAATCAATGGTAAAAGAACCATTCTTTCCAGGAAATAAATCGATTAGTGATTTTATGTATACGGTTTTACCATTAGTTTTAGGCTCAATATTTTCTTATGAAAGTTTTTTAAGATATCAATGTGCTGATAATGCTAAAAATGCAGTTAAAAGTAGTATAATTGCAGGATTTATACTATTGTTTCTTGCTTTTCCTATAGGAATAATTGGAGCTATTGGTGGTAGTTTATTTCCAAACATATCATCTGTCCAGGTTTTACCTCAAATGATATCAACAACTTTACCACCTTTAATTTCTGTATTATTCTTAGCTGCTATATTAGCTGCCATAATGTCTACTGCAGATTCATTAATGACTTCAATGAGTGCTATCATATCAAGAGATATTTACAACAAATTATTACATCCTGATATAGAATTTAATGATTTGAAAAATACTTTAAAATATTCTCAAATTGCTTCAGCTTTAACAGCTGTAGCAGGTGCAATTATAGCACTTAAATTTGATAGTTTATTAGAATTATTATTTTGGCCAGCACCATTATGTACAGGTGTAATATTTGCACCATTTGTAATTGGCCTTTGCTGGAAAGGTGCTACAAAAAAAGGTGCTATCTATGCTGTTATAGTAAGTATGATATTGGCATTATTAAATATGGTTGGCATTCTTACTGTCTTTGACAGAATTTTAATTCCTATAATAGGTGGTTCTATTACAATATTTATAGTTAGCAAATTTTCAAAAAAAGATTGAAAAGAGAGGTATATACAGTAAATATGTCAAAATCAGAAAAAGGAAAAGAAACAAAAGCTAGTATTGTAAGTGCTGCTAGAGAATTATTTTTTGAACAAGGTTATCATAAAACGACAACTAGGCAAATTGCAGAAAGAGCTAATATAAATTTAGGTCTAATAAGTTATTACTTCTCAAGTAAAAGCGAAATAGGGGCTATAATATATGAAGATATAAGAGACGAAATGCAGTCTTTAATCTATAATTATCATGAAGAAGGTACTATGATGATGTTCTTTCTTGCCATGAATGCTGACCTTTGTTTTCTTCTAAAAAATGAAGCGTATAGGAATTTTTATTTAGATATAGCTTATGAAGAAGCTATTTTAAGCTATCAACGAAGTGTAACTGAAATGGTAATGAAGAGATATGTTAATGATAAAGAATCTATAGAACATGACGAGTTAATACTTTCTTGTATTGGTATACTTGCCATGAAACCTGAGATAATTAGAGTTTATATTTCACACAAGTATGATATATCTTCTCAAGCTGTAATAAGATATTTTACAAAACAATTCCTCATTAACCTTGGTCATAGCACTGATTTATGTGAAGATATTTTAGAAGAACTGAGTAAATACTATATAGATATAGTTGATAACTTCACACCAATAATAACTCGTATAAGAACTTAATAAAACTTTATTGAACTTTTAGAGACTGAAATATTAGAATCATAATTAGATTTTAGGATTTCAGTCTTTATTATATTTAAAGATATTTTTTAATATTTTTTCTTAATACCATAAGTACCTACACAATCATATCTATAAACTTCTTTATCCATAAATTCCAGAGACGCCACTCATGACCTCCAACACACTCTTCATATATAACATCTACATTTAAAGACTCTGCATATTTCTTAAATGTCTGATTATTTTCATATAAAAAATCCCTATCACCACAGAATTGATAAATTTTAGGAATATCTTCATTTCTTTCTTTAAGTTTCTTAAGTATGTAAAGTAAATCGTTATCACTATTTCTAGCATCCTCTGGTCTTCCAAAATCATGAAATAGAATATCTGCATTAGTTTCTATTTGTTGATTTTCTAACTCATGAATCATGTCAGGTGAACCAGAAAAACTTGCAACTGCTGAAAATTCTTTTGGTTTTGAAAGTGCTAACTTTAACGCACCATATCCACCCATAGACATGCCAGCTACAAAATTATCTTCTCTCTTGTCTGATAAAGGAAATATAGCTCTAACAAACTTAGGTAATTCCTCACTTACAAAGGTAAAATACTTGTGCCCATACACCATATCTGTATAAAAACTAGTTTCTACTCTTGGTATTACAAGAGCTATATTTTTATTTTTAGCATAATGTTCCACATTAGTATATCTAATCCATGAACTTTGGTCATCTTCTAAACCATGAAATAAGTATAATGTTTTAAACTTACCCTCAAAATCATATATCTCTTTACCACTAAAAAGTTCTTTTCCATTTGCTACAGGTAAAACTACAATTACATCAGTTTCTCCTCCTGTATATTTAGACTTAAATTTACATTCTATAAACGCCACAAAAAACACCTCTTCTATAATGATTTTATATCTAAAAAGCACCAAGAGTTTAAGCTTCTCAGTGCTTTAAAGATTTCTTAATTTATATATTTTTAATTACACATAATATCTGTTTTGGCTACATATAATCGGAGGTATCTGTTGGTAATCCCTTTTTATCCAATTTACCTTCAACAACATCTTTAATTATAGAATAAATTACAGCAAACATTGGAACTCCTATAACCATTCCAACAAATCCTAATAATTTTCCTGCAACCAACAATGAGAATAAAATCCAAAATGCAGATATACCAATTGAATCTCCAAGTATTTTAGGCCCTATAATATTTCCATCTATTTGTTGTATTATTAATATAATTAACAATAACCATAAAGCTTTTATAGGAGATACAAACAATACTATTAGTGTTGATGGTATAGCTCCAAATAAAGGTCCAAAGAAAGGTATTATATTTGTAATACCAATTATAACTGATATTAATAATGTATATGGCATTTTAACTATTGTAAGTATTACAAATGTTAGAATACCTATAATAAATGAGTCTAATATCTTCCCACCTAGAAATCTTCCAAATGTATAATTACTTCTATGAGTCAATTCTAAAATTCTCGCAGCTTGTGTTTCTGTAAATACTGCATAAGTTATTTTTTTACTTAATCCATAGAATTTTTCTTTATCAATTAGTAGATAAACTGAAACAATTAATCCTAAAACAATATTCCATATACTAGAAGCTACATTCTTTAACATATTTCCTAATATCGGTATTAAATCAGTTACAAATTTTATAATATATGCAACAAATTCATTCCATTTATCTACTGCTAAATTAAAATATTGTTCATCAAGATTTAAATCAGTCATTAATTTATCAATAAGCTTAGTTGCATTATTTACATACATAGGTATATCATTTGCTAGTCCAACAATACTCTCAATTACTTGAGGCAACACGAAATACATAAATAAGTAAAGTATCAATGCGGCTGTTGCATATGTTAATAAAAGACCCAATCCTCTTTTTGATTTTTGTTTTAGGTTTTTTAATTTCTCACTTTTTATAAAAACTCTATCTTCATAAAATTTCAAAATAAAATTAAGAAGATATGCAATAGCAAATCCTATTATAAAAGGCTGTAAAGTTGTAAATATAGCATCTAAATTATTAGAAAACACATCGATTTGTGATGATACTAGATAAAATATAATACTACAAGCAGCTATTATAAATGTATAAATTGCTATTGTTGTGTACTTTGTATTCCAATTAATTTTCATTTTTTCCTCCTTATTTCTATATAACTAAATTTTATCACAAAATCACTACTTTTATAACAAATATACCAAATTAAAATTTTAAATTCTATAAAGTATAATTAGAATACAAGTTCTCAATTTTATTTATATTCATCTTTCTACAATATAATCTACATTATTTTTTTTAGAATCTTAATTAATTTATCATTATATGGTGCATATCTGATAGGAATATCTAATTTTAATTTCTTTAAGACACTCTTATAGTGAGTAAATGTATCAAACCCAGCTTTTCCATGATATGAACCCATTCCGCTCTCACCAACTCCACCAAATGGCAAGTAATTTGTAGCTATATGTGTAATTGTATCATTGATACAACATCCACCTGCTGGAATCATTTCTAAAATTTTATTTTCTAGCTTCTTATTTTTTGTAAAAATATAAAGTGCTAATGGATTTGGTCTTTGTATAATTTCTTGTACAACTTCATCTAAGTCTTTATAAGTTAAAATAGGAAATATAGGTCCAAATATTTCTTCCTTCATTATATTGTCATCCCAAGTAACATCATTTACTATAGTTGGCTTTATTTTTAATTTCTCATTATTATAATCTCCACCATATACTACTTTATCTATATCGATAAGAGATACTATACGATTAAAATGTCTTTCATTTATAATTTTAGGAAAGTGTTCATTATTACATGGATTATCTCCAAAATACTTAATAATATAATATTTTATTTTTTCTATTAATTCATCTTTCCTATCTTCATGTACTAATACATAATCTGGCGCTACACAAGTTTGCCCTGCATTTATTAGTTTTCCCCATGTAAGCCTTTTTGCAGTAAGGTCTATATCTGCATCTTTTAAAATAATACAAGGGCTTTTTCCTCCAAGTTCTAAAGTTGTAGGAGTCAAATACTCTGATGCTGATTTCATTACTATTTTGCCAACATTAGTGCTTCCTGTAAAAAATATATAATCAAACCTTTCTAATAATAATTTTTCACTTTCTTCTTGACCACCTTGAACAACTGCAACATACTCTTTTGAAAAAATCTTTTCAATTATCTCTTTAACTATACCAGATGTTGACACAGAATATTCAGATGTCTTTAATATAACACAATTACCTGCTGCCACTGACCATACTAATGGTATAAGTGCTAACTGGAACGGATAATTCCAAGGTGACATTATAAGTGTAACACCATAAGGTTGTGGAATAATCTTAGATACAGATGGAAAGTTAACCATACTTGATTTAACTCTTTTTGTCTTACCCCATTTTCTTATATTTTTTATAGCAAAATCAAGTTCACTATAAAACATACCTACTTCTGTCATAAAACCTTCAAAGTTTGACTTATTTAAATCTTTCTTTAATGCCAAAAGTATTTTTTCTTCATTTTCTAATACAACTGACTTCAATCTTTTTAACTTTTCTAGGCGAAATGATATATCTCTTGTTTTTCCTGTATTATAATATTGCCTTTGAAGCATCACTAACTTATTTATATCCATTATTTAAAATCCCCTCTTGAAGAATTTTTCTATTTTATATTGTAGATAAAATTCTATATACTTTTATTTTACCAATTTATATTCTAAGAAATTCACATAAATATAACATAAATTTATCAATAAAAAAAGCCCCTTTAATTAAATAAGTAGGCTAGTAATCATATTTTAAAATTGAATGATTTTTAAATTATAACACTATAATGAACAATCAAATTATAGGTTATCATTCACAAAATTATTTTGTAAATATTCTATAATGTATTTTTATAACATCTCATATTTAAAGATACTTATAAGTTTATACTTTTAATATTGTCTAAATATTCAAGTATTGGCTTTAAGTATTCTTTATCACACCATTCAAAACTTTCTCCTGACAACAATGGCGCTTCTGCTGGTTTAAGTCCTTTACGCTCTTGTTTGGCTATAGCTTTTTTTAAAAAACCACAAAGTACACTATCTAACCATGACATTTTTGTTTCATTCCATTCTCCACGGCAATAAAAACAAGGAATTTCATCTAATTCATCTTTAAGGTTAGCTTCTCTTAATTTTTTTAATACTTCATCACTATATGGTGATGCTCCTACACCAAAAACTATTAGATTTTTTCCTTTTAATTCTTCATAATGCTTCTTTAGAAAAGAAATCCCTGCTATATTACAAGCATAAAGACCTCCTCCTAAGATAATAGTATCGTATTTCATAATTTTTTCTATGTTTATATCTTTAATCTCAAAACTATCACAAATCAATAATTCTGAAAGCCATTTAGCATATTTTTTTGTTGCTCCATATTTACTTTTGTAAATCACTACTGTATTTTCCATAAATTATCTCCTTTTGATGCCATACCAAGTTGATTTTTTACTTTTCTATCTTATAAATTATTGTCTTCTACATAATCTCTTACATACTCAATTCCTCTGCTTAATTTCATAATCCCAGAAAATAATTGTTCTACCTCTTTTTCTGTAAAATCTTTAAATAAAAGCTCTAATACTTTAATTTGCATATCTCTTACTCTTTCTGAATACTCTTCTACTCTATCCTTTGTTAAAAGGCAAGTAGCTCTTGAATCTTTTTCATTTTTTTCAATTTGTACAAACCCCTTTTTTTCTAAAGCAACAGCTAATTTCTTTACATTTTGTCGTGAGCATCCCATAAGCTCTCCAAGCTTAGTCAATGTCACAGTCTCATCTATAGATTCTGCAAGTGCTAAAAGTAACCATTGTTTCATTGTAAGTTCTGGGTCTAACTTGTCACATGCAGTTTGAAGTTTATTTTGCATTACAAACAAATTTGCAAATATAGCTTGTTTCCTACTATCATCATCCACCACAATTTTTTTCATTAAAGTTTCTATATCCATTTTTTGTCCCTCTCTATATGCTAATCCTCAAACTTTCCATCACTATTTACAAATAGTAATTAGTTACTTTTTATTATAGTAACTAATTACTATTATGTCAATAATTTTATATTTGTTGCTTCTTTATTCATTATATCACGGACTTTTAATTACAACTTGCTATTGTAATTAGTTATTTTAATCCTTTACTTTACAATCTAAAATGTTGTACAATTTTTTTGCGTAAACACAGTAATATTGTTATTATTATTTAGGTTCTAGATTGCCTTTTTCTCAATACTTTGTTTAATCAAATAATATGTTATTATATTCTTTTCTTTAATATTTTCCACAGTACATCATAAATATAATTTCCAAAAAATGTATTGAATATACATATTATAATATATATTAATTACTATCACTTTCTCATATTTATGACAAATATACTAATTTAATAGTTATATTGCATATGAATCATTCAAAAAAATATGTATGTTATATATGAATAGTAAAATACACCTGTATTTTCTATAATCATAATGTAAGTTTTGATTTTTCATAGAACAATTATCATATATAAAAAGGGTCCTTAAGAACCCTTTTTATATATTTATATTTTATGAGTATAATTTAACTCAGATTTAAAATATTTGCATTAAATACATTTTAAGTTATATTAATTTTTTAAAATCTACTCTAAAACATATTTTCTGTACTTATTAAACTCTATATCACTACATTCAACATCTAAAACAGTTCCTTCTTCGGTATATTCTGTACTTATTATGCTTGCATTATCATTAAAATAAGATGCTATATAACCCTCACTGTATGGGATTAAAATCTTACATCTTATATAATCCTTAAATATACTATCACAAATACATTTTATCATTTTGTCCATATTTATATCTTTTTTTACTGAAACAAAGATTCCATCTATATCGTCTACAATATTATTTAAAACTTCTTCACCTATTAAATCAACTTTATTATATACATTTATCATAGGTATACAATCAGCACCTATCTGTTTTAAAGTATCTTCAGTTACTTTAATATGATTTTTGTAGCTTGGATTTGAAATATCAACAACATGTAATAATATATCTGCTTCACATGCTTCTTCTAAAGTTGACCTAAATGCCTTCACTAGGTCATGTGGAAGATTGCTTACAAACCCAACAGTATCAGATAATAAAAACTCTTTGTTATTTGAAAGAACTATATTCCTAACAGAAGTCTCTAACGTAGCAAATAGCATATCTTTCTCAAAAACTTTCTTTTCTTCAGAATTTTTAAATGTGTCCACTAATTTATTCATGATTGAAGATTTCCCAGCATTTGTGTACCCAACTAAAGCAACATTTGGGAGATTTGATTTTCTCCTCATACTTCTTTGGGTTTCTCTTTGAAATTTTAAATCATCAAGCTCTTTATTTAGAAAAGTTATCTTTTCTTCTATTCTTCTACGGTCAAGTTCTAACTTTTTCTCACCAGAACCCCTATTTTTAGTACCAACACCACCACTTTGGCGTCCCAAATTTTCATTTGAACCTATAAGCCTTGGTAACATATATTTTAAACTAGCAACTTCTACTTGAAGTTTAGCTTCTCTAGTTTTTGCCCTCTGTGCAAATATATCAAGTATTAATGCTGTCCTATCTATAATTTCGCAATTAAATTTTTCTTCAAGGTTTTTGAGTTGTGATGTAGAAAGTTCATTGTAAAATACTACTATATCTGTATTTTCTTTCTTTATTAAGTCTAATAACTCATCGACTTTACCTGTACCAATGTAATATGCTCTATTGACTTGCTTTGCATTTTGAATTATACTTCCCACAACATCAATATCACATGCTGAACACAAGTTTTCAAGTTCAATCATCAGTTCATTAAAATCCTCAGATTTATTATTTATGTTTAGTCCTACTATTATTCCTTTTTTCGCCATATCCATATTCTCCTTATCTGCTATTTTTATTTAATATATAGCACGAGATTATGGCTCTATAATTAAATTCATTAAGAATTATACCTTTATTTTATCCTTAAATGACACTTCTAATTTAACATTATAATAACCATAATCGTGTATTATTTTCTCAATCTTATAGAAAAAATCACTTTCATACACCCCCTCTCAATTATATTATGTAGTTTTTTCAATAAAAAAACTCCTTACAAATCTAAGTAATACAAACAAGCTACTTATATCATAAGAAGGATTAAAATTCTAAATATATATTAAAAATATGCCAATTTAATTGACTAACATGTAATTATCATATTATATTTAACCCAATTCTTAAATTTAAGTAGTTTTTACATGATTAATAAAAGTAATAGAAATATACACTTTTATACAATCAACAACTATTAAAATTAAATTTTATTTATAATAAAATTTAAAGAATACGATTAAATATACATTTTGATAACCACCTCCAACATTTTCCTTATTACATAGTATAATAAAATACATACTTTGTAAAGACATAAAATAATAGATAAGACTATACTTATAAAATATAATCTTATCTATTTAGCTTATCTTAATAAATTACATATCTGTTCTAAAACAATTTTTTGTTACATTGCTTCATCTTCTTCAAATTGAGAATTATAAAGATTGGCATAGAATCCACCTTTCTTTAGAAGTTCCTCATGATTTCCTTGCTCAACTATATCTCCTTCATTCATAACAAGAATCATATCAGCATCACGTATAGTTGATAATCTATGAGCTATAACAAAACTTGTTCTACCTTCCATAAGATTATCCATAGCTTTTTGAATCAATACTTCTGTTCTAGTATCAACAGAACTTGTAGCTTCATCTAATATTAATATTTTAGGGTCAGCTAAAATGGCACGAGCTATAGTCAATAATTGTTTTTGACCTTGAGAAACGTTACTTGCTTCTTCATTTAGTTTCATCTTATATCCATCTGGCAATGTCTTGATAAATCTATGAACATGTGCAGATTTAGCTGCCTCTATAACTTCTTCATCTGTAGCATTTAATTTACCATATCTTATATTCTCCATAATGGAACCACTAAATAACCATGTATCTTGAAGAACCATACCAAACATTTCTCTAAGTTCACTACGATTGAAATCTTTAATATTATGACCATCAATCAATATCGCACCACTATTAACATCATAGAACCTCATTAAGAGCTTAACTATTGTAGTTTTACCTGCTCCTGTAGGCCCAACAATGGCAACTTTTTGGCCTGGTTTAACATTTACAGAAAAATCATTTATTATAGTCTTGTTTGAATTATATCCAAAGTTGACATTTTCAAAATCAATTTTGCCTTCTAAACCATCTATTGAAACTGCATTTTCAACAATTTGGTCTTCTTCTTCCTCTTCTAAAAACTCAAATACTCTTTCAGAAGCTGCTGCTGTTGATTGTAGCAAGTTAGCAACCTGTGCAATCTGAGTCATAGGTTGTGTAAAGTTTCTTACATATTGTATAAATGATTGTATGTCCCCAACTTCAATTGTTTTCTTAATCGCAAGCCAACCTCCTAAGATTGAAACCATTACATATCCTAAGTTTCCAATAAACATCATAAGTGGTTGCATTATCCCTGATAAGAATTGAGATTTCCATGCTGAATTATACAAATTATCATTTAATTTATCAAACTCTTCTATTACTTCGTCTTCACGGTTAAATGCTTTTACTATTGTTTGACCACTGTAAGTCTCCTCAACCTGACCATTTACATTTCCTAAATATTCTTGTTGAGACCTAAAGTATTTTTGTGATTTCTTTACTATTCTCGAAATTACAAACATTGAGATTGGCAATATTAAAATTGCTACCAATGTCATAATACCACTTATGGATAACATCATTATCAAAACACCTATCATAGTTGTCACTGATGTTATAAGTTGTGTCATACTTTGATTTAAACTTTGACTTAAAGTATCTATATCATTTGTAATTCTCGATAATATTTCACCATGTGTCTTAGTATCAAAGTATTTCATTGGCAATCTATCCAATTTTACTGAAATCTCTTTTCTTAAATTATAGGATACTTTTTGAGAAATTCCACTCATTATAAATCCTTGTACAAAAGAGAATAATGCACTTATCAAGTAAAGGCAAAGTAAAAATACTAAGATTTTTCCAATTGCATTAAAATCTATACCTACATTACCTCCAGAAACTTTGCTCACTAATCCTTCAAATATCTTTGTAGTTGCCTTACCTAAGATTTTTGGACCTACTATGGAAAATGATGCACTTCCAATAGCAAATACAATTACCAAAATTATTGATATTTTAAATTTAGATAAATAAGCAATTAGTTTTCGCATAGTTCCTTTAAAATCATTTGCTTTTTGACCTGCTCCCATAGATTTTCCCATAGGGCCTCTTCCCATTCTACTCATTATCTAGCTCCTCCTTTGAAAGTTGTGATAAAGCTATTTGCTCATAAACTTCGCAATTTTTTAGAAGCTCTTTATGTGTTCCTATTCCAACTATTTTTCCTTCATTTAGAACAACTATTTGTTCTGCATGTAGGATTGTGCTAATTCTTTGTGCAACTATTAGTACTGTACTTTCAGCAGTTTGCGATTTTAAAGCCTTACGAAGAGCTGCATCAGTCTTTAAGTCAAGAGCTGAAAAACTATCATCAAATATATACACTTCTGGATTTTTTGCTATTGCTCTTGCTATAGAAAGTCTTTGTTTTTGACCTCCAGATACGTTTGTTCCACCTTGAGAAATTTCAGTTTTGAAAGCTTCTGGTTTAGAATCAATAAATTCTGTAGCTTGAGCTATTTCAGCTGCAGTTCTCATTTCTTCATCTGTTGCGTCTTTTCTACCATATTTTAAGTTGGACTCTATAGTACCAGAGAATAATATTCCTTTTTGAGGTACATACCCAATTTTCTCTCTTAAGTCATGTTGAGAAACATTTTTTATATTAACTCCATCAAATAATATTTCTCCTTCTGTAACATCAAAGAAACGAGGAATTAAGTTTATAAGAGTCGACTTACCACTACCAGTACTTCCTATAAATGCAGTTGTTTCTCCTGGTTTTGCTGTAAAAGATATATCTGTCAATATAGGTTCTTCTGCATCTGGATACATAAATGAAACATTTTTAAATTCAACAAGACCTTTTTTATCTTCTTTAAATTCTTGCACTTCTGTTTTTTGAGGGTCTTTAATACTTATATCTGATACTATTACTTCATCTATACGTGTAGCTGAAACAGATGCTCTTGGAAGCATAATAGATACCATTGATATCATCAAGAATGACATTATTATCTGCATTGTATATTGTATAAATGCCATCATATCTCCAACTTGCATTGCCCCAGAATCAACACTATATGCACCTCTCCAAACTATAAGAACTGTGATAAGGTTCATTATAAGCATCATAGCAGGCATCATACATGTCATAACTCTATTTACAAAAAGATTTGTTTTAGTTAAATTTGTATTTGCTTCATCAAATCTTTCTTCTTCATGTTTTTCAGTACTAAAAGCTCTAATGACTGGTATACCAGTTATTATTTCACGGCTGACTAAGTTTAACTTATCAACAAGCTTTTGAACTAGTTTAAACTTAGGCATAACCACTGAGAATAATACTACTATTAATGATAAAATAGCAACTACTGCTACTGCTATAATCCATGCCATTGAAGTATTTGTATTTAGAACTTTTATTATTCCACCTATAGCCATTATAGGTGCATAGAATACTATTCTAAGTAACATAACCATCAACATTTGAATTTGTTGAATATCATTTGTACTACGAGTAATTAATGAAGCTGTAGAAAATTCATTCATCTCAGTATTTGAGAATGACATAACTTTTCTAAAAACTCCACTTCTTAGATTTCTACCAACACTTGCTGCTACTCTTGCTGCTAAGAATCCTACTGTTATTGTAGCTACCATACTAACCATAGCTATACCAAGCATTTTAGCACCAGTAAGTAATATATAATTATTTTGAGTTTTTTCTGTATCAATACCTATTTTCTCATATTCTGCCTTTACATATGATACCGAACTTTGTGTTATCATACTTTCTGGCATACCTTCAAAACCTTTACTCATCTCTTTAGTTAATGTTTCTAATTGCTCTTTTGGCATTGCAGATAACAACTTAAACATATCAATATCTCCACCTTGAGTAGCTTGTGGTGGAAGTTGGCTCATTAGTTGAGCTTTCATCGCTTTTACTTCTTTACTATCACCTTCAAGTCCTGCTACTATTAAAATGGCTTTACCAAAGATAGAATTTAAATCATCTATAGTATCTTCATCTTTAGTATTTAACTCATAAAGAGATTCATCTTTTAGACCTGGATACTTATCTTTATACTTACTATAATCTTCTTTATTCAATAAAGTATAGTTATCTAATACTTTATCCTTACTACTTTTATCCATGAATAAAGTAATTTTATCTAACTCTCCCTTTCTAATCACAGATGGAACAGAGTTTTCTACTCCACCTTGTTGTATACCTATATTTACTATATTGGATGTGTATTCTGGTAAAGAAAGGTCACATACTGCTTGAACTACCAATAGACATACTATTACCACTATTGATAATGCTGACTTCTTTAAATATTTAATTAATTTAAACATACATTTCTTCCCTTCTGTAATATTAATTAGTCTAATGACATTAAATTGAAAAATATTATTTTAAAATTTAAAAATATTTTTCATCCTCATGTTTATGACATCCTGCTTTTAAATTATCTCTTACTTGCATTAGGAGTCTTCTAAGTACTATCTTTTCTTCTTCACTAAATCCTAAAAAGAATTCTCTTTCTAATTCCTGATTAAATTCTTCAACTTTATTACATGTTTCTAAACCTTTATCTGTCAAAAAAATTCTAGACACTCTTTGGTCTTTCTCATCTTGTTTTCTTTCTACGAGTCCAGCTTTTTCCATTCTTTTTATCATAACTGTAGTAGTGGATGCTTTTACTTTTCTTTTATCTGCTAATTCTTTTTGACTTTGCCCATTCTTCATCTTTAGTGAAAAAAGTATTTGTGGCTGACCATGATATAAGCCTAATTTATCAAAATAAAAATGAGTTCTTATAAAATATATTCGCATTAATTGCAAGAAAACATCATTCAATTTTTCTTCAGAATTATTATTCATACTTCCCCTCCTTATTTTTATATTACTTAGTCGGCTAAGTGTTATTCTACTATATCATATACTTTTTTTCAATATATTTATAAAAAATTCATATAAATTTCATTTATTAAATATTTTCGTATAGTTTAGTTATAATTTTAATAAATAATAGTAAGTTTTTTAATTAGCTAGCTACTTATAATTTTTTTATTAGAAAGCTTAAAATAAACCTTTTCATATATTTTCAAATAAAAAAGTTGTTCCAAAATAAACTTGAAACAACATTTTATTTAACACTGTATTATTGCTTATATACTACTATAATATTTTATTTGTCTTCATACCCATTTACAACAGTATCCAATTTTCCAGTTTCTGGTGATATTATTAGACCATGTACAATAATTCCTTCAGGAATCAAAGGGTGTCCTTTTATTAAATTAATACTATCTTTTACAGATTCTTCCGCAGAATCAAATCCATGTAACCATTGCTTGGTATCAATTCCAGCACTACGAAGTGTAAGTATTACATCTTTAGATATCCCTCTATCTAAAATTTTACTAAGTAATTTATCCGTGTCAACATTACACATACCACATCCATGATGCCCTACAACTATAACCTCATCTACATCAAACTCATAAATTGCAACTAAAATACTTCTCATAATACTGCCAAACGGATGCATTATAGTAGCTCCTGCATTTTTTATTAGTTTTACATCTCCATTTTTTAAATTCATAGCTTTAGGCAAAAGTTCAGTTAATCTTGTGTCCATACAAGATAAAACTACTATTTTTTTATTTGGATGTTTTGATGTAGCATACTTTTCGTATTCTTTGTTCTCTACAAATGATTTATTATACTCTAATATTTCTTCTAGTTTTCTCATATGTACTCTCACTCTCTTTAAATTTTTTTATTATTATATCACTATTGAACTACAATATATATACATATAATGTAATTTATAAGGTATTAAATATTTCTATGAAATTATCACTCTTAGATAATATTATATATAACTTATGTTTATAAAGAATTGTATACTTATCTTTTTATTATCAAAACTAATGTAATATTTTTCCATTATTTATTTAATTATATATTTTTATTAAATCTTATTGTATACATTCTCATCTATTATAATCACTTTTCTATTTTATATCTATTTATTATCTTTAGAAATATCAAATCTACTAACATAATAGTCATATTTCAAATACTTATCGAAAAACTTTCTATATACTTCAATCCTCTAATATTGTCAAATCCAAAACTATTCAAATTTTCAAAATATATTCTACATTTATAATATGTAATTATAATAAAAAATGCTATAATTAACATATTATTAATTCGTTTTATTATTGTAGTACGGGTATGAAATTATGAAAAATATTTGTCTAATTAAAAATGTAATTTATCCATATTTGTTTATTGTAGATACAGACTATGCAAAATAAATAGCATATATTTCAGTTTAAAAACATATATAGTCTATATTCAGACTAAAAAAGTATAAATAGTCTATATAAAACAACTTAAACTATGAATATAATCTAAGGTGGAGGGATAATAATTGGCAAATATAGGAAAAATAATAGGAGATAGAATAAAAGTCTATAGAACAAAAATGGGATATAGTCAAGAATTTCTAGCAGAAAAAGCAGGTTTACATACAACATATATTGGTCAGATTGAGAGAGCTGAAACAAATACATCCATCAATATTATAATGAAAATCGCTACTGCTTTGAATATACCACTTGAATTGTTATTTGCAAATATTATTACAGCAGAAGGCATTGATAACTCTATACCTTTGGAATGTTATGAAATGATTAATAAATTAACTGAAAAGGAACAAGCCGCAATGTTAGAGTTAATAAAATGCATTATTAAATACAAAGAAATATAAGTGAGGAAAGTAATGACAGTAATGAATTGTATAGGTAAAAGACTTAAAGAAGAACGTAAAAAAGCGAATTTAACTTCAAAAGAGTTTGCAAATATGGTTGGAGTATCACCTTGGTATATAAATCAAATAGAAAGTGGTAAGAAGAATCCAAGTCTTAAAACATTCATAAAATTTGTAAGTGTATTAAATATCTCTGCAGATACTCTTATAAAAGATATTACTCCCATTGGAAAGACATATTTAGAAAATGATATAAATGAAGTGTTAAAAGACTTAAATTCGAGAGAGCTAAATCTGATATTGCAGATTATAGATATAGTAAAAAAGAATAGAATATAGATTCTTTATATTTTATATAAACAAAAAGGTTATTTGAAATAAATAACCTTTTTTTGTCTTTTTGTGTTAACATTGTCTTATAGTGCTAATTAGCACTATTAGACCATGTTCTATGGCCTTATTTTAATATAAAACGATTGGAGATAGGCTATGATTGTGATTGAAGGTAGCGATAAATTTAAGATTGCAAAAGAATATATTGATGTAGAATATACTCTTTTTAGCAAAATCACTTTTAGGTATGAAAAGTTGAAATTTAAAGATAACACTGAATTAGAAAAAATCAAGATGTTTAAATATAAAAATGACTACATACTTAATAAGTTAAACCTTATTTTGGGAAATGAGCTTTGCTCTTATAAAAAACAGATAATTAGAGAAACTGTAGATACTCTAAGATTGACAGAACTTTTTTCAAGTGACAATATAGAAGATATTAAATTCATAAAAGACGATATAGAAAAATTAGAAATTAGCATAGAAAAAGTTGTTAAATTTAAACGTCGAAAAAACAGAAATTATGTTTGTTGTTACTGTCCTGATATGTATAGGGATGTAAAACTAGATAAAGAATCCATCAATAAAATATATAGTAGAAAAATAAAAATTGAAAAAGAAGTTAATATCTTTGAAGATGAAGATATTATAATAAACAAAAAAGTATTTAAATTCCCAAAATCTTGGACTAAGAATATGCAAAAATATTGGTTAAATGAAAATAAGTATCCTGTACATTCTAGTGTAATAGATGATGATAGATACAAATGTTGTAATGTACAATACTCAAAAAACAGAGTAATACTCTTGTATTACATATATAATTTATAGTGTTTTAATGGCATATTTCAAATATGCCATAGTTGATTTATAAGATATTACTTTTCACATTTTTAAATCATTTAATACTATTATGTAATAAACTAAGCACTGAATTTAACTCTTTAAATGATATTTGCCCTGGCGCTGAACTATTCTTAGAAGCTCCAAAAGTTAATGCAGAACCGAATATTTCCCCACATAATCGACTTATAACTCCAATTCCTGACATGGACATTGTTATAATTGGTCTATCTGCATAAACTCTAGCCATTTCATTTGTAGCTTCAAGTAACACTAGCACATCGTTTTTATTTTGTGGCATAACAGCTATTTTAGGCAGATCTGCTCCTAGCTCTTGCATTCTACATAAACGAGATATAATTTCTTCTTTTTTTGGTGTTTTATAAAAGTCATGATTAGAGATGATTACTTTCACTCCATTTTTATGAGCAAAACCAACCATTTCATCTACAATTTCATCTCCTATAAATAACTCTACATCTATTAAATCTACCAAACCAGTATTAGAAATCTCTTTATTCAATGTAATATAATAATCTTTTGATATTGATTTTTCTCCCCCTTCCTCTACATTTCTAAATGTAAATAATAAAGGTATATCAGATATGTAACTTTTTAATTCATAAAGTATATCCTTAACTTCCTGAATATTTTCCACATTCTCAAAAAAATCAACACGCCATTCTATAATATCCAAACAAGTTTCTTTTAATAATTTAACCTCTTTTATAATATCTTCTTTGTTTTTCCCTATAACTGGTACACAAATCTTAGGTATGCCTTCTCCTATATTAATATTTTTTACTTGAACTATCTTATTCATACTCTCCTCCATGCATAAAAATCCTATAGGATTTTAGATTCTCTTTTTTCCACAACTTTATTATACAGTAAAAATGATATACATTATATATAATAAATCTCATATATTAAGTATATTTAAAGTTAAATTTACTGTGATACTTTATAATATTCATAATATTCTTTAAATTGTATTTTATATAATATATATTATTCTCGATGTTGATAGAATTAATCTACAAATTATGGTATAATTATGTAGAAATAACTCGAATTTCATTACTTATGAAGGGATTGAATATCAATGAACCTAAATCATTTGCATTACTTCAGAGTTTTAGCTAAAGTTGAGCATTATACAAAAGCAGCTACTCAATTATCTATAACTCAACCAAGCTTAAGTCATGCTATATCAGCTCTTGAAAAAGAATTGGGTACTTTTTTATTTGAAAAGCAAGGCAGAAATGTTCGTCTCACTAAATATGGTAAATTTTTTCTAACCTATGTTGATAAAGCATTAGGTGAATTGGAAAGAGGAGAAAAAAAACTTAGAGAATATACTAGTATATCAAAAGGTGTTGTAGACCTAGGATTTATTTACACATTAGGTGCTCACTTCATTCCAAATATAATTGGTAATTTTTTAGAAAAAGAGTCAAATAAAAATATCTCATTTTCATTTGGTCAAGGTACTACAAAGAAGATTATACAAGGTCTAAAGGATGAGAAATTTGATTTGGCATTTTGTTCTTTTGTTCCAAATGAATCCAATATAGATTTTACAGCTATACTTCAAGAAGAATTGGTTGTAATAGTACCATATAGCCATCCTTTAGCATCAAATGATAGTGTAGATTTAAAGGATACAGAAAATTATCCGTTTATATTCTTCAGCGAAGATAGTGGGATTAGACCAATCATTGATAATCTATTTGAAAAGGTCAATGTAAAACCTCAAATTATCTGTGAGACAGAAGAAGATACTGCCGTTGCAGGACTAGTCTCCATTAATTATGGAATAGCTGTCGTTCCAAATATCTTTGCACTTAAATACTTTAATGTAAAAATTTTATCCATAGCAAACCCTATACATGAAAGATACATATATTTAGCTACAATGAAGAATAAATATTTAACGCCTGCCGTTAGTGAATTTAAGAATTTTGTTATTGATTATAGCAAAACCAATAATTTAATAGATATAAACTAAGAAACGAACTAGAAAAGGGATTGTATCATATACTATGACACAATCCCAGGTAAATTTTAAAATTTATTAAAAATAGTCTGAGAAGTATGGATTTTCACGTTCAATAAGATTTTCTAATAAACAGACTATATCTTTATCACAAATAATCCGTTTTATTTTATGAAGATACGTTGGTCTTTTATAGCCAAGTAACATAGTTGTAAGTGTTTGTATATCAAGCATTAAATCAACCTTATTACCACCAACAGTTAAGATACCTTTCCCATCTTTAGAAACATTTAGTGTAAATACTCCTGTATTCCAATCTAGTAAAGGGTCTTTCAACTGAAAAACTAATTTTACATCACTTTCTTGTCTCTTAAATGGGTATTGACTTATAAATTGTTCTATGTCAACAATTCTTCCCATAAAATATGGTTTTATATTTTCTTCAATATCTCCATCTTCAAGTAAAAATGCCAATGGTTCATCTGTATATGTATTGCCAACTACTTTATTTATCATTGAAAAGTGAGCACTTATAAAATTCCATAATCCTGTACGTGCTTCTTCTTCTACAAATACCATCTCTTTAATATAGAATATTTCTTCAGAAATCCAATACAATACATAACCTTGTGCGTTATGATTTTTATCATAATAAATAGCACAAGTCAGTTCTTCTAAATCCCAACGCCAGTATTCTTCCCAAGCTAGTTCACTTCTAATCATGCACGCATGGTTCATTTTAGAAAAACGTTCATAGACACTTCGTATATCTTTATGTTCTATGCTTGCACGTTTAACTTCTCCTGAAACAACTTTTGTTTTTGGTAATTGAGTATCCTTAATTTCAAAAGATATTTTATCGGATATTATTTCCCATCCCTTACGACGATAGTATGGAATTGAATATGGAAATAAGTAAGATATAGATTGTTTTCTTTCTCGCATATCTGCTAATGCTTGTCTCATTAATTTATCCATAAGACCTAGATTAGAATATTCTGGATATGTTCCAACACCAGTGAGACCACCCATATCATATTCTTTACCAAATATGTTGATTTTAAATGGATAAACGGCTATTTGAGATACTAGTTTATCTTCATCAAACCAACCAAGCACATCGGCTTGTCTTAATACAGGTAATTTAGCAAGTGTTATTTCTCTTTCTTCCCAACCAACTTGTTGTAAATCATGGTTTGTCACTTGAAATACATAACGTAACAATTGATTGAATTCTTGTAAATGCTTAGTTTCTACATTCTTCATTTCGAGTCTCTCTAGTCGACTCATAATAAAACCTCCTAAAAATAAGTACATATAAATACTATCTATTTACTTAACATAGATAATAAGTTTATACAAATACTAAGTTAATATTTATATAATCATAATTCTACCATACACAAGATATTATAGTCAAATTACTATTAAAAATTAAGTATCTATCAAATACTCATACAATTCAAATTAAAAATTATTTTTTATTTAATCTATACTAAGTGGTTGCAAGTTTTATGGTCTTGATATATAATCAATTAAATATACAATTGTTATAAAATGTTATATAGTCAAAAGTCTGTTTTTAAATATCAAATATATGGATTTAAATTTAAATATAAATGCTATTTAAGGAGTGATTCTGTGAAGAGATGTATTGCAATAACGGAATAGTCAAACATAACATATTATAAAGGAGAGATTTAAACATGACTATTCCAAATTCAAATAAAATATACCCAAGAAGTAATGATTATCAAACTGTATACCTTAAAAATATAATCACAAAAGAAAATATAGAAGTTGGAGATTATACAATATATAATGACTTTTATAATGACCCAAGAGATTTTGAGAAAAACAATGTATTATATCATTACCCAATAAATAACGATAAATTAATAATTGGTAAGTTTTGCTCAATAGCATGTAATTCAAAATTTTTAATGACTAGTGGAAATCATACAATGAAATCACAGTCTACTTATACCTTTCCTATCTTTTATGAAGAATGGGGCTTAGATGTCTGCCATATAAAAGATGCATGGGACAATAAAGGCGATATTGTAATTGGAAATGATGTATGGATAGGATATGATTCCATAATTATGTCAGGAGTACATATTGGTGATGGTGCAATTATTGGAACAAGAGCAGTAGTTACTAATGATGTTCCACCATATTCGATTGTTGGAGGCATACCTGCAAAAGTCATAAAAAAAAGATTTAGTGATGATACAATTTCAAAGTTATTAGAAATTAAATGGTGGAATTGGCCATACAAAAAAATTCAATCAAATATTGATTATATCCAATCAGGAGATATTGATAAATTAGTTTAATATTTGATGACTATTTATATTAAACTTAATTTTAGTTATTATCTTTATAAGAGATTATTTAGAGCTATTGTATTGCCTTTAATACATAAAAAAATAAAATAGTATTAAAATTCATAATCAAAAAGTAAAGTAACTTTATACAAGGTTACTTTACTTTTTATTACCTATAAAAGATTTAATTTTTCTAATGTTGTTATTATATTTCTTCCTTCCCTAACCCCATCTATTATTCTTCTAGCAACTTTGCTATCTCCTATGTTTAAAATTTCCACATTTCTTGGTTCAAAATACTCCTTTAAATCACTTAAAATTGGATTATTAGAACTCATACCTAAGCATATAAATCCGTAATCAAAATCTAGCAAAAATTCTTCTTCATCTTTCTTTACTCTAAAAGTATTTTTCCCAACTTCTAATAATCGTGTATTTGTATATACATCAACATTGTAATCTTTTAGCATTTTATCCATTGTCACCTTTGTTATAGGGTCTAAATCTTTTCCTACTACTGGCAACATCTCAACTATACAAGTTTTAGCCTTATTTTCTGAAAAGAATTCTACAACATCTAATCCAACAGCTCCTCCTCCTATAACAACTACTTTCTTAGCTCTCAAATCTTCCGTTTTGAAAGATTCTATATCATCAAATAGTTTGAATATGGAACTTACATTTTCTCCTTCTCTATCTATTCTATCCAATAAGCCAGTTATTGGAGGAATCAATGGTCTTGAGCCTGTAGCATTTACAATTATGTCAGGCTTTAAATTTTCCAAAAACTTAATATCAGCTTTTGTATTTCTAAATATAATTAAATTTTTTAATTTATTAACTCTTTGTGTCAAGTACTTTGGAAAATCGTGTATTCTCATTTTATCTGGAAAAGTCGATATTACTTTAGCAAGTCCTCCTATCTCTTCTTTTTCTTCTACTAGAAATACATTACATCCCACTTCTGCTGCTGTGGCTGCTGCTTCAAGACCAGCAGTTCCTCCTCCTATAATAACTACATTTGTTTTTTTGTTTACCTTCCTTTGTGTATATTCTTCTCCATTTATTAAATCGGGATTTACTGTACATCTAATAGGTCTATTGGAGCCAATCCTATTACCTGCACATCCTATATTACATGAAATACACTTTCTTATTGAATCTTCTTTTCCATTTTGTACTTTTTCAACCCAATTAGAATCAGCTATGAGACCTCTACCAATACCTATAAAATCTGCTTCACCATTTTCAAGTATTTTTGATGCTATTTCTGGATTTCGTATATTTCCCGTTACTATAGTTGGTCTACCAAATTTTTCTTTAACTGCTTTAGATATGTATGAACGCCATCCATCTTCCAGTGTCATCTTATCTATTTGAAATTGTATAGAATCATTTAATGCTACTGATACATTGTATATATCCACTTCTTCATCTAAATATTCTAGAACTTTTAGAGTATCAGCCAGAGTATTTCCTTCTTCCATAAATTCATCAGCACTTATTCTTAAAGATATTGGAAATAATGGACCTACCTCTTCTCTAACTTTATCAATCACTAGTTTTGCAAATCTACTTCTATTTTCAATATTTCCACCAAAGTCATCAGTACGCTTATTATAAATTGGAGATAAAAATTGACTTATTAAGTATGAATGACCTGCATGTATCTCAACTGCATCAAAACCTGCTATTTGAGCCCTCTTAGCTGCTTCTCCATATTTTTTTGCGATATTTAAAATTTCTTCTATATCCAGTTCTCTAGGAATTGCTCCTCCTTTTTTTGAAGGTACATTTGAAGAAGATACAGGAACTAAACCATCTATCCTATCTGGCATAGCAGAAGCTCCTGAATGATTAATTTGTATTGCTACACATGTGTTATACTTATGTATGGTCTCTGTTAATTTATATAAAGCAGGTATATATCTATCATGGTCTATTCTTATCTGTGTTGTTCCATTAGAACCTAAAGGGAAATCCACACAAGCATTTTCTACTATTATAAGCCCTGTTCCCCCTTTTGCTCTTTGTTCATAATATTTGATATGTTCATCTTTAAATTCTCCACTTTCACCACCAAAATTTGTCCCCATTGGTGGCATAACTATTCTATTTTTTACATTCATCCTTTTTATAGTTAATGACTCAAAGATATTTTGATATTTTTTCATTTCTATTCCTCCACACATTTTATATTTGTAATTTTTATAAATTAAATTTATGTATTTATTATAATGCTAAGAAATATATTAAACCAGTGCATGTTTTAATCATTATTAATAGATATTTTCTATGAATCATCCTTATATCTTCTTACAAAAAAATCATGCTACATTAATAGTAAATGGCTATTAATGTAGCATGATTTTTTCAATCTAGACAATTTTAGCATTTTACTTATCAATCAATATGTATTGATAGGTAAAAGCTATAACCTTCTATATTCTTCTCTTTTTAATTTTTGATTACTTAGATAGTAATCAATCTCATCAATTAAACGCTGCTTATCATCAGGTAATATACCTTTTAAGTTAACATAGTTAGATGCATGATTACTTCTAAATACAATTTTTTCACTGGCATCTATATTTTTTATCATCTCTTTAATTTCTTGTAATACAGCTTTATCTTCCAATATTGTAAATTCTCCTGCCTGAAGTAAATCATAAAGTTCAGTATTAGGTTCTACCATTAAACTAAGTACACCAACATAGTCTGGAGAAATTGCTCCTAACATTTTTCCAGTGTCAACTGCATGCTGATGTGTTTTTTTAGTTCCTCCAATACCTGCTATTACTGTAGATGATAATTTGATACCACTTTTTTTAACTTTTTTACCAACTTTTATTAATTGTTCACTATTAAATCCTTTTTTAATATCTTCTAATACATCATCATTTCCACTTTCAAGTCCTAAATAAATCATCTTAACACCAAGTTCTCTTAACTCTTTAAGTTCAGCATCAGATTTTTTCTCTATAGATTTAGGTGAGCCATATAAAGTAATTCTTTCACATTCTGGAAAAACTTCTTTTACATATAAGATTATATCTCTTAATTTCTCCATTGGTATTATCAATGCATCTCCATCTGCTAAAAATATTCTTTCTACATGTCTATAATGTCTTCTAAATATATCAATTTCATTTTTTATTACTTCTAATGGCTTTATTTTAAATTTTTTTGACTTGTACATGCTACAAAATGTACATTTGTTGTGAGAACATCCTAGTGTGACTTGTATTATAAGACTATAAGCCTCACTTGGTGGTCTATACAGTGGCATATCATATTCCATATTAAAATCCCCCTTGTAATCGAATCTTCATTCTATTATATTATTAATATTTAATTAAAATAATACTTTATATAATTATAGACTTTAAATTTTAATTTAAGATATATTCTTTAAAAATTTAATAATACTATTAGCAGTAATATTAAGTTGCTTTTCTTGACTTATAATAGCATCGTTATCTCCTTTTTGTTTTCCATAATCTCCAAATTGTGCATGATTTCCACCTTCAATTTCAACATAAGTTGTATCATCAGGAAGTTTTTGTTTTGATTCTACAAGACTTTTAAAATTGACTACACCATCTTTACTTCCCCATATAGATATAACTTTTTTGCCTAGCTGTTTCAACTCATCACCCATTGGATAAGAAGATAAAAATACAACTCCATCGATTAATTTATTATCACGTGCAAAATTTGCTGCTGCAACTCCTCCTAACGAATGGCCTCCTATTACCCAATGCTCTATATTGTTGTAAGAATCCATAACTTTCTGAGCTTTGTTGGTTCCAAGTAAGGCTATATTAAGTGGCATCTTTACAATTACTACCTCATATCCACTTTCTGCTATTTTTCTAGCAAGTGGTGCATAAGATTCTATTTCTACTTTAGCCCCTGGATAGAAAATTAAACCTTTTGAAACTTTTCTTCCTTTTGGTGTAAATGAAATATTTCCATTTACAGTTACCTCTACTTTACTATTACTAACCAAAGCTTCTTTTGCTAGTTTTTGAGGTTCATATGTTTTATTTATCCATATGAAAAAACCAAGTAAAATCAATACAAATAGTATACCTATTCCCTTGAATATTTTATTCTTTATATTAAGTTTTTTATTATTATTATTTTTATCATCTTTGTTTTCAACCTCATCATAAAGTAAAGGTCTCTCAAGTTCCATAGTTATACTAAATGTATCATATTTCTTATTACGCTTTACCTTTACATCTTTACTCATAAATCTAACCCCCATAATATTTGAATACTATTATAGTTTATCCTAAGTAAATTGTTTTTTCAACCAATGAAAAAAATCAATATTTTAACTATTTTCATACAAAATTCATAAATATATGTTTTTTGCTTTTTATATACTATTTTTTTAATCTTATATAAAATAAATAGTCATATACTTTATTCTAAATATATGACTATTTCATGGTTTAATTAAATCAATATCTATGCTGTTTCTTCTATTGAAACTCTAGTGATATCACTTATTCTATACATTTCGTTGACACCATTTAAAGTCTGTAACAAATTTAGACAAATTATTTTGTCACCTATATTCTTAGAATTTTTAATACTTTCTAAGATTATCATTCTTCCTTCATCATACTTATCTGCATTGTAATTTGAAATATAATTAGTATCTCTCAATATTTTTTCTATATCTTCATCTTTAATTTTATTCTTATTAATATTTATATATAGATTATACATATTACTTATTAGTAATCTCTGATTTTCTAAAAAATCTTCTTGATATTTATCTTTATATATAGCATTTATCAACATAATTCTATCTTCAATAAGTGATGGTACCAATAATAAATTCTTTATGTAGTAAGTATTAGTCACATTTTCTATAGAATTATTGACTTCATCAATTATATTTTTAACTATTCCCTTATACATGTCTATGACATGTTGATAACCAGTTTTAGCATCATATGGTAATATAAACTTATTTACTATTAATGCAATAATGGCTCCTAATGCCACATATGAAATCCTACTTATGGTTAAAACATTAGGGTCTCCCATAACTACTGCTGAGCCAAGAGCTGAAACAGTTACACACATCATTAATTTCCTGTAATCAACTACATAAGAGTTTATATATCCTGCTAAGAGAACTATTAATGACCTTAATGTACTATCTTTTATTATTGAAAATGAAACAATAAATATTATAGCTCCCACAAGTGTACCTTCTATTCTTTTTCTGGACCTTTGAATGCAATTTTCTGCATAAGGTTGTGTTAATGAGAACACAGTTAACATTATCCATCTCCCATCTCTTAAATGGAAATAGTCCATAATAAATCCAGCTATAGATGTAGCTAAAGCAATCTTTACTGCATAAGAAAATCTTATAGAGTTTAAATTGAAGTTTTTCTTGTATATCGATAGTCTTTTAAATTCCTTTGGTATCTTTGATTTTCTTTCAGCCTTTTTTTCATCTCTTGTTTTTACTTTTTTATAATCTAATAAAAATTCATATAAATTTTCTAACACATTATAAATTTCTTTTAAATTTATATTTTTAGTATCTTGAGCAATAACATAATCTCTAAATCCTAATATTTCTTTATCACTTATTGTATCTTTATTTTCTAAGCACATTTTAATATAGTTTACTTCTTTAAACCCTACAGTTAATACGTCTGCTTTACTATTGGTGTTACTTTCTTCTATAATATTTTTTATATCTTCATCCTCAAATTCTTTACTATCTGTCTTATATCTGTCCAGTATTAAATTTATTCTTTCTAATGAAAATAAAATATTTATTATGTCTATTCCTTTAATACTTATATAAAAGTCATCTTTTCTGTTATCAAAAATAACCATTTTAAGACTTTTGGATATAGAGTTTATTCTATAATTACAACTATCCATTTTTCTAATATGAGATTTATTTATAGAATTATCATCATTAATAATATTTTTTAAAAGACTAATTTTTTCTAACAGTTCATCACATATAGATATTAGTTCCTTATCACCAACGTTTTTCATTCTATTTCTGTTCATAACAAACTGGGCAATCATTATTGTAACTGCGCCAATAGCTAAAGCTGACAATCTCATAGGAAGTTCACTTATTCCTACAGGTATACTTACCATAAATATATACATTAGACCAAAAGGTACATATACTGCTCTTTTTAGGTCATAACTAAACACATATCCTATTATAAATAATGCTATAAAATTTAATAAAATTCCTAAATACATATTTTGTACCGCAAAAAATGATAATACTCCTAAAATTATATTTATTGCTAAATATTTTAGTAAATTTTTAATTGGAGAAATGGTTAAATCTCTTTCTAATAGTGTCAACATAGCCGTTACTATACCTACGCCTATTAGTGTATTCTTACTTCCAAATAAATATATAAATACAGAAATAAATGCTATTATAAAAATAAACATTTTTGTTTTTGATATTACCAGTTTTTTTGTCATCATATCCCCCCTAAAAATTTCAACAAGACCTATTTTATCACATTTGTTCCCTTATTCAAAATCGTCTTTTTTACGGAAGGATTCTAACTTTTATAAATCAATATATATATATAATTCATAATATCACACACTTTATTATGTATATATACATATAAATTCATATGCTCCCATATGATTTTTCTTTCAAATATTTTTTCAAAAAATAAAAATAACTCTCTTAATAATACTGAAGTTATATTTATTAAGAGAGTTATTTTGTTTATACAATAAATTTATTTGAGTTTTTCTTTACCTAATATATAAGTACCCAACCCCATAAATAAAGCTCCTCCAACAATATTTCCAAGTGTAACAGCTACTAAATTATAAATAGCTCCTCCAATACTAACTGTTTTTATTGCTGATGAAAATAATGAAACACTATAAACTGTCATATTTGCTACACTGTGTTCAAAACCTGATGTTATAAAAGCAAATAAACATAAGAATATCATAATTATTTTTGCACTATCACTATTAGTTCTAAATGAACATAATACTGATACACATACTAGAATATTACATAAAATTCCTCTAAAGAAAAGAGCCATAAACGGCATGGAAGCTTTACTTGCTGCCGTATTCGCAAAAAATTCAGCTACAGGTCCTTTGTCTACTAGACCAGTTCCTACAAATATAAGACCTAAAATCAAAGCTCCAATTAAATTTCCTACCCAACTATATATCCATATCTTTGAAGTATCTTTTATACCTACACCTTTATTTAACATACCAGCCGACATAACCATATTATTACCAGTAAATAGTTCAGTCCCTGTCATTACAACCAAACTAAGTGCTATTGCAAATGATAATCCCATTACTATCTTAGTCATAGGTGAGCCTGCATCAGTTAAAAGTCCTCCAATAGTAAATATTAAAAGTATACCTATTCCTACATAAAGGCCCGCAAATGCAGAAGATACTAAATATTTTACTTTACTCATATTTAATAAATTTACTTTATTTATAGCTGCGTTAGTTAATTTATCCAAAGTTTCTTTATGCATAATTCCCTCTTCCTTCTATTTAATTTTTAATTTACCCAAACATGTATTTTAATTAATTTATTAATATTTAACACCACTCCAGTATATATTTTCATGCATCTTAGTTACTTCTGGAAGTTGAACTCCTTCAAGTGCCCACTTTTTAAACTCCATAAATCCTGTTCTATCAATTATATATCCTATATGCTCTTTTCCTCCTGGAGCATCTTTATCTATATACTTTTCTACATATTTATAAGTATTAAGTATTATCTTTATTATGCTATCCTCATCTGCCCATAAAAGAAAATCTTCTGCTAACCTAGGATTTTTCTTTCCTGTTCTGCCCATTATGGCTAACCTATAGTATTTTTTCTCATCTCTAGTCCATGCATTTGTTGGACAATTAAGCACACATTCTCCACATCCTATACACTTATCTCCATCTCTTACGACCTTATTATTTTCTGTTTTTAATGCTCCAACAGATATTTTAGAACATTTTTTTACACATGCTCCACAATTTACGCATCTATCTTTTTCATATACTGGTAAAGCCATACCAATAATTCCAAAGTCATTCATTCTAGCTTTTATACAATCATTTGGACATCCAGTTAAAGCCACTTTAAAATGTAAATCATTTGGGAATATTGCTTTTTCTATTCTTTTAGCAAATTCAGTTGTATTATATTGCGCTTTTGGACAGACCTTGTTTCCTATACATGCGGCTATATTTCTTGTTCCTGCTGCTGGATACCCTGCATTTTTCTCATTTTGATTTATACTCATTTTTTCAATGACAGGCTGTATAATTTTATTTATTTCTTCCATATCTTCCATATCTATCCCTAATATTTCAAAGCCCTGTCTTGTAGTTATGTGTATCTGACCATTACCATATTCACTTGCAATTTTAGAAACTATAGTTAAACTTTCAGGGTCAATAAGACCACCTGGTACTCTAACTCTTAAAGAAGTTTTATATTTTGTTTTTGTAATTCTATAAGCATTTTTCATTACTTTTTTAGTATTTAAATCTCTTATCACAAATTCCGCCCCCTAATCAATAAGATTTTTAGCATATGAATAATCAAATACTGGTCCATCTAAACATATATAAGTATCATCCATCTTACAGTGTCCACATTTACCTATTCCACAACACATTTTTCTTTCATAAGAAACCCAAATATTCTTTTCATCTAAATCTCTTTTTAAAAATTCTCCTACTGTAAATTTCATCATCATTGGAGGTCCAACTACAATTGCAGAAGTATTATTTATATCTTTTATATCCAATTCTGGTATGTATTTTGTTACTAATCCTACGTTTCCATTATATCCTTCATCCGCTCCATCTACAGTAACTAAGATATCAAGTTTTTCACTCCATCTTTTTAAATCTTCTGCAAATAAAACATCTTTTGGTGATTTAAATCCTACTATTAGTTTAAATTTTTCACATTTTTCTTTATTGTTATAAAAATGTTCAACTATTCCTCTTACAGGAGCTAAAGCACTTCCTCCTGCCACTACTACAATTTCTCTTCCTTCATAAAGAGATACATCAAATCCATTTCCATAAGGTCCTCTTATAAAAAAAGAATCGCCTTCTTTATAATTAAACAACTCACTAGTAACTTTCCCTACATTTCTTATTGTAAAATCAATATAGTCTTCTCCATACCCTGATACTGATATTGGACTTTCACCATATTTAGGTATAGATATCTCATAGAATTTTCCAGGCAATACACCTTTTGTATCGCAATTTACTCTAAAAGTCCATTCTTTATCAGTGTGTTTAGTTATATCTATTATTTTTGCACTTACTGGTATATATGAATTCATTTATATTTCCTCCTTACTAGTCACTAAATCATTTATTTTTTCTATACATTTTGAAAATGATATGTATTGTGGACAGGCATCATCACATCTTCCACATCCAACACACATATGATATCCAAATCTTTTTTTGAAATCATTGATTTTATGCATAGCTTTAAATCTCATTCTTTCACCTTGTTTTTTTCTAAAAGAATTTCCACCTGCTATATCTGTATATCCATCTACTTGGCATGAAGCCCAAACTCTTCTTCTTTCACCTACGTTTTCATTTTCCTTATAAAAAATATCCTGCATTGTAAAGCATGAACATGTTGGGCATACAAAATTACATCTACCACATCCAATACATCTTGTATCATACTCATCCCATATTGAATTTCCTATCATTTCATTTGAATCAATATTCTCTGGTACATCTACAGAAATTAGATTCTCAGTTACATAATTAACATTAAATTCAGCTGGTTCTCCATTAAATACTTCAAATTCACTATCTTTTATATCTAAATATAGAGTATTTCCTTCTATATTTAGTCCAATTGAATAATTATCAGTTTTATTAGAATCCATACTTACACAAAAACAATTTCTAAAGCTTTCTTTGCATCCTACAAGTACAAACTTTACTTTATCCCTAATGTTTTTATAAAAATAGTCTTTTTCTTCTCCATTATTTAGATATATTTCATCAAGTCTCTTTATTCCATTTATGTCACAAGCTCTTAAGAAAATCAAAATTTTCTTATCGTCTAAATCGCTTTCCTTAAACTCTTTTTCAGTAAAATAAAATAAGACTTGATTTATAGGGAGTATCACTTCTTTTGGTGAGAAATTTGCCTTTTGAGCAAACTCCATTTCTTCGAAATCGTTTACCTCTTGGTATCTTATTATGTCAGTATCTGAAAAAGTACCTTTAAATGGTATTAAAACTGGTGCAAATATTTTGTAGTCTTTTTTTAGATGCTTCAGACCTTCATTGAATTTAGATGAATCTAATTTTAATTTCATTTTTATCACCTTTCTTATATTTTAATTTTACTTACTTGTTATCTTGTTTAAATCTTAACACTTTATTTTCTATACTTCTGTGATAATTGTCACAGTTTCAAAAATAAAAAAAAATATTAATAGAGTTTAGTAAACTCTATTAATATTTTTTTTATTATTTATATTCTTTAATTAAAAATCTAATCATTTAAATACAAGTTTTTCAAAAGATTCTATATCCATGGGTTTTGCAAAGTAATATCCTTGTCCAATATCACATCCTGCATTTTTTAATAAATTCAGTTGACTTTCAGTTTCTATTCCTTCAGCGACAATTATCATATCTAAATCCTTACCTAATTTAATTGTATTCTTTATAATTTTTTCTCCACGTATAGATGTAATCGTCTCATTTAAAAATTCTCTATCAATCTTCAATACATCTATTGATAATTTTTTTAAAAGACTAAGAGAAGAATATCCACTTCCAAAATCATCCATAGATACAATAAATCCAATATCATGTAAATCATTTAATATATCTAAGAGAACACTTATATTAGATAAAAATAAGCTTTCAGTCAACTCAAGTTCAATGAGATATGTAGGTACATTATACTTTTTTATTAAAGACGTCAGACTGGCTACTATATTTCTATTACTTAGATGGATTCTTGAAACGTTCATAGAAATTGGTAACACTTCTAATCCATTTTCTAACCATCTTGCCATTACATTAAATACCTTATCCCAAACATATAGGTCAAGTTTTTCTATAAAACCATTTTTTTCAAATAAAGGAATAAAATCACTAGGAGGAATAATCCCTTTAGTTGGATGCATCCAACGAACAAGAGCTTCTGAGCCTATAATTTCACCTGTTTTTAGATTAAATTTAGGTTGTAAGTAAATTACAAATTCTTCATTCAAGAGTGCATTGTCCATATTATTTTCAATCTCTTTCTCACGCAATATAGAAAGCCTTATTTTATCATCATAAAAAGCTACCTTACTTTTATAATTAGTTTCTATTGTTTGGCAGGCTATCTTAGCCCTGTCAATCATTACATCAATATTGACATCATCTTTATCAATTAAGTATACACCACATTTAAGTATTATATCTATTTTGAATGTTCTTTCTTTATTTTTACTAACTGTTTCAAAAAAATCTATTGCTCTTTTTCTTAAATTTTCTATGGTATTTTTCTTTGTCATTACAATAAATCTATCATCTGATAGTCTTGCATATATCTCGTCCTTAAAAAGGCTCTTTCCTATTTGCTTTGCTATGTACTTTAGAATATTATCCCCAAACTCAAAACCAAACATATCATTTATATACTTAAACTTATCTATATTAATATAATATATAACAAATTTATCTACTCCATATTTCTCAAAAAGCTTATTAGCATCGATTTTAAACTTCAATAAACTTCTTATGCCTGTTACTTCGTCGACATAAGCTACATTTTCTAATTTTTCTACCTGTCTTTTATAATTAAAAATAAATATTGCAGAAATTATGAATACAATAAATGCTACCATTAAAATAAATACCACCATATTATGTTGTATAAAATCTAACATTGTAACTTCATGTTCTAAATATTTTGTACTTCCTGTAACTGCAATTGCCACTTCTTCTTCTGTAACTCTACTAATAGATTTATTAAGTATTGACAATAATGTTGAATTTGTTTTTCCAGAAACACCTATACCAATATCTACAACTTGATTTTCAATGGGCATAAACATAAGACCATCAAATTCGTCAGTATTAATTATATTATTTAATATATAATTACTTCCAATAAATATATCACATTCCCCTTTTTTTATGGCTTCTATACATTTGTTAGCATTTGGATAAAAAATAACATTTTGGTTCGGATAATATTCTTTTACGAATGACTCTATTCCTGTCCATTTTATCATTGCAACCTTAGTTTTTTCATCCATTCTAATAGTTCTTTTTGCTATGCCTAACATAGTAGTTTCAAGATATCCATCAGTAAACATAATGTTGTGTTCTAACTCAGTGCTCCGCGACATAAACATGTTTGCACATATGTCTGCCTCACCATTTTCAACCATTTTTAAACCTTCTGAAAAGTTTTCTACTTTTATATATTCAAATTTTAAACCTGAGTTTTTAGAAATTGATTTTAATATATCTATTGATATTCCTTTATAAGAATTTGTATTTTTATCATAAAAAGATAATGGTGATGTATCTGTACCAGATACGACTTTTACTGTAGGATGTTTCTTTATATACTCTTTCTCTTCTAAAGAAAATCCTTCTGAAGCTATTGAAGTATCTTTATAATGTTTATTAAACAAATTACCATCATAATATATATCTTCTCGCTTTATCTCTTTTAATGCATAATTTAAACCATCTAGTATCTTCTTATTACCTTTAGTCGTTGCATAATATATAGGTTCTGATGAAAAGCGTAAAGCTACCTTTGTATTTGGCATATCTCTAATACTACCTGTAAGTAACATATCAATCGTTCCTTTTTCAAGTTTTTTTTGAAGTTCTTTTGAACTTTCAATATATTTATATTTTACAGATATTTTATTTTTTTTACAGTATTCATCAAATACACTCTTAAAATGATTATTTGATACAGTCCCTACCACTTTTCCATCAATTTCTTTTAGATTATTATATGATATGCTATTGTTCCTCTCATTTACATATAATGCTCCATATTCATATCCAAAATTTAAATCTGTATAATCATAATATTTTTCACGCTCTTCACTTTTTTGCAATGCTCCAAATATATCAATTTTTCCTTCTCTGAGCATTTCTAATCCTTGTCTCCATCCACAAGATATATATTCTAATTCCCAGTTATTTATCTTAGCTATTGCATTAAGGTAATCATAGGTATATCCATACAAATTACCATCCTTTGTAACAGAGATTCCATAACTAGGCCAATACCCCACTCTCACTTTTTCTTTATTAGAATCCGCCAAAATCAAGCATGGATTTAACAAAAGTAAAAAAACAACCAAAGTAATAATAAATCTATATTTTTTCTTCATAGTCCCACTCCTTTTATGACTAAATCATATGAAGACAGTTAATTTATTTTTATTTAATTTTATGTAATATCTAATTAAAGTGCATAAACAATCGTTTATATTTGAAAACTTAAATAGAATCATTAAATATAATAAATCTGTCCTTTCCTCGATGTTTTGAATAATAAAGTGCCTTATCTGCTTTTTTATACAACTCAATAAAGGTTATTCCATGATTTGGCATAACAGATATGCCTATACTACAAGAAACTTTATACGACTTATTTTCTCCAGTATAATAATTTCTAAATGCATTACATAACTCAATTGCTTTATTTTCAATGTGTTTTGTATCTTTTATATTTTTCATAAAAACTACAAACTCATCTCCACCAATACGTCCAATTATATCATCTTCTCTAAAAATAGAATTTAATTTTGTTGAAACTTCAACCAAAACTTTATCACCAAAAATATGACCTAGACTGTCATTGATAGATTTAAAATCATCTAAATCAATAATAAAAAATGCATGTACACTGTCTTTTGTACTTTCTAAGCTAATAAATCTCTTTATTAAAATTTCTGTTGTTCCTTTATTATAAATTCCTGTTAAGATGTCACGTTCAGCTTTAAATTTAAGCTCCATCTCGTCTTTTTTCTGCTTGTCTATATCTTTAATATATGCAAACCCTTTAATCTGATTAGATTGAAGTTCTTTAAATAAATGCATTGTGCATAGCTCCCACAAAAGCTCTCCATTATCGTCATATCTACGATATTCCAGTTTTAACTCATTTACTCCTCTGCTATATGAATCCAAAACATTTTCAAGATGAAACATATTTTTAAAATTTTCCTTATCTGAAATAAATATTATATCATCAGCAATATTCTTCATTACATCAGAGTAATTGCCATCAATCCTTAAATTTAAATTATTATTAGAATCTATATTATTTGATATAAGTTTATCTTGAGAAAAATTAACTTCATATATTGCAATTGCTTCAGATAACATAGCTTTTCGATACTGTTCTTCTTGATTATATTGCATTTCAATTTTTTTCTGCTCATTTATATCTTCCAACAATCCTATTGCTTTAATTGACATATCTGTTTCACTAAATATATTAGTTAAAGTCATCCTATTCCATATGTATTCGCCACTAACTTGTTTTATTTTTATCACAGACACTACACTTTCTTCACCTTTTTCGATTTTATTAAAAGATTCCTCAAAAATATCAATAAAGTCATTATGTATTATTTTTGAATTAACAAAATATTCTATTGAGTTTTTAACATTTTTCGTTAATCCATATATTGAAGAAACATCACTAAAATTGTGTATAGACTTCGTTTTAACATCATAGTCGAACACTATATTAGAAGTCTTAAATAAAGCAATCCTAAGCCTTTCTTCATTAATTTTCAAATCTTCTTCTGTTCTTTTTAAATCTGTTATATCAACTAATACACAATAAAAATACTCTTTTCCATCAGAATCTTTTATAAGTTCACACTTATTTACAACCCATACAAAATTTCCATTTTTAGTAATCATCCTATATTCTACTTCAACTACTTTTGACTTCAACAGTTGAAATTCAAACTCTTTCTTTACTCTATCTATATCACCTTTGTAAATTACATCATAAAAATTATTGTCAAATATGGATTTTATCTCTTCTTTAGTGTACTCAAAAAGGTCTATAAAACCATCACTTAAAAATACAAATTCATATTTTTCTCCTATTGTACACTTAAAGACTCCTCCAGGTATATTATTAGTAAGTGAAGATATTTCTAAATTAGCCTTCACAATTCTATCTTTTGACTTTTTTTCCTTATAAAATACAATTAAAATTAAAACTAAAAGTGATATGAAGTTTTTAAGTGTTAATATAATTGCAAGTTTGTTTATTTCTGAAATATCTTTCAGTACTAAAGATTTTGGAATAAAAGATAAAGTATACCAATCATTTATGCCAACTTGAGCATATATAGCATATCTATCTTTTCCATTAAACTTATATTCTATGAATCCACTTTTCTTGTTTGATATATTTCTGCTAAATTTCTTATAATTATAATCTTCTCCAAAAGAAATTGAATTGAAAAAATCACTAATATTATCTATGTCATCATTAGTTTTTCTTTGAGTAGACTTTAAGATAAGTTTTCCTGACTTTTCAAAAACATAAGTATGTCCTTCTCCATTAAAACTATTTCCATCTATAAATTCACTTAATCTGCTTGTATAATAAGACCCATACAATACCCCTATTACTTCATCATTTTTATATATTGGAGATGCTACCATAAAGCTACTTTCATTACTTGCAGGTGAACTTATAATTTCAGAAATATTACTCTCACCTTTCATTGCTTTCTTAAAATAACTCTGTTGTGATATATTATCTACTTTTTTATTATCTTTATAAACAGTACCATCTGGATATGCAATATAAATTTTTTCAAAATTAGATTCTTTTGATACATCATTTAATATTTTTATTAATTCTTCTCTCCTCATGCTATCTGAATCTGAAATAGTTTTAGAAATACTATTTATAAATCGGATTAACGAATTAAGTTTGATATTTATAGCGTTTGAACTTTGTAATGCTAGTTCTTCTAAATGCATTTTTTTATTTTTTTCTACTAATGAATTAACATTACAAGTAAAATCCCAAAGCGAAATCATCACAAACATACATATAAAAATAAAACCTAGAGCATAGCCTATGAACTTTTTATTTTTCATTTTAATACATCCTTTTCTTAGAAGCTGTGTTAACATATGTATATCCACTTTTTATTGTTAAACTAATTATACTATCAGAGTTCAGCTGTTTCAACAAACTTAATACAAATATTGGCGAATTACACAATAAAAAAGAATCTATAAATAGATTCTCTTAATAATGTCTTTATTTAGTTACAATTAATTGCTTTTAAAGTATTTTGATAGTTCAATTTCTTTAACATAAAAGCCTTTACTATCAATCTTTATAAGTTCTTCCTTTTGCAATACTTTTATCATTCTAGAAACAGTTTCTCTTTTACATCCAAGCATGTCAGCTAAATATGTAACTGTAATGTTTACATTTAGTAAAGTCCATTCACCACAACAAATTCCAAATTCTTTACTTAATCTATATAGTTTTGCTGCAAGCTTTTTATCTACTTTTATAGATATAGAATTTTTTAACTGTCTGTATAGACGTCTTATTCTTCTTTCCATATAAGAGATAATATCTTTTGTAAGTTGAAAATCATTTTGCATAATTTCTAAAAATTCTTCTATACTGTAATAAGCTACAATTGAGTTTTCAAATGCCTCACATCCTACAGTAGAATTTTTACTAGAATCAAAGGTAATATCATTTATAATTTCACCACTATTTAATATGAAAATTACTTTTCTCTCACCATTTTCACTTATCTTAAAAATAGACATTTTTCCATCTAAAAGTACATAAACACTGTCTAAGCTATCTTTTTCATAAAATAGAATTTCTTTTTTTTGTAATCTTTTTAGTTTAGCTTTTTCCTTAAGTTGATTCTTTGTTTTATCACATAAATTATTAAAAATCATTACTTTATCAATATTATAATCTTTTAATTTAGACATGTAATATCTCTCCATTCCTAAATTTATAAGAAAGCTCTATAAAACATTACAAATTTCTTATTTTATTCATTCTTTAAACAATTTTATAGCATTTGTTGTTTTAATTTTTCTTTCAATAGCTTCATTAGAAAGTTCTTTTACTACCTGTGTATATACTAAATCAATAATGAAAAATTGTGCTAATTTTGAAGATATTGAACCAGTTTCCAATACAGTTTCTCCTGATACATAAGATAAGTGTACATCTGAAATATCCTTTAATTCAGAGTTTTTATTTTCAGTTATTGATATAATTTTAGCATTATTATCTCTTGCAAGTTTTACAGTTTTTATGATTTCCTCAGTTTCACCAGAATGTGAAATCGCTACAATTAAATCGCCTTCTTCCATTATGGAAGACATCATTATCATTGTATGGCTACTATCAAAGCTCACACAATTAAGTCCTATTCTCATAAATTTATAGTTTGAATCCTGTGCTATTATACCAGAATATCCAATACCTATAAAATAAATTTTCTTTGCATTTATTATAAGTCTTGCACAATTGTGAACATCAGTACTATTAATTATCTCTACAGTATTCTCTAAAGTAGTTACATTTGAATTTAAAAGTTTCTTTGCTGTATCCAAAGCTGGTTCATCATTTTGTATATTTTTATTTATAATATTTTTTTTATTCATGGTTGATATCTCTTGTGCTAAAGTTACCTTGAAATCTTGTAACCCACTAAAGTTCATCTTTTTTACAAATCTAGTTATAGTTGCTTCACCAATATTACTTTCTTTCGCTATTTGTGATATTGGCTTATAGAATACATCCTCTATATTCTCTTTTATATAAGTTATCAATAATTTATCTGACTTTGTGACTTTAAACGTTGGTGATTCCAATTGTTCTAAAATACTCATTAAAAACCCTTCTATTCTTTATATTTTATTTAAAAAATTATATAATGCCCCAAGCATTCCTGCATCATTTTGTCTCTTTGCAAATTCTACATTAGTATTTTTGTAAACTCTATCTATAAGAACCTCCTTTAATGCTTTGTCTATTTTAGGTTTTAGAAATTCCTCCTGTGCCATAATTCCACCACCTAAAATTACTACTTCTGGATTTATTACATAACATATATTTGCGATTCCAACTGCTAATGATTTTATCATATTATTGAGCTCTTTTAAACAATCTTCGTCATTATTCTTTGCTAAATCAAAAATTATTTTTCCATTTAAGTCATTTTCATTTAAACTCTTTATTTTTGCTACTTTTTTAACTAGACTACTAGTAGATGCTAACTCTTGAAAAGAACTTCCATTTATATTCATATATCCTACTTCACCAGCACTATTACTAAATCCATTTATTAGTTTATTGTTTATTATAACACAACCACCAATTCCAGTACCTATTGTCAGGCATACAGAAGATGTTGCACCCTTTCCTGCTCCAATCCACATCTCACCAAGTCCAGCACAATTAACATCATTTTCAACTTCACATTTTATATTAAATTCTTTTTCTATCTCTTTTTTTAATTCCATACCTTTATAGTTTGGAATCAGCTCTTCCAATGCAAATAATATCTTCCCCTTAATTGGGTCAACCATACCTGCAGTAGATATACATATACCACTTATGTCATTTTCTTCTATATATTTTTTCACTATCTGTTTTATTTTAGATAATATTCCTTCTCCACCTTTTTCCTTTGCTTCAGTATCCATACTTGATTTATCAATTATAAATCCATCTTCCCTAATAAATCCATATTTTATTGAAGTACCTCCAACATCTATACAAACGTAATTTTTCATAACATATCTCCATACAAATTATTTTTATAAATTAACAACTCTATTCAAAATTTTATATTACACAAATTTTTTACTTATCTTTTCCAATTCACAAATATATTTCCTTGCTTCTGATAAATCTATTGTATCACTTAAGACACTTTTTTCCTTAGTTATATGATACTTATAAATATTTTTACATAAGTCCTCTCCTAGGATATTAAGACCTTCTTGAGTATAATGAACATCGTCAATAGTTAAGCCTTTATCATGAAATTGCATAGCAATTTTACTTCCTACACACAGTATATCACATTCATTACAAGCAGATTCTTGAGCTGCTGCAATTCGTCTAGTTCTAACAAAATATTCATCTTCTCCAAGCCAATAACCAGTTAAGCTTACAAACATTTTATCAATCATACATTCTTTTTTAAGTCTATACGCAATCTTTTTTAAACTTTCTTTATAGTATAAGGCATCGCTACCATATTTTGCATCACTTTCACCTTGAATCCAAATAACATACTTACTTTGTATATTATAATGTTTACTTAAAGTACTACATCCTGCATTAAATTTTTCTATAGTATCATTTAGAAACCAGTTATTATCATGATTCCAATTTTTTATTCTTGACCCATCTTTTGCATTATGAATAAAACAAACTTTATTTCCAGTGAACTTATTCCATTCATTTGAAAATGCAGGTGCTATAGTACCATCACCTTCTGAAGTCTCTAGCTCACACCTCATATTTATAATTTCATCAGTACTCAAATATTCAAAACAATTTTCATTAGGAATAACACTCTCTTTTTGATTTCCTAATCCTCTGGCATTACTTTGTCCTATTAATAAAAATATATCTATATCTTCCATGATTTAACTCCTCTATAAAATTTTAACCTTTTGATTACATCCAATTTTCATTATAAAAAACTAAGGCTGAAAATAGTAATCTAACTAAAATTTACGAAATATCACTAATCGCTGAAAGTTAAATCACTATTTTCAGCCTTAGTGGTTGTATAAATCCTCATTATCTAACCAAAACCTTAAAAATAGCTTTTTTGATATTTTCTTTTTCTAAAACTTTTATTGCTGTCATATGAGCATCTTCTGGATAACACACTAAGAAATCATTTTTTCTAAGTTCTACATATCCATTGTTTTTACCATCAAGGGGTAAAAAATCTCCCTCTTCTTCATATGGTTTTTGCTCTAAATTTTCTATAAAATTTAAGTCTATTCTTTCACATCCATCAAGCATTAAGTGTACATCTATATACTTCTTATGAGCTTCCCAGAATCTTTCTTCTTTTTCGCAAGTTTTATACTCTACAATATTCACAAAAATATCATCACCATCTATTGTATAAGTACCTTTTTCATAATCTATTAATGAATTCTCTTTAGCATATTCGAAACATCTAAGTAAATCTTCATGTAATGTTGAATATGTCTTACTATGATTTATATTTCCAAATATCATAAGCATTGTCTCCCTATATAATTTTAAATACATTTTTTTACACTTTTACATATAAATTGTATTCTACAGTCCTATAGAGTAACTAAATTATTTATCTAATCACTCTATAAGACAATTTATCATTTAAACATCATATTATTTTTCATAATAAACAGTAGTTTCAGCTCTTGGTAAAGATACTTTTGCTTTAACCTTAGCTTCTATTGCACTAACTATTGTACCTACTACAACAGAAGTAGTTATTGTTATTAAAGAATATGCCCAAGAAGTTACTTCTGGCATACGATATTTTAGATAAACAACCAAAATTGCTGATATTATAAATCCGACATAAGCTCCCATTTTAGTTGCCTTTTTACAAAATGCTCCAAGCACAAATACTCCTGCCAGAACTCCTAAAACTAGTCCCATGAAACTATTGAACCATTCATATGCTGACTTTATTTCTCCATTTGCTAAGATTATTGCAACAACTATAGAAAGTATACCTACACCTAATGATATATATTGTGCTATCTTAGTTTGTCTTTCCATACTCATATCTTTTGTTATTATAGTTTGTATATCTAAAGTCCAACTTGTAGCAACTGAGTTAAGTCCTGTTGATAAAGTTGATTGAGATGCTGCATATATTGCTGCAAGTAGTATTCCTGTTATACCTACTGGTAATTCATAAGCTATATACGATGCAAATACTTGGTCTTGCTGAACTGTTTGAGCTAAATCTGGATTTTGAGTATAGTATATAAATAAACAAGTTCCAATTAGATAAAACACAGTTGCAAGTCCCATTGATAAAACACCATTTCCATATGTCATTTTGTTAAGTTGCTTTATATCAGTTGTTGTAGTAAATCTTTGAACTATATCTTGACTTGATACATATGATGAAAAAGTATTAAGACCAGCTCCAACAAATATTATAAATGCACTTGTAGACAGTATATTTTTATCAAACATAACTTCATTAGTTGCTAAGAATTTATGTCCACTTGTAAGTGTATCCATCACTGTTCCAAAACCACCATTTATACTTGCTATTAAATAGAACAATGTCCCTGTAACACCTACTATTAGTACCATCCCTTGTATGAAATCGGTCCATAAAACAGCCTTTAATCCACCTGTATATGAATAAATTATTGCTATTACGCCCATAACTACTATCAGTACATTTACAGGTATTCCTGTAAGACCAGCTAGAACCACTGATGGAAGATACATTATGATAGACATACGTCCTATTTGATATATTATAAACATTAAAGCTCCAATTACTCTAAGACCTTTACTTTCGTATCTCATTTCTAAGTATTCATATGCTGTATCTATTTCTAGCCTACTGTACAAAGGCAAGAAAAATTTTATTGTCAAAGGTATTGCTATAAACATACCTAATTGTGCAAACCATAAAATCCAAGTTCCACCATAAGAATTTCCTGCTAATGATAAAAACGATATTGGACTTAATAATGTGGCAAATATTGATACTGATGTAACCCACCAAGGAATAGTCCCATCACCTTTGAAGAACTCTTTTCCTTTCATTTCCTTTTTTGAAAATAACAACCCTGCAAATAAAACTGCCAATAAGTAAACTACCAGTATTGCAAAATCTATCCAAGTAAATCCTACCATTTTACTAATCCTCCCATACTAAAAGTATTTTATTAAAAATACTTTCTGTATATTTCTTTTGCTCTTGATTTCATTTCATCAGTTGCTTCTTTCATAGGTTGTCTACAATATCCAGCTTCAACACCTTGCTCTTCAAGTAGTAATTTAATTGTTTGATATAGACCATTTCCTAATATATCTGTTATTAAATCATTAGTCACATGTTGTACTTCAAGTGCTTCTGATATTTTTTCATTTTTAGTTAATTCAAATATTTGTCTGGCTCTGATACCGTTTACATTAAATGTAGAACCAATTGCTCCATCTACTCCTAAAACTGTAGCTGGCAACATCATTTCATCAAATCCTGCAAATATTAATTTATTTGGGAAAGTTTTTCTCATTCTTTCTAATAAGTAGAAATCTGCTGCTGTAAATTTAACACCTATTATTTTTTCATTTTCAAATAATTCTCCAAATTGCTCTAAACTCATATCAACACCAGTTAAAAATGGTATAGAATATATTATTAATCTATTATCTACAGAATTTATTATTGTATTGTAATAGTGTTTTATTTCTTCAAAATCAAATTTATAATAAAAAGGTGTAACAGCACTTATAGCATCATATCCTAAATCAGTTGTAAATTTAGCAAGTTCCACAGCTTCTTTTAAATTAACTGAACCAACCTGAGCTATTAATTTTATTTCTTCTTTTACTTCATCTTTAGCTATTTCAAATATTCTTTTCTTCTCATCAGTTGAAAGCATGAAATTTTCTCCTGTACTTCCCCCTACATAAAGACCATCTATTTTACAAACATCTATGTTATGTCTAATTATTTGTCTTAGCCCTTTTTCATTTATATTTCCTTCCTTATCAAATGAAACTAATAATGCTGAATAAATTCCCTTCATATCTGTTGTTCTCATATCCTTACCTCCAATTTTAGTTTTTAAATATAGTTAAATATAATAATTTTTTAATTTATAAATTAATTTTTAATTAATTTCAATTGCTTTAACAAACTTTTCTGTTATTAGTTGTGGTCTTGTTATTGCTGAGCCTACTACTGATGAATGAACACCTAACTCAAATACCTTTTTTAAATCTTGAGGAGTATTTACCTTTCCTTCAGCTATTACAGGTATTTCTAAATCTTTAACTAATCTTTCCATTAGTGCAAAGTCTGGACCTTCTAAAACTTCTGTATATGGAGTATACCCAGATAGTGTAGTTGAAACACAGTCCACACCATACTCTTGAGCTTTAACAGCCTCATCATAGTTTGAAACATCTGCCATTACTAAAACCCCATTTTCTTTTATATACTTTATAATTTCCTTTAAATCTTCATTATTTGGTCTAACTCTATTAGTGGCATCTAAAGCTATCATCTCACACCCTGTTGTCAGAAGCTCATCAACCTCCTTTTTAGTTGGTGTTATATATATATCTGAATCTTCATAATTTCTCTTTATAATACCTATAACAGGAAGTCCAGTAACTTTTTTTATTTCAATAATATCATCAACCCCTTGAGCCCTAATTCCAACAGCTCCACCTTCCATAGCAGCCTTAGCCATCCTACCCATTATAAAAGGACTATGAAGAGGTTCATTTTCTAAAGCTTGGCATGATACTATTAATTTACCCTTTACCTTATCTAGCATTTTTTCAATTACCTCATTTCTGAAATTTATTTTCTTGATTTATGTATTAATAATAACATGAAAACTTTTTCTTTGCAATATTTTTTCATATTTTTTTCTTATTTCTATATTTTTACCAGTTTATTCCATGAGTTAGCTTGTTTTTCTTATTTAAAAGAAATTTTATTTCATTTTTTTGGTGTTTATTTTCATTTTATATAAGTACTCTCATAAATACTCCTTTTAAATTATTTCAATAAAAAAACCTATGTACACTATACATAGGTTTCCCAATATTACTCTAAATCCATTATAATTTTTCTACCACAACATGGACAAAATTCAGACTCTGAATCTATTTCACTTTCACAGTAACCACAAACTATAAAATCACCAGATTCATTTTCTAACTCAAATTTTTTACCACATTCCGCACAATATTTATCATTTACACTTCCAACATAACCACATTCACAAGTTACATTACTTTCTGCGATTTCCATTTCGTTAATTTCCACATTTTTTTCATAGATTATCTTGTCGAGTTCTAGTAATTCATCACAAAACTTATCAAAACTTTCATCATCAAAAGAATCTTCTCTAATTTTTTGATATGTTAGTATTCCCATTTCTAAGAATATCTTTGCTTTCTTTTCTTGAATATCCTCAATCTCTCTATTTATCTTTGATTTTTCTTTATATAATTCAACTTTAAATTTTCCATTACCAAACTTTTTCTTAACTTTAGAAAACTTATCGTCTACTGTATTCTTAGTATTTTCTTCCATAGAAATTTCCTCCAATCATATTTAATCAGCTGAGTTTAGCTTATACCCTATTAAAGATATCACAAAACTATATATAAATGAAATTATAATAGTTTGGAATACTTTAAATTGCATTATTAAAGTTGCACCATAACTAGTTGTATTAAAGAAATTAATATTACTATCAAGTATAAATGTGCTAAATAAAGCCAGCATACCCATTAAAAATGCATAATACACACTAAACACTATTACAGGCTTGATATTATCTGTGTCATACTTAAATCTCAATTTATATCCATTTAATAATAGTATTAATGCAGATAAAGCTCCCATTGCATAAAACATTAATTTAGTATCTCCAAATAGAGATGATGAGCCCAAACTAAATATTGATACTGTTGAATTTATTATAGTAACTGAAATTCCATTTGCAAAAGCCCACATATAACTAGCTATTTGTGGCAGTATAGCAAATAAATTTGCTCCATTTGAGTAACTACTCATATCTAATTCGTTTAAGTAGCTACTATCAGATATAGTTAGTACAAATAGGATCGCCAATACTAAAACATATCCTAATATAAATATCTTTATAGAATTTGAAAAAAGAGACATATACATATTTTCTTTTTCATAACTCTTTTTGTAATTAGTTATATATGTACATATAAATCCTAATACAAATCCATTTAAAAGAACACTAAAAAACTGATAACTATATTCTAGTGCATAGCCATACTCTAACATACTATGTGAACCAGTCTTTACATTAGTAAAAACAGATAGAACAGCTAAAATTAATCCATAAAGAATTCCAACTCCTAATGAATTTACTAATGTAGATTTTGAGTCTTTACATCTTTTTCTCATAAAAATTAAATTTGATATTATTAATCCTAGAATAGGGATTATAAGTAATATTAACAATCCTATATTAGCATTTATAAATCCAGAACCCATCATAGTAGACATAGATACACTAATCTGACCCAAGTTAAGAGCTAGAATTATATGTGCTGGATTTATTAAATAACTAATATCATTAAATTGAATAGTTATTACAGCTTTAAATATCAATGCAATAATAAATAATATAAATACATTTGTAAAGGTTGTTAAAAATATTCCTCTTGTATTTGCATGATGTGAAAGCTCTTTTATTTTAGATTTTAAGTCTAATTTTGTTTCAAATGGTTTTAAGGATGCTACTTCATAAAGCTCATTTCCACAAAATTTACAGTAATTATCTTTAGAATTATTTTCTTTGCTACAACTAGGACAAATTTTTTCTTCTTTTCTTTTAAGTGTGAAGTTTTTATTTTTTATTTTTCTAGTTAGTTCGCCTGTTGTTTTGGAATAGTTATTATGTGAATAATTCATATTATTTATTTTTTTTTCATCCATTTTTTCCCTCCAAGTTTTACTGTTGTAAATTATCAAATATAACTATATCATATAAAACTTAATTATACCTTAATTGGATATATTTATCTATTTTATTTGTTTATTGTTGTTATTTTTTAACAAGTATTGGTATTTCAATAATTTATTAATGTCAGTTTTGTTGTTTATGTTTTATTATGCTTAATTTAAATTTATTCTATTCTTTATTTTCAGTGGCAAGATGGTGGCAAGTTAGGTTTTGCCACCATTTATTTTTGATTCCAAAATTAAGTTATAAATAGTTATTATTATGTTACTTATAACTATATAAATTTAGTACATAGTTTATGTTTTAATACAAACAAAGCTTATCAATATTTAAATGCACTTTTCTGTTAACTTTTCCGAAATAAGTTAACATTATCATAAACTTATGCTATACTTTTTATAAAGGGGGTTTTATTTATGTCAACTTTTGGTGAGAGGTTTAAACTTTTAAGAACAGAAATGAATCTAACTCAAGAGGAACTTGTTGAAAAATTTAATAAAGTTTATCTTACGAGTTTTAATAAATCAACAATATCACAGTATGAAAATAACAAAAGAAAACCAGAAATAAACGTTTTAGAAAATTGGGCAGATTTTTTTAATGTATCTATTGATTATCTTTTAGGGAGAACTCTTGTTAGAAATCACATAGATACCGTAGCAACGCATAAATCTAATCCTAACAAAGTTTTACCAGAAGAAGCTCAAGAGCAACTTAATGATTATATAGAATTTTTAATAAGCAAATATAAAAAATAAATATTTAGAGCAGTTCACACCTGCTCTTTATATATAACAAAACTCAAAAATACATTCTTTTTATAGGGGGATTTCCATGAATAAACTAGATGCACTTTTAGATTTAGCAAAAAATGAAGAAATAGAAATTTACTACACTGACAAAATAACAGATGACATAAAAGGATTGTATATAAACAAACAAGGGCTAAAAATTATATCATTACTTAATTCATTAAAACAAAATAAGACTAAACTAATAGAAATTTTAGCAGAAGAATTAGGACATCATTTTACCAGTGTAGGAGATTATGTATCTTCAGAAAATAGCTACAAAAATAAAATATTGATAGATAAAACTGAAGAAAAAGCTCTAAGATGGGCAGGTGAATTTCTTATAGCAGAAGAAGAGATAATACATGTTATTAATTCATATGCCACAAATGTCTATGAAATAGCTGAGGAATTACAAGTTAGTGTAAAATTCTTATTAAAAAGATTAGAATTTCTATCAAGAAAGAAAAACATGTTAGACTTAGGAAATAATAGATTCCTAGTATTAACTAGCTTACCAAATTTCTACATATATGAGGATATTTTTTAAACTCTTTTATTCTACTTTTATAGTTTATTATTTAACAAATACATATTTAAATATAAT
>NZ_JBJOCA010000005.1:0-174066 GCF_045898275.1 Clostridioides sp. GD02404
TATGAAAATCGTTTAATGTATACAATAATATATCTATGACAGAATAATAAAAGATAGAGTTTTATTTAGACATTTATTACAAATCAAAACTTATTACATATTATTTATAAAAATCTAAGGAGGAAATAATAATGAAAATATTAGTATTAAACTGTGGGAGTTCTTCATTAAAATATCAATTAATAGATATGAGTAATGAAGAAGTTTTATGTATAGGATTAGTTGAGAGAATAGGAATAGAAGGTTCTATACTAAAACATGAAAAAGCAGGTAGAGATGATAAATACATTGTTGAACAACCAATGAAGGACCACAAAGATGCAATAGCATTAGTTTTAGAAGCTGTTGCTCATCCAGAATTTGGTGCAGTTAAAGAAATGAAAGAAATAGATGCAGTAGGACATAGAGTTGTACATGCTGGAGAAAAATTTGCTACTTCAGTAGTAATAACTCCAGAAGTAGAAGAAGCTTTAAAAGAGTGTATAGATTTAGCACCACTTCATAATCCAGCAAACATAATGGGAATAGATGCTTGTAAAGCTATACTTCCAGATGTACCAATGGTAGGAGTATTTGATACTGCTTTCCATCAAACAATGCCTAAATCTTCATATTTATATGGTTTACCTCATGAATTATATACTAAGTATGGGGTAAGAAGATATGGATTCCATGGAACTTCTCATAATTATGTATCTCAAAAAGCAGCAGAGATATTAGGAAAAGACATAAAAGATTTAAAAATAGTAACTTGTCACTTAGGAAATGGAGCTTCTATAGCTGCTGTTGATGGTGGAAAATGTGTAGATACATCTATGGGATTCACTCCATTAGAAGGATTAATAATGGGAACTAGATGTGGAGATATAGACCCAGCTATATTACCTTTCTTAATGAGAAAAGAAGGTTTAGATGCTGATGGATTAGACAAATTAATGAATAAAGAATCTGGAGTATATGGAATGACTGGAATTTCTAGTGACTTCAGAGATATAGAAGATGCAGCTAAAAATGGAGATGAAAGAGCTCAAGCAACATTAGAAGCTTATGTTAAAAAAGTACAAAAATATATAGGTGCTTATGCTGCTGAGATGAATGGATTGGATGTCGTAGTATTTACTGCTGGTGTTGGCGAAAATGGAAAAGCTATAAGAGCAGATATAGCTTCTAATATGGAGTTCTTAGGAATGAAGTTAGATAAAGAAGCTAATGATGTTAGAGGAAAAGAAACAATAATATCTACTGCTGATTCTAAAGTAAAAATGCTTTTAATACCAACTAATGAAGAATTAATGATAGCTAGAGATACATTAAGATTAGTAAAATAATTTAAGCAAACTTATGCCTATCAAGTAAAAATACTTGACAAACAAATGCTAGATTTGTATAATAAATTTGGTGATATGTTGAGGTGAACTTAATGAAAGTTAGCATAGAAAAAATAAATAGAAAAGAAACTGATAAAATAGACTTGAATTTTTGTGAAAAAATTGATACTATTAGTTATTGTGATGAGATTTACAAATTAGTATCACCTGTAAATTTAAAAGGGAAAGTGTCAAAGACTAATAAAGGTTTATATCTAGATATAGATGTCAATTTTACAATTGTTGACAATTGTTCAAGATGTCTTAAAGAAGTAGAGATACCACTAGAGTATTCTATACAAGGTTTTTTAGTAAAAGAAGAAGATTATGATGAAGATGAATTTGAGGAATTTGATCCTTTTATATTCGATGGCGAAGAAATCGACCTTATTGATATAATAGAACAGACATTAGATTTTAATGTACCTCATAAGGTTCTTTGTAGTGAAAACTGTGAAGGTCTTTGTCAAGTATGCGGAGCAAACTTAAATGAAGGAGAATGTTCTTGCAGTGAAATTACAAACGATGAGGAATACATAGATCCTCGTTTTGCTAAATTAAAAGATTTATTTAATTAAATTTTGACTAAGGAGGTGGCGTAAATGGCAGTACCAAAGCGTAAAACGTCTAAATCAAACACAAAAATGAGAAGAGCAGCTAACTCAAAGATGGAAGCAACAGGATTTGTAAGTTGCCCACAATGTCATGAGCCAAAATTACCACATAGAGTGTGTCCAGACTGTGGATATTATAAAGGTAAAGAAGTTGTGTCTAAGTAATAGCTTCTAAAAAACATGTAGAGTATACTCTACATGTTTTTTTTGTACATATAAAAATAAGATGATTTACTAGAGAAATAAGTGGATTTTATGCATATTAAAAAATAGAAAAATAATAATATAAGTATTGAAAATTTTTGTGTGTTACTATATACTACTATTAGTAGCTGGTACTAATTACAGCTATAAAATTTGGAGGGAACATGAAAAAGAAAAGTAAAGCCCAAAGACAAAAAGAGCTTATAGATATGCTAAAGACGGATCCTTTTTATACTGATGAAGAATTATCAAGTCTGTTTGATGTAAGTATACAGACTATAAGATTAGATAGAATGAGTCTAAACATACCAGAGCTAAGAGAAAGAGTCAAATCAATAGCAGAAACTCAGAGTTCAAAAGTAAAGACTTTAGGAGTAAAGGAAATTACAGGAGAAATCATTGATTTATCTGTAGGGCGATTAGGTATATCTATGTTAGAAGTTACACAAGACATGATTTACTCTAAGACTAATACTTTAAAAGATACGTATATATTTTCTCTAGCAGATTCATTGGCAATGGCTATAATAGATGCACCTAAAGTTATTATGAGAGTTGCAAATGTAAAAAGTTTTAAATTGATAGAACAACAAGATAGGCTTATAGCGAAAGCCGAAGTATATAGAAATATAGATAAAAAGCATTATGTAAAAGTTGTTATCAATAATAAAGCTCAAGAGCAAATATTTAGAGGAAAGTTTATCTTTGAAGAATTAGATTAGGAGGGTAATTATGAAAATAGTAATTGATGGAATGGGTGGAGATAATGCACCTAAATCTAATGTAGAAGGCGCAGTAAATGCTATAAAAGAATATAATGTTGATTTAATAATCACAGGAGATAAAGATTTATTAGAAAAGGAATTTTCAAATTATGAATTTGATAGAAATAAACTAGAAATAGTTCATACTACTGAGATTATAGAAAATGAAGATAAACCAGTAAAGGCTATAAGAAGTAAAAAAGATTCTTCTATGGTAGTAGCATTAAACCTCGTAAAAGAAGGAAAGGCAGATGCTATAATATCAGCTGGAAATACAGGAGCCTTACTTGCTGGTGGATTATTTGTTGTTGGTAGAATAAAAGGAATCGATAGACCTTGCTTATGCTCAGCAATACCGAATGTAAAGCGAGGAATGACACTTATAGCAGACTGTGGCGCAAATGCAGATTGTAAACCTAAAAATCTAGTTGAATTTGCAGCTATGAGCAATATCTATGCAAGAAAAGTTTTAGGTCTTGAAAATCCTAAGATAGCATTAGCAAATGTTGGACTAGAAGAAGGAAAAGGCAATGATTTAGTTAAAAGGTCATACGAAGAAGTTAAAAAATTAGATTTAAATTTTATAGGGAATGTAGAAGCTAGAGAAGTTATAAATGCATACACAGATATAATCATATGTGATGGATTTACAGGTAATATATTACTTAAGTCTGCTGAAGGTGTAGCTCTTTCAGTTATGAGCCTTATAAAGGAAACTTTTATGGCTAGTACAAAAAGTAAAATAGGAGCATTACTTATAAAGGATGATTTAAGAAAATTGAAGAGTTTTATAGATTATTCTGAGTATGGTGGAGCTCCACTTTTAGGTCTAAATGGAGGCGTTATAAAAGCTCATGGAAGCTCTGATGCCAAAGCTATAAAGAATGCTATAAATCAAGGCATTAAATTTGCAAAAGGAAAAGTTGTTGAAGATATAAGTCAATTTATAAGCAAATATAATGAAGAAAATAAAAATAACGAAGATGAATAAACTCGTTTTGGAGGTTTAATATATAATGAATACAAAGGCTGGAATATTGGGAGTAGGAAGTTATTTACCTGAGAAATCATATGATAATTTTCACTTCGAAAAGATAATGGATACATCAGATGAGTGGATAAGTACTAGAACTGGTATTAAGGAAAGAAGATTTGCAGAAGAATCTGAAGCAACTTCTGACCTAGCATCTAAAGCTGCCCTAAAAGCGATAGAATGTGCAAAGTTAAGTGTAGAGGATATAGAGTTGATTATATTAGCAACAATTACTCCTGATATGTCTTTGCCTTCAACTGCATGTATAGTGCAAGATGCAATAGGAGCAGTGAATGCTACTGCATTTGATATATCAGCAGCTTGTTCTGGATTTGTATATGGAGTAACTATTGCAAAGCAATTTGTAGAAACTGGTTGTTATAAGAATGTACTTGTAATAGGAGCAGAAACTTGTTCTAAGTTTTTAAATTACGATGATAGATCAACAGCAGTATTATTTGGAGATGGTGCTGGAGCAGCTGTTATTGGACCTGTAAGTGAAGGTGGAATACTATCTACTCATATGGGCTCTGATGGTAAAGGAAAAGATTGTTTAAAAGTACCTGCTGGAGGTTCAAGACTTAAAGCAAGTAAAGAGACTGTAGAAGCTAATCTACATACAATAGAAATGGCAGGTAGTGATGTATTTAAATTTGCAGTTAGAAAGATGGCAGAAACTTCTTTAATAGCTCTTGAAAAAGCTAATTTAAATACAACTGACATAGACTATTTAATACCACATCAAGCTAATATAAGAATCATACAAGCTTCTTCTAAGAGATTAGAACTTGATATGAAAAAAGTTTATGTAAATATAAACAAGTATGGAAATATGTCTGCTGCATCTATACCAGTAGCATTAGATGAAGCTTACAGAGAAGGTAAGATTAAAAAAGGAGATAACGTAGTTTTAGTTGGCTTTGGTGGAGGTCTAACTTGGGGGGCTTCAGTTGTCAAGTGGACTTTATAGTAGAAAATATCTAAGATGCTTTAATTGACAAAATTAACTTTATATTAAGAGTAAGGTTGATTAATAATAAAAAGTTTACTTTTATGATTTCAAGTGAAGGAGAATTGTATGAATAAAATTTGCAAAATATTAAATATAAAATACCCAGTTATCCAAGGGGGAATGGCATGGGTAGCTACTGCATCATTAGCAAGTGCTGTATCTAATGCAGGAGGGCTTGGAATAATAGCAGCAGGAAATGCACCAAAAGAAGCTATAAAAAAAGAAATTATTGAGTGCAAAAAATTAACAGATAAACCTTTTGGGGTAAATGTAATGCTTATGTCACCATTTGTAGATGATATAATGGATTTGATTATAGAAGAAAATGTTCAGGTTATTACTACTGGAGCAGGAAATCCTGCAAAATATATGGATAGATTAAAAGAAGCTGGAACAAAAGTTATTCCTGTAGTACCAACAATAGCTTTAGCTCAAAGAATGGAAAAGTTAGGGGCTACAGCAGTAATAGCTGAAGGTACAGAAGGTGGAGGACACATAGGAGAGCTTACTACTATGGTTTTGGTTCCACAAGTTGCTGATGCTGTAAGCATACCTGTAATAGCTGCTGGGGGCATTGTAGATGGTAGAGGTATTGCTGCATCTTTTGCATTAGGTGCTAGTGCAGTTCAAGTAGGAACTAGATTTATCTGTAGTGAAGAGTGTTCTGTACATTCAAACTACAAAAACTTAGTAATAAAGGCAAAAGATAGAGACGCGATTGTTACAGGAAGAAGTACAGGTCATCCAGTAAGAACATTAAAAAATAAATTATCAAAAGAATTTTTAAAGATGGAGCAAAATGGAGCTACTCCTGAAGAGTTAGATAAAAAAGGTACAGGTGCTTTAAGATTTGCAACAGTAGATGGAGATATCGAAAAAGGTTCATTTATGGCAGGTCAAAGTGCTGCTATGGTAAAAGAAATAACACCTTGTAAAGAAATTATAGAGACTATGGTAAATCAAGCAAAAGAGATTATGCCAGCAATAGAACTGTAAATCAGGAGGAGTAAGATGGGAAAAGTAGCACTAGTATTTCCTGGTCAAGGCGCTCAATATGTAGGTATGGCCAAGGATTTATACGAAAATAATGATGTTGCTAAAAATGTAATAGATGAGGCTTGTGAAGTCTTAAAAATAGACTTAAAAAAACTTATGTTTGAAGGCAATGAAGAAGAACTTTCTAAAACTGAAAATACTCAACCTGCTATGGTTACACATAGTGTAGCTGTATTAAAAGCAGTACAAGCTCAAGTAGATTTAAAATACAGTGCATGTTTAGGCTTATCTTTAGGAGAGTACAGTGCATTGGTTGCAGCAGATGCAATTGACTTTAAAGATGCTGTATGCTTAGTCAAAAAAAGAGGTAAGTTTATGCAGGAAACAGTTCCAACAGGTGTTGGAGCTATGGCAGCAATTTTAGGTCTAGATAGAAGTATATTAGAAAATGTAGTTAAAGATATACAAGGAGGTATTGTAGAAGTAGCAAATTACAATTCTCCTGGTCAAATAGTTATATCTGGTGAAAATGAAAAGATAGAAGAAGCAATGGTGAAATGCAAAGAAGCAGGAGCAAAAAGAGCTGTTAAATTAAATGTAAGTGGGCCTTTTCACTCATCAATGCTAAAAGAAGCTGGAGTAAAATTAGGCAGTGAGTTAGAAAAAGTTAACATAACTAAACCTAAAATTGATGTAGTAGCAAATGTAAATGCAGATTATTATAAAAGTGAAGGGAAAGAACTACTTATAAAACAAGTAAGTTCATCTGTCCTTTGGGAAGACTCTATAGAAAGACTTTTAAACGATGGATATGATACTTTTATAGAAATGGGACCTGGAAAAACTTTAAAAGCATTCATCAAGAAGATAGCTTCTAACAAAAAAGCAAGTGTGAATATTTATAATATAGATGGTATAGATTCTCTTAATGAATTTGTACAAAATTATAGAAATGGAGAGATATAATGATAAATCTTACAGGACAAGTAGCAGTTGTTACTGGTGGCTCTAGAGGTATAGGAAAAGAAATAGCAAAAAAACTAGCATCTTTTGGGGCTGATGTAGTAATCAATTATACTTCTAAAGAAGATGAAGCACTAAAAACTAAAAATGAAATAGAAGGTATGGGTGTAAAGTGTACTTCTATAAAATGTGATGTGTCTAAATCTGAAGAAGTAAATCAAATGATAGATTCTGTTATAAAAGAATTTGGAAAAGTTGATATATTGGTTAATAATGCAGGTATAACTAAAGATGCTTTGCTTATGAGAATGAAAGAAGAAGATTTTGATAGAGTTATAGATATAAACTTAAAAGGTGTCTTTAATTGTACAAAAGCAGTTACTAAACCTATGATGAAAAAGAAGTATGGAAGAATAATAAATATGACTTCAGTAGTTGGAATTATGGGTAATGTAGGACAAACTAATTATTGTGCATCAAAAGCTGGTGTGATTGGATTTACAAAAGCTTCTGCAAGAGAATTGGCATCAAGAAATATAAATATAAATGCAGTAGCACCTGGATTTATAGAAACAGATATGACTAAAGTATTAAGTGATGATGTAAAAGAATCAACACTTGCAAACATACCAAAAAAATCTTATGGTAAACCAGAAGATGTAGCAAATGCTGTAGCATTTTTAGTTAGTGACATGTCAAGTTATATAACAGGACAAGTTATAAATGTAGATGGTGGAATGGTAATGCAATAATAAAAAATAATAATTTAAAAAGTAGAGAAATCTATTAAAATAAAAAATCTTAGGAGGTACACAATGTTTAATAAAGTTGTAGAAATAATAATAGAGCAATTAGGAGTAGAAGATAAAGAAATAACTATGGAAACATCATTAATGAAGGATTTAGAAGCAGATTCATTAGATGCAGTAGAAATAATAATGGCACTTGAAGATGAATTTGGTATAGAAATACCAGATACAGAAGCAGAAAACTTCAAATCTATAGGAGATATAGTTAAGTATATAGAAGCTAATAAATAGTCGAGCTTTAAAAAAGTGGAGGTATCCGATGAATAAAAGAGTAGTAATAACAGGACTTGGATGTGTTACGCCGTTGGGAACGGGAAAAGATGAGTTCTGGAGCAACATAAAATCTGGAGTATCTGGTATAGATAAAATAACTAATTTCGATGCTAGCACATATCAAACTCAGATAGCAGGAGAAGTTAAGAATTTTCATCCAGAAGAATATATAAGCAAAAAAGAATTGAAGAGATTGGATAAGTTTGCTCAATTTGCAATAGTATCTGCAAAATTGGCAGTTGAAGATGCAAACCTTGATTTAGATAAAACTGATAGAGAGCGTGTTGGTGTTATAATAGGTTCTGGAATAGGTGGAGTTGAAGCAATAGAAACTCAACATAAAATTCTTTTAGAAAAAGGAAATAAAAGAGTAAGTTCACTTTTTGTACCTATGATGATAGGAAATATGGCAGCTGGTCAAGTATCAATATTTTTAGGAGCAAAAGGACCTAACACTAATGTATGTACAGCTTGTGCATCAGGAACTCATTCAATAGGTGATGCTTTTAAAGTTATACAAAGAGGCGATGCAGATATTATGGTAGCAGGAGGTTCTGAAGCTGCTGTAACAGGTCTTGCATTTGCTGGATTCTGTAATATGAAAGCTATGTCAACTAGAAATGACGACCCTAAAACTGCATCAAGACCATTTGATAAAGACAGAGATGGATTTGTAATGGGAGAAGGAGCAGGTATTGTTATCTTAGAAGACTTAGAACATGCTTTAGCAAGAGGTGCTAAAATATATGCAGAAGTAGTTGGATATGGTTTAACTGCTGATGCATATCATATGACAACTCCAGCTGAAAATGGAGAAGGAGCAGCTAGGTCTATGAGTATGGCTTTGAAAGATGGAAATGTTCCATTAGAAGAAGTGGATTATATAAACGCTCATGGAACTTCAACTTATTATAATGACTTGTATGAAACTATGGCTATAAAAACTGTATTTGGGGAAAAGGCATATGATTTATGTGTATCATCAACAAAATCTATGACTGGACATTTATTAGGAGCATCAGGTGCTATAGAAGCAGTTGTTTGTGCTATGAGTATAGAAGATAGTTTTGTACCTCCAACTATAAATTTACAAGAAGTTGGTGAAGATTTGGATTTAGATTATGTCCCAAATCAAGGTAAAGAAAAAAATGTTAGATATGTACTATCAAATTCTTTAGGATTTGGTGGACATAATGCTACAATTGTATTAAAAAAATATGTATAAATAAATCATATATATTAAATTTAAAGTCTCCTAAACTATTTTAGGGGACTTTTTTATTGAGATTTAATTCTAGCATATGTTGTAAATCATTTTGATATATTGTATTATTAGGTATTAAGAGGTTATTTATATATATGTAAGTTTCCATTCTACAATATACAGAAGGAGGACTAAAATTTTGAATTTTAGACTACCAAAGAAAAGATTACTAAAAAGTATAATTTTTATAGGTGTAATACTTATTAGTATTATTTTGTTTATAAATTACGACCAAAGTGGGCTGAAAGAAAGAGAAATTATAAATAAGGGAAAGTATATGTCTGAAAGTCTTGTGTCAGACAAGAAGTACAATGAAGCAAAAAAATTGGTTAAAAATTCTTTTGAAGCTATACCTGAAAAAAAATACAATAAAGTATATGATGAAGTGTGGAATATGTTAAAGACCATTTCATCGGTTCCAGATGGAACGAAGATAGTCATTGATTCATTAGAAAAAATGAGAATGTCAGATGAAAAGTTATCTGATGAGTGTAGATTTAATATAGAAAAAAGACTAGCATCAGTGTATATAATGGATAATAATTATTCTAAAGCAGTAGATTTAACTGTAAAGTCTATAAAATTGGCTGAGAAATTAGGGGATAATTATGAAAGAGCAAGACTAGATGTTGATTTGGCGAGCATACTTTTAAAGGTAGGTGCATATGAGAGAGCAGAGAAATTAATAAAAGATTCTTTTAAGATAGATGTTTATGAAGGTGAGAAAAATGGAATGGTTAGATTATATGCTCTTATAAATCTAGCAGAAATATATGTAGAATTAGGAGAATATGATAAAGCTATTGAAACTTGTAGTAATGTAGTGGACTATAAAAAGTTTGTAAATACAGATGATTACAATGATTTTGAGATAATGGCATCAATAATGAAGGCAAATGCATATATAGGAAAAAATGATACATCAAAGGCAAAGTCTTCTTTAGCAAGAGCTGATTATCTTATAAAATCTGATAAAACAGTTCATATATTAGATAAAGATATGTATTATTATATGGCAGTGGGGAATTTAGAATATAAAAGTGAAAATTATGATTCTGCATCAGATAATTATAAAAAAAGTTTAGAAATATCCACTAAAAGAAAGTTAACTCAAGAGAAAATAAAAAACTTAGAGAAAATATTAAATATATATGAAAAACAAGGAAATGTAAATGCTGTAAATAAATATCAAAAGATACTAATAAATGAATATAAAGAGAACAAAAGTATAAGAGATTCGGAGACCAGTTTCTATATAATTGATAAAGTATCAAATGAAAGTGCATTATTTGAAAAAACTAAAAAAGAAATCAAATATTATAAGATATTATTTACAGTGATTATAATTGCTATATTAGGGTCTACTTTTTTATATAATAGACTCAAATATTTTAAAGCACAAAATTTACATGATGGTCTTACGAATGTTTACAATCGAAAAAGTTTTGATATTATGTATGAAAAATACAGAGAGAAAGACAATAATTTTGCACTTGTAATGATAGATATTGACAACTTTAAACTTATAAATGACAATTATGGGCATAAATTTGGAGATATTGTTATAAAAGGTATAACGAATACTATCTCTGTTATGTTGGAACAAGAAGATAAAGTATTTAGGTATGGAGGCGAAGAGTTTTCTGTGCTGATAAGAAATAAATCTGGTGAAGAAGTAGTAAATATAATTGATAATATAAGAATTGCAATTGCCAATAAAAAATGGGGTGAAGATGTAACTGTAACTATAAGTGCAGGTGTAGCTCATATTTCTGATAGTAAAAATGTGCTAGAAGAAGCTGACAAAAATTTATACAAAGCAAAACAACTTGGTAGGAATAAAGTAGTATATAAGTAATTATATACTATATAAATAAGAGGTATAAGCATGAAACAATCAATAGCTATAGTAACTGATAAAATAACCAAATTATCATCTTTTTTAGAAGAAAATATACGTTTAGTTTTAGGCAATTACATTGATATAAATCATTATTATTTAGAAAATTTAAAAGATGATGATAAAATACAAGGTGACTTTGTGTTGGTAATGACTGATGATAGATTAAATAGTATGAGAAAACATTTGGTACAAGATAGCAAGATTATAGTGGTAAGAAGAACTCTTAAAGAAAATGAAATTTATGGATTATTTTCAATCCCAAATGGAACAGAAGTATTGGTTGTAAATGATACTAAAGAAACCACTTTAGAAACAATAAGTTTATTTTACAAGATAGGAGTAAAAAATTTAAAGTTCACTCCATACATTGAAGGAAAAATTTATAAAGACATAGATATAGCTATAACACCTGGAGTAAAAGAAAGAGTACCAAGTTATATAAATAAAGTAATTGACCTTGGGAATAGATATATTGATATATCTACTTTTATAGAAATAATAAATGGACTTAGAATTGATGTTAAGGAAATACGTAAAAACTTAATGGCTTATTCTGAACGTTTAATAAGTCTAGATAATGGAGTCAAAGATAATTATAGACAATTGTTTCTAAAAATGGAAGAACAAGATGTCATATTAAACTTATCAAAAGACGGAATAATATTTACTTCAGCAAATGGTGTTATAAATACGTTTAATAAAGAAGCTTTAAAGATTTTAGGGATAAATGAAAATCCCCAAAGTAAAAACATAGAGGAAGTTATATCTAAAGATTTAAGTATTCTACTTGGAGACAAAGAAATAGTTGATGAAGTAGTATTTACAAATAAAAAATATATAAATGTAAATAAAAAAAATATATTTTCTATGGGGAATAAAGCTGGTATATATTATAATTTACAAGAGATAACATATATAAAAAAATTAGAACAAAATCTCACTAATAAATTGAGAGAACAAGGACAAATAGCCAAATACACATTTAAAGATATAAAGACTAAAAATAAAAATATGATAAAGTGTATAGAATTGGCTAAAAAAATATCTAAATCAGACCTTTCTGTATTAATAATAGGGGAAAGTGGTACTGGTAAAGAATTATTAGCTCAATCCATCCATAATACCTCTAATAGAAGTAATCAACCATTTATAGCAGTTAACTGTGCAGCGGTTCCAGATAGTTTATTAGAAAGTCAGTTGTTTGGATATGAAAAGGGTTCTTTTACAGGAGCTTTAAAAGAAGGAAAAAAGGGGCTCTTTGAACTTGCAAACAATGGGACTATATTTCTGGATGAAATAGGAGATATGCCTCCATTGTTGCAAACAAAATTACTTAGAGTACTTCAAGAGAAGCAAGTTATGCCTATAGGTTCTCATAATGTTATAAATATAGACGTTAGAATTATAGCAGCAACAAATAAAAACTTACCAAAGATGATTAGAGAAGGTAAATTTAGAGAGGATTTGTATTATAGACTGAATGTATTGCCAATAGATGTGCCATCATTAAAAAATAGAAAAGAAGATATAATAACGCTTATGAACTTCTTTTTGAAACATAATATAAGGCTTTCACCTGAAGTTGTAACTATTTTAGAAAAATATAATTGGCCAGGAAATATAAGAGAGTTACAAAATGTCGCTTCTTATGTAAGTCTAATGTGTGATAGTATGGTCTTTAAAGATGACTTACCACCATATATAAAGACAGATATTTCTAATTATGAAGATGGATTTGGTTATACAAAAAAAGAACTTGAGGATATATTAAGAGTCTTATATGAAAGAAGAGATTCAGCTTCTGGAGTTGGAAGAGGATTTATAATCGAGAAACTTACAGAGGAAGGAATTGAGATTTCTGAAAATAAAGTTAGAAAAGTGTTATCTTATTTAAGTGAGTGTGGATATATATCATCTAAATCTGGTAGATGTGGAAGTCAACTAACTCCAGAAGGTATAAATCTTTACAATAAAATGACTTAAGTATATTGATATTAAAATAAGCTATTCTGGACATAAATATTTGAATAAGTGCAAACTTTTACACTTATAAAATTTAAACTATATTATAGTAGATATAATGTTATACATTTTAAAGGTTTTAAATTAAATATTAATAGGGTGAAAAAATAGGTTTGGATAGGTAATAGGTTATTATAAAATAACCCATTACCTATTTTTATTTTCCAAAAGATTGTATATAAGATAAACAATAAAAAATATAGTCAGCAAAAGCACTGAAAATACTAGATAAAAAATAAATATAAATAATTATAAATCTTGGCATGTATATTGCTAATTATAGAGATAAGACGACAAAATAATTGGGAGGTTTAGTTATGAAATATAAAACAACAGGGACTTGTGCTACAGAAATTGAATTTGAAGTAAAAGAAAATAAAGTTACAAATGTAAATTTTATTGGTGGATGTGATGGAAATTTAAAAGGACTAAAAATATTAGTTGAAGGTATGAATATAGAAGATGTAATTAAAAAATTAAAAGGAATTGAATGTAAGACAAAGCCAACATCTTGTCCAGATCAACTTTCTCTAGCATTGGAAAATTATATAAATATAAAATAAATACACAAAACAATCGATTAGTTAGGAGCTTGATTATGAAACCAATAATAGGGATTTTAGGAAATTTAATAATAATGGAGAATGGAATGTTTCCAGGTCTTGAAAGGTCATATGTAAATAATGATTACATAAATGCTGTACTAAAAGGTGGAGGTAGTCCAGTTATAATTCCAGTAAATACAGATAAAGAAGTTATAAAAAAACAGATTGAGATGGTTGATGGAGTTTTAATATCTGGAGGTTGGGATGTTAATCCTCAATTATATGGAGAAGAAACAAGAGAAGAAACCACATTTATATATCCAGAAGTGGATGAGTTTGATTTAATAGCTATAAGTATAGCATTAGAACTTAAAAAACCTATATTAGGTATATGTAGGGGGCTACAAATATTAAATGTAAGTTTAGGAGGAACTTTATATCAAGATAATAATCTTATAGAAGGAAGTTATATAAAACATACACAATCTGCAAAGAGATATGTAGCTACTCATAAAGTAGATGTTAAAGAAGGTAGTATTTTAGAAGGAATCTTAGGAAAACAATTACTTACAAATAGCTATCATCATCAAAGTGTTAATGAGCTTGGAAAAGGATTAAAAGCCATAGCCTATTCAAAAGATGGTATAATAGAAGCTATTCAGAAAGAGGATGAAAATTTTGTAGTAGGAGTACAGTGGCATCCAGAAATGATGGTAGAGTACTGTAACAAGATGGAAAAATTGTTTGAATATTTTATAAATATTTGTTCAAATTTATAATATACCTTGGGGGGATTGAACATGAACGAAAAGAATAAAATGGGATTAATAAGTATTATACTTTTAGGTATTAACGCAGTTGTAGGAGCTGGAGTTTTCCTATTACCAGGAGATGCAATGAAATCATTTGGTGTAGCAAGTATATTTGTATATATGTTTGATATGTTATTGGTTTTGTCAATGGCATTCTGTTTTGCTGAGGTGGCAGGTAAATTTAATAAAAATGGTGCGGCCTATGTATATACTAAAGAAGCTTTTGGAGATTTTTGTGGCTTTGAAGTAGGTCTTATGAAATGGGTAATAGGATGTATATCTTGGGGAGCATTAATAGTAGGTTTTCCTACATCATTGTCAGCAGTATGGGCTCCAGCAGGCGACCCTCATATACAGAAAATTATAATTGTAGCTATGATAGTTGGTCTTACAATTATAAACTTATTAGGTGTATCTTTATCAAAAATTGTACAGAATGTTATAACTGTAGGTAAACTAATTCCATTAATATTATTTATAGGAATAGGTATATTCTTCATAAAAGGAGTTAATTTTACTACTTCAACAATGGTACCTCCAGGAGCTGGAGTAACAGAGTTTGGGGCAGCAGCACTTTTAATGTTTTATTCATTTACAGGATTTGAATCTATAGCAGTTGCAGCAGAAGATATGGAGAACCCTAAAAAGAATATACCAATAGCAATTATAAGTGTAATAGTAATTGCATCAATAATATACATATTAAATCAAGTTGTATGTGTTGGTATACTAGGAGATTCATTATCTAGTACATCTACACCAGTCGCAGATGCTGCAAGAATATGTTTTGGAAATATGGGTGCGGGATTGGTAACTTTTGGTACACTGGTTTCTGTGGGAGGAATTTGTATGTGTGGTGCTTTCGTAAATCCAAGAAGTTGTGTAGCTTTGGCTGATGATAAAATGCTACCTAGATTATTTGCAAGAAAAGATAAAAAAGGTACACCATATGTAGCAATAATAGCCACTATGATAATTACTATACCAATAGCTTTATCTGGAAGTTTTGCTGAATTAGCAGCAATAAGTGCAGTTGCTAGATTTATACAGTATATACCAACATCTTTATCAGTATTAGTATTTAGAAAGAAAAGACCAGAATTAGTAGGTACTTTTAAAACTCCATTTGGAGCAGTGATTCCTTTAATTGCAGTATGCGTTGGGACTTGGCTGTTATTCCAGGCATCTATGCATCAATTAATTATGGGATTAGGAGCATTGGCAATTGGAGTACCATTATATTTTATAATGAAGTCTTATAACAGAAAAATTTATGGAGAAGAATTAAAGAAAATAGTTTAATTGTATTATAAAATTTAATTGAAATAAAGTTGGATATTGGCAGAAAATTAAATATATAAAAATATGTATAAGGTTATATTAAAATATTATTGATTTTTTATTTTAGTATAACCTTATATTGTTATTAATACATGAAAAATATTGTAATAGGCTAAAAACAATAGTATTATGTTTATAGATAAAAAACTTGTTAGGAGGTAAATTTATGCCAACAATAACTTTAAAAAATGGTGTGGACATACTTATTAGAGAGGCAGTAAAAGAAGATGCTCAAAACATTATAGATTTTTATAATGAAGTAGGAGGGGAAACTCATTTTCTCTCATTTGGAAAAGATGAATACAAAGTATCATTAGAGGAACAAGAAAATGCTATAGAAGCAGCAAAAGCATCTGATAATTCAGTAAAACTGATTGCATTTATAGATAGTGAGATAGTTGGTATTGCGACAATTGATTCTAATCAAAAAGCAAAAGGAAAGCATGTTGGAGTATTAGGAATTGTTGTAAAAGAAAAATATTGGGGAATTGGATTGGGAAAAAGACTGATGTTAGACCTTATAGAATGGTGTAAATCAAATGGAATAACTAAGAAAATAACTCTTGTTACTAATGAAGAAAATCATAGTGCTATAGGATTATACAAAAAGGTTGGATTTGAAGTAGAGAGTATATTAAAGAAAGAATGTTATTATAATGGTGTTTATACAGATTTAGTAGGAATGTCACTTTTATTAGGAATATAATTAGTGTACATTTTATCTCGAAAAAAGTATATTAAGTATGGTATAATTAAAAAAGAATATAACTTAATATAATTTTGGAGGACGAATTATGAAAAATCTGTGTAAAATATCAGATGATTATTTAAACAGCAAACTGAAGTATTTAAAGTTATTATCAAAACAATATCCAAGTATATCAAAAGCAAGTACAGAAATAATAAATTTAGAGGCTATATTAAATCTTCCAAAGGGAACAGAACATTTTATAACAGATGTACATGGCGAATATGAGCCATTTGTGCACGTATTAAAAAATGGTTCTGGTGTAATAAAGAGAAAAATAGAAGAATTGTTTTCAAATACAATAAGAGATAGCGAGAAAAAGATGTTGGCAACTCTTGTATATTATCCTGAACAAAAGTTAGACCTAATAATTAAGCAAGAGGAAAATATAGATGATTTTTATAGAATAAATATTTATAGACTTATAGAACTTTGTAAGTATGCTTCTAGCAAATATACTAGGTCCAAAGTTAGAAAACTTTTGCCAGAAAATTTTAAATACATAATAGAAGAAGTTTTACATGAGCATGTCAAAAGTGAACATAAAGAAGAGTACTATAAAAGTATAGTTGAAACAATAGTCAACATAGGGATAGCAAAAGAATTTATAATTGCTATTTCTACAGTCATACAAAAATTAGTTGTTGATAGATTGCATGTAATAGGAGATATTTACGATAGAGGTCCAAGACCAGATATAATTGTCGACAAGCTTATTGAACATCATTGTGTAGATATTCAATGGGGAAATCATGATATATTATGGATGGGGGCAGCATCAGGTGAAAAAACTTGTATAGCAAATGCTCTTAGAATATCAGCTAGATATGCTAATTTAGACATTGTAGAAGACATATATGGAATAAATCTATTACCTCTAGCAACTTTTGCTATAGATACATATAAGGATGACCCTTGTAAAGAATTTATTCCAAAGATTAATGACCAAAGTGTAACAATAACAGAAAAGTCGTTGATGGCTAAGATGCACAAAGCAATAAGTATAATCCAATTTAAACTTGAAGGTGAAGTTATAAGAAGAAGACCTGAATTTGAGATGGAACATAGACTTTTGCTTAATATGATAAACTATGATGAAGGTACAATTACTTTAAATGGAAAGACATATAAATTAAAAGATACTTATCTGCCTACAATAGACAAAAAAGACCCATACAAATTAACAATAGAAGAAAAAAATGTTATTGATAAATTGGTATCCTCATTTAGAGGTAGTGAAAAATTACAAAAACACGTTTCGTTTTTATTTTCTAAAGGAAGCATATATTTAAAGGCAAACTTAAATTTACTTATTCATGGATGTGTACCATTAAATGAAGATGGAAGTTTTATGTCTATGAATATAATGGGAAAAGAGTATAAAGGTAAGGCTCTTATGGATAAAATGGAATCTCTAGCAAGAGAAGGGTTTTTCTTTAAGGATAAGGCAGAAGAAAAGTTATATGGTATGGATATTATGTGGTATTTGTGGACTGGAAAATGTTCATCATTATTTGGCAAAGATGATATGACAACATTTGAAAGATACTTTATAGCAGAAAAAGAGACTCATAAAGAAAATAAGAACCCTTATTTTAAGCTTAGAGAAAATGAAATGGCTTGTAAAAGAATATTTGAGGAATTTGATTTAGAACTTGATGAATCACATATAATAAATGGTCATGTACCTGTAGAAAGTAAAAATGGAGAGAGTCCAATAAAAGCTAATGGTAAAATTCTTGTTATAGATGGTGGTTTTTCTAGAGCGTATCAAAAAACGACTGGTATAGCTGGATACACTTTGATATATAATTCTAGAACTCTACAATTAGTATCACATGAACCATTTAATTCTGCTGAGGAAGCTATTGCAAATGAAAGCGATATTTTATCGACAACTGTTGTAGTAGAGCATAAGGCAAAGAGAAAAATGGTGAGAGATACCGATGAAGGAGTAAAAATACAAGAAGAAATAGAAGATTTAAAGCTACTTTTAATGGCTTATAAAAAAGGACTAATAAAAGAAATGTAATTATTATAGAGACACTTCATATTTGAAGTGTCTTTTTTATTGAGTAATATCTTATAAAGATTAATAATAGTAGTTTAATAGAGTCTATGTATTAAGTGAATCCAAAAGAAATGGAGTCATTTTTTTATTTATAAATATTATTTTAAAAAATATATATGTTTTGGTAATATTCCTTGTCCTTTATAAATAGAATTATATAAACAAAGGAGGAGGACAAGAAATGAATAAACTTTCTGATGAAATAATAAACTCTCTTTCTACAACTATAAGAGAAAAGGTAGAAAAAATCTCAAACAATAATCTAAATATAGAAGAAATTAGGTTACGCTCACAAAAACCATTGATACTAAATGCAAACTCTAAGGATTATTTTTATAATCAAAAAACTATGACACTCGATTTAAATCAACAAGACTCATATGTAGTGACAAGAGAAGATGTAGAGCAAACTTTTCAAATAATATGTAAATACTCAATACATTCATTTATGGATGATATAAAAAAAGGATTTATAACTTTGAGAGGAGGGCATAGAGTAGGATTAGTTGGGAAAGCAATAGTAGAAGATGGACAAGTCAAAAATATAAAGCATATATCGTCTTTAAATATAAGAGTATCAAGAGAAATCATTGGATGCTCAAATAAGATTTTAAGTCATATCATAAATGGAAAAAATCAGATTAATAATACTCTGATAATATCGCCACCTCAATGTGGAAAAACAACTTTAATAAGAGATATAGTAAGGAATTTAAGTAATGGTAATGAGAATTATGGGTTTAAAGGCTTAAAAGTAGCTCTAGTGGATGAGCGTAATGAGATAGCAGGTGCTTATCTAGGAGTTCCACAAATGGATGTTGGGATAAGGACTGATATAATAGAAGCTTGCCCAAAAGACTTGGGGATTACGATGCTTTTAAGGTCTATGTCGCCAAATGTTATTGTGACAGATGAGATTGGAAGTGAAAAAGAGATAAAGGCATTATATACAGCATTAAATGGAGGGATAGGACTAATAACTACTGTACATGGAGATTCGATAGAGGATATACAAAATAGAAAAGAATTAAATAGGCTTCTAGATAAAGAATTATTTAAAAAAGTTATAATTCTTTCTGCAAAAAGAGGTGCTGGAACAATTGAAAAAATTTATGATTTAGAAGAAAAGAGATGGTATTTTGCAAATTAAGATAATTATTATAGCTCTTTTAATAGGAAGTAGTTATTTGATAGGTGAACACATATACAAGACTTATACTCGTAGACATAAACAATTAAATGATTTAATAAGAGTTTTAGAAATATTAAGGATGGATTTATCTTTCGGACTTTATACATTGGAAGAGATTTTTAAGAGGATAGGTGGTAATAAAGAGTTTTGTTTTTGGAAGTTTTTTCTTCAAGTATCAGAAGAGCTTCACAATGAACAAGGCAAAACTTTAGAAATGATAATATTAGAAAATCTTGATGTTTTAAACAAAGAGACTTATCTAGGTAATAAAGAAATTGAGGAGTTAAAAAATCTAATACTTACTTTAGGTAAAAGTGATATAGAGTCACAACAAAGAATGATAGATTTATCTATAGAAAATTTAAAAAAACAGACTTATGAGACAAAAGATGACATAAACAAAAAAGGTGTATTGTATAAAAAATTAGTCACATTTATAGGCATAGGTATATGTATTATATTGATTTAAATATGGGGAGGTTTATTATGGAGATATCATTGATATTAAAGGTTGCAGGCGTTGGGATTCTAATATCAGTATTGAATATGATATTGGAAAAAACAGATAGAAAAGATTGGGCAGGTCTTACTACATTGGCAGGTGTGATAATCGTATTGGGAATGGTAATAACAGAAATAAGTGATTTATTTAATACTGTAAGAACAATGTTTCAACTTTACTAAAGGGAGGGAGTAATTTGGAAATAATGCAATTAATAGGAATTGCAATCATTTCAACTACACTCTGTTTAGTAATTAAAAAAGATAGACCGGAAATAGCAAATTTCATAGCTATAATAACTGGAGTAATAATACTATTATCAGTTATGTTTAAGCTGAACTTTATAGTAGATAGCATACAAGATTTAGCTAATAAAGCTAATATCCCAACCATGTACATATCATTAATAATAAAATTAATTGGGATAGCATATTTAATGGAATTTGCAATACAACTTTGCAAAGATTGTGGGGAAGGAAACATTGCTTCTAAGTTAGAGTTTGGAGGAAAAATAATAGTGATGTCAATGTCTTTCCCTATACTTCTATCCATTGTAGAAATGGTAGTGAACATAATTCCATAGTTGTGTATCTTAACTATAGGTATATTAAAGAGATTTCGTTGTATTGAGGTTTATAGAGTGAAGAGAGGCATGGTTGCTTATGAAAAAAAGATTTTTACCAATGATTATAGGTTTTGTATTTACTTTCTTTTTTATAAATATCTTTGCTATTATGATATTCGCAAATGAAGTACCAAGTAGTGAAGATAAGGAATATGGTGAAACAAAAAATAGCATAGATAAATATATAGATGGGCAGTTAGACAAGCTAGATATAAATGAAATACAAGACTATATAAATAAGGAAATAGTTATTAATGATGTTAATTTAAAATCGTTTGTAAAAGATTTAATTAGTGGCAAAAAAAATATCTTAGATTTATTTAATAAAGATGGATTGAAGATATTGATGTTTGACGAATTTAAAGCAAGTTTAAAGGTAGTAGCAGTGATTTTAGTACTGGCTTTATTATCATCAATTTTAAAAAGCTTAGAAAACTCTTTTTCATCAGGTGCAGTAAGTCAAATCGCAACATATATAATATTTATCACAATGGTATCACTCACACTTGTTGGATTTAAGGATGTATTACAGATTTGCTATGATGCAATAGACCATACTGTAGGTCTCATGCAAGTTATAATGCCAATATTAATAACATTTTTACTTTTAATTGGATTTCCAATAACATCTACTACTTTGAATCCTATCTTTATAGGAGGAGTAACATTTATAAACGTATTTTTCAAGAACTTTTTATTTGTATCAATTACTGTTGCATTTGGTATTTTAATAATAAACAATTTATCAAAAAATATAAGGTTAAAACGATTTTTCTCCTTTGTAAAGCAAATAAATTATGTTTCTATTGGGGCGATGTTTACCATTTATTTAGGACTTGTATCTATACAAGGATTGTATGTAACTAGTTTTGATAAATTCAGTGTCAAGACCGCTAAGTTTGCTATAGGTAATTTTATTCCTGTTGTTGGAGGATTTGTATCTGATTCTGTGGATATTCTATTATCTTCATCTCAGCTTATAAAAAATATATTTGGAGGAATAGGGCTTATCTTACTTGTTGGAATTTGTTTACTTCCAGTTATAAAAATTTTATCAGTAATAGTAGTGTACAAGTTAGCTGCAATAATTGTAGAGCCAGTTGGAGAAGATGGAATATCTAATTTTTTAAATGAAGTTGCAAATCTAATGATAATAATGCTAGCATCAGTAATTGCCATAACAATAATGTTCTTTGTAACTGTGGCTATCTTGACATCGATAAGTGTCGTAAGTCAAGGATAATATATATCAATATAAAATTGCATCGAATTTAAAGTTTGTAGAGAGGGGGAAGCTATGTTAGAGGGCATAAAGGCATGGATTGTTAGTGTTTTAATAGGAGCATTTATAGTAAATATAGTAGATATGATTTTACCAAGTTCTAAGATAAAACCTTATGTCAACTTAGTTTTAAACTTTATGTTTGTATTTATTGTAATAACTCCAGTAGTAGGATTTTTTTCAAAAGATATGAGCTTAGAAGATAGAATCTTGAAGTCTATGGGTAACTACAACAAACAATATGTAGATAGTACAAATGCTTTAGCAAAAGAAACTGGAAACAATAGTTTATCTAAAGGATATGAGGATGGTTTAAAAGAAGTGCTTAAATTGAAACTTGATGAGTATGGTTACGATTTAGAAGATATAGAGCTTAACGGAGCAAATATAAATAATATAAAAATAAAAGAAAAAAATGATAGTACAAAAAGTAATGGCAATATTGATGAAGAAAATAAAAATAATAGTACTAAAGAGGATGAAGAAAACATAAACTCTAATGACAAAGAAAATTCTAAACAAGTTTTTAAAAAAGGTACAGAATATGAACTGAACCTAAATGAAAACAAATTAAAAAATGACTTAATAAAGGTGCTTGATGTTTCTATAGAAGATATACAAATTGATAAATAGGAGTTGGGAGAATGTTGAAAAACTTAAATGACAAAGATAAGAGAAAGGTATATTCACTAATAACTATAGCTGGAATCTGTGTGGTGTCATTAGTCTTATTGTCTTGTTTTCCTAGTAGCAAAAGTGATAAACAAGTTGGAAAAACAGAGGCTAACAAAAATACTGAAAAACAAGTTACTAAAGAACAAGAAAAAGATGATTTGGAATCAAAGTTAACAACAATACTATCTAAAATTGATGGTGCAGGGGATGTTGATGTAATGGTTACATTTGAATCAAGTGAAGAAATACAACCTGCTTTTAATTCAAATCAAACAACAGAGACAACAGAGGAAAAAGATGCACAAGGAGGAGAAAGAACAGTTACGACTTCTAGTGAAAATAAAACAATGATAACTTCAAATTCAAGTGACCCTGTAGTTATAAAAACTACAGAGCCAAAGATAAAGGGAGTGATAGTAGTAGCAAGTGGAGCTAATGACCCAAGTGTGAAAGAAACACTTTATAGTGCAGTACAAACATCATTACAAGTAGCTGGACATCAAGTAGAAATATATTCTAAATAAATACATATAACCGGGGGGATAAATGAATGAAGTTTAATTATAAGGGAAGAGGATTTGTAATAATAACTTTAACTGCAATGTTGGTTGTAGTAGGAACAGTGAATTATCAATTGAGTAAGAAATCTTTATTAGAAACATCAAAAGAGTTTAAGGCATATGAAGAAGCTCAATTACAGAAAAATACTGATGATAGTGATAGTAGTAAAACAGAGGATTCTAGTAATGTGAATAAACAAGATGCAAAAGAAAGTGCTGATATAGAAATAGTTGATAGTAAAGCTAGTAAAGTAAAAGAAAAGGTAACTGAAACAAGTAAAGAAATAAAAGAACAACTATCATCTGAGAAAAACATGAAAAAAGCATCTTATATTTTAGATATGAAAATGAATAGAGAAAAGCAAAGAAATGAACTAGTTCAAGATTTAAATGAAATGATAAATAATCCATCTACAACAGAAGAATCTAGAAAAGAAGCTTCTAATATGAAATTAAATATAGTTAAAATTCAAGAAAAAGAACTTCAAATAGAAAATCTCTTGAGTACAAAAGGATATGAAGAAGCATTAGTTTATATAAGTGATAGTAAAGTCAATGTAGTGGTAAATGAAGCTAAATTAGATAAGAAAGATGCAGCAAAAATATTTGACTTAGTTGCAGAACAAGCTAATGTAAAGTATGAAAATATTAAACTTACAAATAATAATAAAAAGTAAAAAATAAACCTCAGAATTAACTGAGGTTATTTTCTTGCAAAGTAGACTTGTATTTGGTATTATTATACTTATAAAAATAGTTCCTTAAAATCAGGAGGTAAGTTTTAATATGGAAGATAATAAGTTTGGACAAGTAAAAATATCTAATGATGTAATAGCTACAATAGCTGGTCTAGCAGCATTAGAAGTTGAAGGCATAGAAACTACAGCAACATTAACAGATAAGTTGTTAAAAAATAATGGAGTAAAAATACAAATAGAAGAAGAGGATGTTAATTTAGATGTAATGGTTATGATAAAATATGGGATGTCAATACCAGATACAGCTTTTAAAGTTCAAGAAAATGTAAAAAATACTGTTGAGACAATGACAGGACTGAAGGTTTCTCAAGTAAATATACACATTCAAGGAATCAGCTTTAAGAAAGATAAAGTTGATAAAGAAGAAGCAAAAGCAACTAAGAAAAATTAATATTAGCCCTCTGAAAAGTCAGAGGGTTTTTTGTTGGCATTTGATTTTTATATAGATAATTAAACTTAAAGGAGAATTTTGATTGATGAAAAAAGATAGGGCACAAAAGAGTACAACAAGAGAATATATAATGAAACTTATATACCAGATAAATATTAATAAGGAAGATTTTGAAACTTTAGATGATAAAGTAGATACTTTTTTAAATGATAATTCAGAACATATTATAAATAGATATGAAGAGCTTGCACTTCAGTATTCAAATAATGCAAATTTAAAGCTAGAAGATACTAAGCTTGAAGATGTTATAGACAGAAACTATATAAGCAGAGTATGCAAAGAACTAAAAGAAAATCATAATAAGATAGATGAATTAATAAACAAGCATGCTAAAAACTGGACAGTAGATAGAATGCCAAAGGTAGATGTGTCTATACTTAGATTATCTGTATGTGAAATAGCTTATTTGGACACTCCTAATAAAGTGTCAATAAATGAAGCTGTAGAGCTTGCAAAGATATATTGTGATGATAAGTCTCCTAAATTTATAAATGGTATATTGGGAAGTGTTGTTGATGAAATCGGTAAATAATATAATAATTGGAATTGATACTAGCTGCTATACTACTTCTATAGCAGCTATCTCTTTAGATAAGAAAGTTATCTTTAATGAGAAAATAATGCTAGAAGTAAGAGAAAATACAAAAGGGCTAAGACAAAGTGAAGCTGTATTCCAGCATGTAAATAATTTAGGGATTTTAAGTGATAGAGTAAAGTCACTTAAAGATAAGTTTAATATAGAAGGTGTCTGTTCAACTATAAGACCTAGACCAGTTGAAAACTCATATATGCCTGTATTTAATGTAGGATATAATTTTGGAAAGTTCTTATCAAGTATATATGGTTGTAGATTTTATGAGACTACTCATCAAGAAAATCACATTGAAGCAAGTTTATTAAATAGTAAGTTAAAAAATAATAATAGATTTATTTCTGTTCATATGTCTGGTGGCACTACAGAGATACTTTTAATAAATAAAATGGATGATAATTATAATATATTGGATAGTAGCTTAGGTGCAATTACCAGAATAAGTAATAAAAAAGATGATAAAAGTAAGCTATACAATAATTTTGGATATAATATAGATATAATTGGAGGAAGTAAAGATATTAGCTTTGGTCAACTTATAGATAGAGTAGGAGTTAAGTTGGGGTATAAGTTTCCTTCAGGAAAATATTTAGATGAAAATGCTTTAAATTGTAACTTTAAAATAGAAAGTGGTCTGAAAACTTCTGTGAGAGATGGATATATGAATTTATCTGGATTAGAGAATCAGGTAAACAAGATTATAAAAGATAATAAAGATAATACTAATCAAAAAGAATATGTATCTAAATTAGTATTAGATTCAGTAGTTAGAAATATGTTTAAATCTTTAGTTTATTTATGTGAAACTTATAATGTAGATGAAGTAGTTTTTGCAGGTGGAGTTTCTGCAAGTAGGTATATTCTTAAAGAATTAAGTCTAAAATTAAGAAAAAAACATATAGAAGCTCATTTTACAGAACCACAATATTCAACTGATAATGCTGTTGGGTGTGCTATAATAGGATTGAATAACTTTTTAGGAGAAAGAGTATGAAATTAAGAGCTTTAGATATAAGTGAAGCAAACTCATATATTAAAAGAATTTTAATAAACGACCCAATACTTTCTAATCTTAAGGTTAAAGGAGAGATTTCCAATTTTAAGGTTCATAGTAGTGGGAATGTATATTTATCACTTAAAGATGAAACATCAAAGTTAAACTGTGTAATTTTTAAAAGTAATTTTAATCGTAATCTAAAATTAGACAATGGTGTGAAAGTTATAGCTAGTGGATACATATCGGTCTACGAAAGAGATGGTGCGTATCAATTATATATTAATGAAATTGAAATAGAGGGAATAGGGAATTTACACATAGAATTTAATAGATTAAAAGAAAAACTTGCTAAAGAAGGTTTATTTGACTCTAAATACAAGATACCTATACCTAAAATGCCAAACTCAATTGGAGTTATAACATCTCCAACAGGTGCTGTTATAAGAGATATAATAAATGTTATAAAAAGAAGATACCCTAAAATTAATATAAAGCTTTATCCAGTAACGGTTCAAGGAGATAAATCAGCAGAAGAAATATGTGAAGCAATCAGATTTTTTAATCATATGAAGAATGTTGATACACTTATAATTGGTAGAGGCGGGGGTTCAATAGAAGAGCTTTGGTCTTTTAATGATGAAATGGTAGCAAGAGAGGTTTTTAATTCTCAGATTCCAATAATATCAGCAGTTGGGCATGAAACTGATTTTACTATTTGTGACTTTGTATCTGATATGAGAGCACCAACACCATCCGCAGCAGCAGAGATTGCTACTCCATCGTTAGATGATATAAATTACAAACTTGGAAATATAAAAAGTAGAATGAGTAAGTCTCTTACAAATCAAATTGAGCTAGACCAATACAGGTTAGAATCAGCATTTAACAAGATAAATAACTATTTAGATTCTTATACAATAAAAGATAAAGTTATACAATTAGATAAAATATATGATAAAATAATTTTTGGAATAGAAAATAATTTGAAATTGGAAGATGAGAAACTAATAAAGATTGGAGCATTACTTCATAATTTAAGTCCATTAGCTACTATGGATAGAGGTTATAGCATAGCCCAAAAAGATGGAAAAGTAATAAACAGTATAAAAGGATTGAAAACAAAAGATAACATAGAGATAGTCTTAAAAGATGGAAATTTGGAATGTATGATAGATAAAATTGAAAATAAAGAGGTATAGTATGAATTTAACTTATGAAGAAGCTTATAAAAGATTAGAGAGTATATTAAATGAACTAGAATCTAAAAATGCTAGCTTAGATGAATCTTTAAGCTTGTATGAAGAAGGTATAAGCCTTTACAAACATTGTAATAAGCTTTTAGATGATGCTAAATTGAAAATAAGTAAATTTAATCAATTAGGAATAGAAGAAGATTTTAAAATTGAGGAGGAATAAAATTGGAATTTAAACAATGTCTGAAAGAAAAAGCAAGTTTTATAGAAAATGTACTTAAAGAATATATGCCTAAAGAAGAAGGGTATCAAAAAACAGTTATTGAAGCTATGAACTACAGTTTAAGTGCTGGAGGCAAGAGATTAAGACCAATACTTACATTAGAAGCTTGTAAAGTAGTTGGAGGTAATGAAGAAGAAGCTATTCCTTTTGCTATGGCCATTGAAATGATACATACATATTCACTAATACATGATGATTTACCAGCTCTTGATAATGATGACTTAAGAAGAGGTAGACCAACAAATCATAAAGTATATGGAGAAGCTATGGGTATTTTGGCAGGCGATGCTTTATTGAATTATGCTTTTGAAGTTATGCTTTCAGGTTCAATCAATAAAGAAAATCCAGAAAAGTATTTAAAAGCTATAAATGAAATTGCTAAAGGTGCTGGTATATATGGCATGATAGGTGGTCAGGTAGTAGATGTAGAAAGTGAAAATAAACAAATTGAAAAAGAAAAATTAGATTATATACATATGAATAAAACTGCAGCAATGATGGTGGGTTGTATGAGAGCAGGAGCTACTATCGGTGGAGCAAATTCAGAACAGATGGAAGAAATAACTAAATATGCAAAAAATATCGGATTATCATTCCAGATAGTAGATGATATACTAGATATAGTGGGAGATGAAGCTAAATTAGGTAAGAAAGTTGGAAGTGATATAGAAAATCACAAGTCAACATACCCATCACTTTTAGGTTTAGATAAATCTAAAGAAATTGCATATAATTTGATTGATGAAGCAAAGAAAAGTATAGAAAAATTATCTGACGATGTAGATTTTTTAAAGGGATTGGCTGAATATATAATAGATAGGGAATACTAAAATATACAGCTAAAATCGAGGAGGGAAAAATGGACTTTTTTTCGGAGATTTTTAACAATGGGGCTTTGGGAATAAGTCTGATTGCTTGTTTCTTAGCACAATTTATAAAAATATTTACTGGCAAGGAAAAAAGAATTGAGTTATCAAGAATACTTATTTCAGGAGGTATGCCTAGTTCCCATAGTTCTTTTGTTACAAGTTTAGCTACAGTGGTAGGTATTGAAAAAGGGTTTAATTCTACTGATTTTGCTATAATTACTGTGCTTGCCCTGATTATAATGTATGACGCAGCAGGTGTTAGACGGGCTGTAGGTAAGCAAGCTATCATATTAAATCAAATAGTAGCGGATATACAGCATGGAAAGCATATAGAGCAGAAGAAATTAAAAGAATTAATAGGTCACACACCACTAGAAGTTTGGTTTGGAGCTTTACTTGGAATAGTAACAGCTTTAATATTGATGTAAATTTAAAATTTACAAAATAAAGGTGAGGATAATATGTATAAATATTTAGATAAAGTAAATTCTCCAAAGGATATAAAAAATATGAGCATAGAAGAAATGGATTTACTTGCAAAAGATATAAGAAAATTTTTAGTAAAATCTGTTTCTAAGACAGGCGGGCACTTAGCTTCTAATTTAGGAGTAGTTGAGCTAACATTAGCACTTCATAAAGTGTTTGACAGTCCTAAAGATAAAATCGTATGGGATGTAGGACATCAATCTTATGTTCATAAAATAGTTACTGGAAGAAAAGATTATTTTGTATCTTTAAGACAATTTAATGGACTAAGTGGTTTTCCAAAGGAGAGTGAAAGTCCTCATGATATTTTTGACACAGGACATAGTAGTACATCTATTTCTGTAGCTACAGGTATTGCCTGTGCTAGAGACATAAAAAAAGAAAACTATAGTGTTATATCTGTAATTGGAGATGGTTCTATAACTGGAGGTATGGCACTTGAAGCTTTAAATCAATTAGGATATATCAATACCAATATGATAGTAATTCTTAATGATAATGAAATGTCCATAGATAAAAATGTTGGTGGAATGTCTAAATATCTGTCAAGTATTATAAGAAACTCAACAGTTGAAAAAATGACAGATGAAGTTGATAAAATTTTAAATGTTACACAAACAGGTGAGATTTTATCTAAGACTGCACATAGATTTAAAGATAAGTTAATGTATAGCTTTTCGCCTCAAGATTGTTCATTTTTTGATTCATTAGGTATAAAATATTATGGTCCTATAGATGGTCATAATACTAAAGAATTAATAGATACATTGAGAAAGGCTAAACATAAAAAAGGGCCTGTACTTTTACATGTAATTACGAAAAAAGGAAAAGGGTACAGATTTGCAGAGGAGCAACCTGATAAATATCATGGAGTATCAAAGTTTGATATAAAGACAGGAGTGACATCTTCAAAAGTTAAGTCTATGTCAGTTAGTGTTGGAGAAAAACTGGTTGATATGGCTAGTAATAATGAAGATATAGTAGCAATAACGGCTGCAATGCCATCTGGTACTGGGTTAAATTTATTTGAAAGTGTATACCCAAAAAGATATTATGATGTTGGTATAGCTGAACAACACGCAACAGGGTTTGCAGCAGGTCTTGCAAAAAGTGGGATGAAACCTTACTTTGCTGTATATTCATCGTTTTTGCAAAGAGCATACGACCAAATTATTCATGATGTATGTATAACTAAAAAGCCAGTTACTTTTCTTATAGATAGAGCTGGACTAGTTGGAAATGATGGAGAAACTCATCATGGTATGTTTGATTTAAGTTACTTGAATTCTATTCCAAATATTGTAGTAATGGCACCAAAAGATACAAGAGAGATGGAACTTATGATGGATTTATCATTAAAGCTAGACTATCCATCAGCAATTAGATATCCAAGAGGAAATAGCTATTACTTGGACAAGGGAGAATATAAAGAACTTGTATTAGGAAAGTATGAAGTATTAGATGATGGACAAGATACAGTTATACTTTCTATTGGAAGTATGGTGAAACATGCTTTAGAAGCTAAAGAACTATTGTTGAAGGAAGGAATAAATCCAACAATAGTTAATGCTAGATTCTTAAAGCCAATGGATGAAGATATGTTGAATATTTTATTAAAGAATCACAAAAATGTAGTTACAATAGAAGATAACATTGTAACTGGAGGGTTTGGAAGTAGAATAAACAAGTTTATTATAGATAATGAGCATAAGGTAAATATACTCAATATAGCAATACCAGAAGAATTTATAAAACATGGTAATGCAGATGAATTATATGATTTTGTAGGACTATCACCAAAAGGTATTGCTGATAAAATAAAAAAGCTAGTTATTAAATAAAAAATTAATGAAAATATTATAAATTAAGACTGATATAAAATATAAAATTTATCAATTAAATAAATATCAGGTGTGTTACTTTAAGCTACTTTAGTTATTATTAAAGTAGCTTTTAACAGAAAGGTAATTTTATGAAAAAGAGAATAGATTTATTGTTAGTAGAACAAGGTCATTTTGAAAGTAGAGAAAGAGCTAAAAAAGCAATAATGGCTGGTCTAGTTTTTGTTGATAATCAAAGATGTGATAAGGCTGGTACAGAAGTAAAAGAGGACTGTAATATAGAAGTAAAAGGAAATCCAATACCGTACGTTAGTAGAGGTGGTTTAAAGCTTGAAAAAGCTATGAAAAACTTTGATTTAACTATTGATGGAAAAGTATGTATGGATATAGGTGCATCTACAGGTGGTTTTACAGATTGTATGTTAAAAAATGGAGCAATAAAAGTATTTTCTATAGATGTTGGTTATGGGCAACTTGCTTGGAAATTAAGACAAGATGATAGAGTTGTGTGTATGGAGAGAACAAATATAAGAAATGTGACAATAGAAGATACAAAGCAGTTTGCAGATTTCGCATCAATTGATGTGTCTTTTATATCATTAAAACTAGTACTGCCAAAAGCTAAGGAGTTAGTACGTCATGACGGAGAAATTGTCGCTTTAATTAAACCACAATTTGAGGCAGGAAGAGAAAAAGTAGGTAAAAAAGGTGTAGTTAGAGAAAAATCGACACATATAGAAGTCATAAAAATGATTTCTGACTTTTCTGTTGGAAATGGATTTGAAATTTTAGGATTAGACTTTTCTCCAATTAAAGGGCCAGAAGGAAATATAGAGTATCTAATTCATCTGAGAAATGGAAATGAAGGTTATGAGTTTGATAGTAACACATACGATAATAAAATAGTGGAAGTCGTTGAGGCTTCACATAATTTAGACAAATAGGCTAAAAGGGGGCTTAGACTTGATCCTCGAATTATATATGAAAAATTGTGCTTTAGTTGAAGAGCTAAGGTTGAGTATTGATAAAAATTTAAATATACTTACAGGTGAAACTGGTTCAGGAAAATCTATAATAATAGATGCGCTTGGACTTTGTCTAGGTGATAAATATGATAGGTCTTTTCTAAGAAAAGGAACAGACAAGGGACTTGTTGAAGCCGTATTTTTATCAGATAATATATATCTAAAAAAAATACTAGACGAAAATGATATAAGTATAGAAGATGATAATTTGTTAGTCATAACTAGATTGATATATTCAGATGGAAAGAGCACTGCTAGAATAAATGGAAGAACTGTTAAAGTATCTCTTCTTAGAGAAATCGCATCAACACTTATAGATATACATGGTCAACATCAAAATCAGGCTTTATTTAATAAAGACACTCATTTGAAATTTCTAGACCTTTTTGGAGAGAATGAATTAGAAAAATTCAAAGTTGCCTATAAAAAAGTGTACAACAAGTATAGTGAAGTAAAAAAAGCTTTAAATTGTTTAACAGAAAATAAGGATGAGATGCAAATTCAAAGAGAAATAGATTTGTTAAAATTTCAAATAAATGAAATTGAGGTAGCAAATTTAAATAAGAATGAATATGAAGATTTATTAAAACAAAGAGAAGTTTATAGAAATAGTGAAAAGATATATAATAACTTGAATTTAAGTTATAGCAAGTTACATAATGGTGAGTATAATGTTATTGACCTAATAGGTCTTGCATCTAAAGAACTTAATGACATATCAAAATATGACAGTGTTTTGAGTGAATATAGTGATACTGTAGAAAGAATTATGTATGAGTTACAAGATATATCTAGTGATATAAGAAATTACAAAGATAATATAGACTTTGAGCCTTATGAATTAGAGCAGATTGAACTTAGAATTGATGAGATTAACAATTTAAGAAGAAAATATGGAGATAGTATAGACGATATATTTGAGTATTATGAAAAGATAAAAGATAGATTAGACGAGATACTAAATAGAGATGAAAGAGTTGAACAGTTAAAAAGTCAACTTATGAATATAGAAGAAGATTTAAAAATAAAAGCTAATAAATTGACTAAAGCAAGAACAGAAGTAGCAACTACTTTAGAGAAAATACTTCTTGATGAATTAAAAAGCTTAAACATGAAAAATGTAATGTTCAAAGTTAATTTTGAAGAAGGCCCATTTACTTTAAATGGAATAGATGATATTGAATTTATGATATCTTTTAACTTAGGAGAAGATATTAAACCTATATATAAAGTTGCATCAGGTGGTGAGATGTCTAGGTTTATGTTGGCATTTAAGACAATCTTGGCTGATATAGATGATATTGATACATTAGTGTTTGATGAAATAGATACAGGTATAAGTGGTATAGCAGCACAAATTGTTGGTGAGAAATTGAGTGATATAGCAAAGAAAAAACAAATAATATGTATAACACACTTACCTCAAATTGCGGCAAATGCTGACACTCATTATTGTATAGAGAAAGATACTTCAAATAATAGGACATTTACTAATGTTAGTAAATTAAATCAATCTCAAAGAAAAAATGAAATTGCTAGGCTTATAGCAGGTAATAATATAACAGAGAAAACTATCGAACATGCAAGTGAAATCATTGAAATGGCTAAAAAATGCTAGTGAAGAAAGGTTGTTCTAAATAGGTGTAAAGAATTTTCTATCTGAATACTTTACATCTATTTTTTATGATTAAATTATTTAGTGAGTATATTAAAAATATAAAATTTAAAAGTTATATCAATTTGTAACTTTGAAATTTTTAGATGCTTAAGTATAATATTATGTATAAGGTATTAGTGAGGGGGGCATAAATTGAATAAAAAAAATACTATGCACTTAATTTTTACAATTGTAATTTTTATTTTATTATGGTATATGATATTGACAATGAATGAAATTAACAAAAACCTAGAAAACTATAATAATAAATTAGAGTATTTGTCACAAGAAATTATGAATATCAAGTCAGATATTAGTAATACGATAAATGAAGAAATGTCAAAAAGCTATATAACTAAAAGTATTGATTTAAAAGTTAAAAAGCTTGAAAAAGAAGAATGTACTATTGAGGTAGATATTCAATTGAGTAAGTTGGGTAAAGATGGCAAGGTATTTTTTATGTATAAAGAAGATAATGATAAATGGAATGAGATTGAAATGACAAAACACGGAGAATTATCGTATACTTGTGAGATGAAAATAAAGACAGGTAATGAATATGACTATAAAGTAGTTACAAATGGGACCATATCTGAAAGCTCAGATGTACAAAAGCTAACTACATCTGATTATATGCCTGAACAACCTGTATTTAATTCTGGAATAAGGGATAATAAAGAATATTTTATTGAAATAATAGAAAATAGTAATCTCTTAAATCATGAAAGTGAAAAGTCAAAAAATAAAGTCTATAATAGTATCAAATTGAAGAAAGTAGATATTATTGTAAATGAAGGGAAAAAAGATACTGTGTATAAAGCAAAATCTGTTAAAATATCAGATGCTGATAAAGATAATAGTCCAAATGAAAGTCAAGTAAATTATGAAGTAACTTTCCCTAAAAGGGATATTGGTAGTATAGTCTATATTAAAGCCAAACTTACATACAATAATGGAGTAGAGTACATAAAGGATATAACTGAAGATATAACTATGAGTTTACAAGATTTGGAAAAATAAATACATATACAAATAAATTTGGTCAATAAAATAGAGTATAAATAAAATTGCAGTAGTTTTATTTATACTCTATTAGATAAAATTATAATTTTAATTCCATATATCTAGCGCCTTCAATTGGATTATAAGTATACGGTTCTATATCATAGAAACCAAGCTTTTCGTATAGTCCTTGAGCACTTTTCATGCTTGGAAGAGTGTCTAATCTCATATAGGCATATCCAATTTTTTTAGCTTCTTTAACAATTTCTTCTAATAGTATTTTTCCTATCTTTAGTCCTCTAAATTGATTTCTTACAAATAATCTTTTTAATTCACATACTTTGTCTTCAAGCTTTTTTAAAGCAACACAACCTGCTAAATTTTCATCGACAAATACTAATATCAATGAACCTGAAGGTTTTATATATTTTCCTGGAAGTGTTTTTAATTCGTTATTAAAGTCTTGAAAACATAAGTCTATATCTAGAGAATTTGAATATTCAGTAAATAAAATTTTTACATTTTCAAGATTTTCCAAGTCTTCTTCTTCAACAAATTTTAAACTTATATTTTGAGCCATTTTATCCATCATTATATAAATATGTTTATATAATGATTTCACCTCCTTGATAGATGTATATTTTGTTAATATCAATTAGATTTTAATACCATTACTTTTTCACCGCCATAGTCAAGTTCTCCATTAAACTCAAATCCAAAATCTTTATAAAGCTTGATAGCTGTTTTGTTGTTATCAAATATACTAAGATACAATTCATCACAATTATATTCTTTTTTAAGAAGGTTTATAAGAAAATCTAAGGATGCTTTTCCATATCCTTTGCCTTGATATTTTGAATCAATCATAAATCTATCAAGCCAAACTCTATCATCTTCTAAGCGACCATACATAGCGAATCCTATTAATGAATTTTCATCATATATTCCTACAGGTATCCAAGCCGTTATAAATTTAGATTCAGCAATAGAAAGTGCATTACTTTCTATATAATCCAATTGACTTTTATCTACAGACAAATCAACTAAATCACGCCAATTATTTACGTCTGCAATTCTTACATTTAATTTCAAGATATTACCGCCCTTCAAACTTTTTCTTACAATATAATACTATCATATTATATATTAAAAATCACTTAGTAAGATGTTTAATAAGGTTTTTAAATGAATAAATTTTCTAGAAAAAGGAATTATAAATACATAATAATACAGCATAGGAGTAGATGAACATATGAACAAATCAAATAAAAATTTAAAAAATATTTGGATAATATTAGGAGCTGTATCGATTTTTATGATGGTTATAATCTTTCAAAATAAGAATTGTAATATAAATAAAGAGACTCCAATAGAAGCTTTTACAATTAAGAATCATGATAAAAAATTTGTATATCCACTTGGCAACATAGTTGGAGTAAAAGCCAATACAGATGGTGTATTGGTCTTAGGATATGAGGAAGAAGATGTAGATTATATTGGAGGTATACAAATTGGCGACAATATAGTAAAAATAGATAATAAAAGGATAAAAAATGGTCAAGATGTATCAGAAATTCTAAATAAAGCTAAGAAAAGTAAAGTTGAAGTTACTTTTGAGAGAAAAAATAAATACAAGACAGAAGTAATAGAAACTAAAAAAGAGAATGGTAAATATAAGCTTGGTCTTTGGGTAAGAGATAAGATATCTGGAATTGGAACTATGACTTTTTATGACCCTAGCATGGAAAAGTTCAAAGCAATTGGTCATGCCATAAAAGATTCGGATACTAATGAACTATTAAAAATAAAACAAGGATATATATATAAGCCAGAAAAGCTAAAAATAGTAAAGGCTAGTAATGAAAAAATAGGTAAAATAAAAGGCGACTTTAATGATAGCAATTTAATGGGTAATTTCTCGAATAACTCAGAGTTAGGTATAAGTGGTAATATCACAGAGAAACAGAATAAAGAATTTAATTTAGCGAATAAAGAAATGCAATTGATAGAAGTTGGCCGCCCACAAGATGTAAAAATAGGAGATGCAGTCATTCTTTTTGAAGATAAAAATAAAAATATAACAAGCTATGATATAAAAATAGAAAGTATAGTATATGATAAAGGAAATTATAGAGATATGGTAATAAAAGTAGTAGATGATAAGTTATTGGAATACACAGGAGGTATTGTGCAGGGGATGAGTGGAGCTCCAATAATACAAAATAATAAAATTATTGGTGCAATAACTCATGTTTTTAGAGATAATCCGAAAAAAGGATATGGTATTTTTATAGATGAAATGATAAAATTGTAGGTGAGGCATTAAAAAATTTTATTATTTTATCAATTATCTAGAAGGAATATAATTTTGAAGTGTCGAATATGCATTAGAGTAGATAATTAAGAGCAATTGTGTAAAAAGTTTAGTTTTCTGTAATAAGAAGATGTTTTTTAATGGGGGGATTTTTAGTGGAAAAAATCAAAATAGTTTTAGCAGATGACAATAAGGATTTTTGTCAGGTATTAAAAGAGTATTTGTCTAATGAGGATGATATCGATATATTAGGCATAGCTAAGGATGGAATTGAAGCATTAGACTTAGTAAAAAAGACACAACCGGACTTATTAATATTAGACGTAATAATGCCACATCTAGATGGATTAGGTGTAATTGAAAAATTGAATACAATGGATATACCTAAAATGCCAAAAATAATAGTACTATCAGCAGTAGGTCAAGATAAGATAACTCAAAGCGCAATAAATCTAGGAGCAGATTACTACATAGTAAAGCCGTTTGATTTTGTTGTGTTTATAAACAGAATTAGAGAATTGGTTTCTAATAGAGTTGCTCAAGTTGAGCCAAAGCCTAGACCAGTTCAAGAAACTCAAATGACTAGAAGTGATTTCGTTAAGAATGTAGGGAATATAGAAACAGAAATCACAAATATAATACATGAAATAGGAGTACCAGCTCATATAAAAGGATATTTATATTTAAGAGAAGCAATAAAAATGGTTATTGATAATGTTGAGCTTTTAGGTGCAGTAACAAAAGAGTTATATCCAAGTATAGCTAAAAAATTCAATACAACACCAAGTAGAGTTGAGAGAGCGATAAGACATGCGATAGAGGTTGCGTGGAGTAGAGGAAAAGTTGACACAATAAATCAACTATTTGGATATACAGTACACAATACTAAAGGAAAACCAACTAACTCGGAATTTATAGCAATGATTGCTGATAAATTAAGACTAGAGCATAGTATGGTTAAATAAATAGACACAAAAAGTAGGGCTTTTTAATTAAGGCATTGGCGATAAATATGTATTACAAGTAGCGAAATGGTATAACCAGTAGGGTTATACTGTTTCGCTATTTTAATAAGTATAAAATTTTTTCTTTATTTTTTCTTTACTATTCGTTCAATATATTAATATAATAAATTTATTTATACTATACTTATAGTATATGTCTTTATAAGTTACAAAATGGAAGGAGTTTATTTTTTAAGAATGAATGTTGAATAAAATATAATAAACTTTATATTTTAAAGAATATTGTTGAATGTGTTAAATAAAAAAATAATAGAATATAGTATTATAAATGCCAAAGATGCAAAACAAACTTAAAACATTTATTTTATTGTTAAGTAATGCTATAATATAATGTGATTTTAATAATGATAGTGGAGGTTTAAAAATGAGAGTCGAGGCCCCTATAAAAGTAGATCGAAAAACCAAAAAACTTGCTAAAAGAGTTGAAAGTGGGGAAATAGCAGTTATAAATCATATCGATATAGATGAAGTTGCTGCAAACTCTTTAGTAGAAGCTAAAATAAAACTTGTCATAAATGCGGCTCCTTCTATAAGTGGTAGGTATCCCAATAAAGGTCCAGGGATACTAACTGAAAATAATATACTAATAATTGATAATATTGGAGAAGAATTATTTGAAGAATTAAAAGAAGGAGAAACTATAGAAGTTGTAGATGGAAAGATATATAGAGAAGGAAAATTTTTAGGTGCAGGCGAAGTTTTAGACAAGTATGAAGTTTCACACCAAATAAAGGCTGCTTATGAGAATTTAGCTGTAGAATTGGATAGATTTATAGATAATACTATAGATTATGCTAAAAAAGAAAAAGGATTTATACTTGGAGAAGTAGAAATTCCAAAAGTGAAAACTAATTACGCTAATAAACATGTATTGATAGTTGTGAGAGGTCAGGACTATAAAGAAGATTTGAGTACAATGCTTTCTTATATAGAAGAGGTAAAGCCAGTCTTGGTTGGTGTTGATGGTGGAGCAGATGCTTTAATTGAGTTTGGATATACTCCAGATGTAATCGTAGGAGATATGGATAGTGTAAGTGATGAAGCTTTAAAAAAGGCTAGCGAAATAGTAGTACATGCTTATACAGATGGAAGGGCTCCAGGTCTTAAGAGGGTTCAGGAATTAGGCCTAGATGCAATTGTATTTCCTGCACCAGGAACTAGTGAAGATATAGCTATGCTTATTGCTTATGAGTATAAGGCTGAGTTAATAGTAGCAGTTGGAACACATTCAAATATGATTGATTTCCTAGAAAAAGGTAGAAAAGGTATGGCAAGTACTTTTCTAGTTAGGCTTAAAATAGGTTCAAGACTTATAGACGCTAAAGGTGTCAATCTGCTATACAGAAGTAAATTAAAAATAAAGTACATATGGGCATTAATAGCAACAGCTTTGTTCCCTGTATTGGTAGTCGCATCACTATCACCAGGTGTTCAACAATTTATACAACTAATGCAATTAAAGTTTAGAGTATTATTACAGATGTAAATTTTAGGAGGATAAATATGCATATTAATATGAAATATTATATAGTCACTATAGGTGCTATATTTATAGCTTTGGGTATAGGCATGTTAGTAGGATTTAATTTAAATAATAATCAACAATTAAGTGAACAACAAGCAAATATAATAAATGATTTAGATGACAAGTTTAATATTTTAAAAGAGAAAAATGATAAACTTGATGGTGACTTAGCAAATGTAAATAAGGATTATGAAGAAGCAGTTAATTTTATAAATAAAAATGTAGATAAGATTTTAGCTGGTTCATTAAATGGTAAAAGCATAGGAATAATATCAGCTAATGAAAATGACGATTATACAAAAAATATAGAAGACATAATAAATAAATCTAATGGAAATATTGCCTTCAATATAGTATTAAAAGAAAATATAACAAATCCAGAAAAGTTAAAAGAAATCTCAACTAAATTAGGTGCAGATATAAAAAATGCAAGTGATGCTGTCAATTATATAATGGATACCCTTAAAAAAGAAGATGCAAGTGATATTCTGACATATCTTCAAGAACTAGATGTAATAAAGTTTAACTCTCTTGGTAATACATATCTAAAATATGATTCTGTTGTAATAGCTGGTGGAAATGATGCAAAAGATAGTGCAAAACAGTTTGAAAAAATAGAAAAATTTGTAGTTTCAAAACTTAAATCAGAAAATAAATATTTAGTAGAAGTTCAAAATACAGGAGTTAAAACTTCTTATGTAGAACTATATTCTAAAAACAAGGTTGCAACTGTAGATAATATTGATGAAGGAATAGGAAGTATATCTCTAGCTATTCTTTTACAACAAGGAAACATAGTTGGTAACTTTGGTAGATTAGATACTGCAACTTCATTGTTGCCATCTATTAAATAGAAATAATTTTAAGGAGAGAAAAAATGGATTCTTATATAAGTATAATAATACCAGCTTATAACGAAGAAAGTAGAATAAAATATACATTAGATAGTATAGTGGATATTAAACAAATAAACGAGATAATAGTTGTTGATGATGGTTCAATTGATAATACTGCTAAAGTTGTATCTGAATTAGAGAATGAAAAGATTAAATTTTTTAAGTTAGATAAAAATAGAGGCAAAGGATATGCTTTAAATTATGGCATTAAGTTAGCAATGAAAAATGCAGATATTATAGGATTTCTAGATGGAGATTTAGGAAGTTCTGCTAAAGAAGTTGAAAAATTAATAGTACCTATATTAAATGGTGATGCTGATGTTACTATAGCTAAGTTTCCTCCTGCAAAGAAAAAAGGCGGTCTGGGATTTGTAAAAGGTTTAGCTAAAAATTCTGTGTTTGAGATGACAGGTGTTGAGTTAGATGCGACTTTATCAGGTCAAAGAATATTTAAAAGAGAAGTTTTAGAAAAGTTTGATGAAATACCTTTTGGATATGGAGTAGAAGTTGGTATGACTATTGATATCTTAAAGTATGGATTTAAAATTAAAGAAGTATTAGTAAATATGACTCATAATGAAACAGGAAGAAATTTAAAAGGGTTTATTCATAGAGGAAAACAGTATTATCATATAAAAAAGGTTTTAGGACAAAAAAAGAAAGAATGGAGGTAATATCTTAGTGGAAGATTATATACTTTATACCATTTTATTATTAACAGGATTATTTGGAACCTATGCTGTAATACCACTATTTAAAAATCTATTAATAAATGGAAATATACTTAGACCAAACTATAAAAAAGACATGATACCAGTAAGTATGGGAATTGTTTTTTTGCCTATGGTTGTAATTAATGGGATAATACTTACTTTCTTTACTACAGAATATAGGGATTTAACATATATATTTATGTTTATGTTTGGTATGATATCGATGTTTTTTGCAGGGATATTAGATGATATTATTGGAAATAGAGATGTAAGTGGATTAAAAGGACATTTTAAAAGTTTATTTAAAGGAAGTCTTACAACAGGAGGTTTTAAAGCATTATTTGGCGGATTTGTAGGACTTATAGTTTCTGTTGCTATATCAAAAGATATAATTGACATAATAATAAACACACTGATAATAGCTTTATCAACCAACTTAATGAATCTCTTGGATTTAAGACCAGGAAGAGCAATAAAAGTATATTTATTTATAATGGTGATTATATTTTTGACATTAACAGGTTTTGTTCAAGTGCTTCCATTACTTATAGTGCCAAATGTGCTTGCGTATTTTAATTATGATTTAAAAGCAAGAGCAATGATGGGAGATACTGGTTCAAATGTTCTTGGAATATCTATTGGAATTATGATTGCTTTTGGATATTCATTTAATGTTAGATTGGGATGGTTAATATTTGTAGTTATTATGCATATATTCACTGAGAAATACTCATTAACTAAGATAATAGAAAAAAATAAATTATTAAATTTTATAGATAAATTAGGAAGGTAACATTATGATAAGTAAAAGAGTGGGGATTGTTGAATCAATAGTAAGCCAAACTGAAACGCTTGATGATATAAGAGTGAATATAAATGGGGAAGTGCAAAGGGCATACAATTATCCAAAGCTATCTGGAACTATAAATGTAGGAGATGAAGTAGTTTTAAATACAACAGCAGTAGAACTGAGCTTAGGTACAGGTGGATACCATTTTGTAATAACTAATTTAAATAATTTAGAATCTACTTTAACTGAAGGTGGTCATATAATGAAACTTAGATATACACCTCTCCAAATAAAAGTTGATTCTATTGAAGAACAAGAAAGTATTTATCATGATGAATTTGGAAAGTTTAAAGGATTAGAAGGTCTTTCTGTTGTAGTAGGAACTCTTCACAGTATGTTGACTCCATTTGCAGCTTCATTTAAAAGAAGTAATCCCAATAAAAAATTAGTATATATAATGACTGATGGGGCATCTCTTCCAATATATTTAAGTAAAAACGTGGACACTTTAAAAGAAAAAAAATTAATAGACAATACTATAACGATAGGTAATGCATTTGGTGGAGATTATGAATGTATAAATATATATACTGCACTAATTACAGCTAAAGAAATATTAAAGGCAGATGCAGTATTTGTAAGTATGGGACCAGGAATTGCTGGAACAGGAACAAAATATGGATTTACAGGAATTGAACAAGGTCCAATTCTCGATGCTGTAAAAAAACTTGGTGGAAGAGCAATAGCAATTCCAAGAATTAGTTTTGCGGATAAAAGAGAAAGACATCAAGGTATTTCACATCATAGTATGACCGTATTTAAAGAGATTGTAAATGTAAATATAGATATACCAATAACTATATATGATGATGAAAAATTAAAGTTTATAAAAGAACAGGTAAGCTCAAATGGTTTAGATAAAAAGCATAATATAATTTATATAGATAATAATAAAACAAAAGAGGACTTAGAATATTTTAATCTAAAAGTAAAAAGTATGGGAAGAAATTATGAACAAGATGAGGCATTTTTTAAAGCTGCAAGCACAGCAGCATATTACTTAATGGAGGTTTAAGATGGTATTAGAAGAAAAAACTATTAGTAGTGATAGGGTTTATACAGGTAAAGTAATTACTTTAAAGGTCGATACTGTTGAAATTCCAGGGCAAGGATATCAAAAAAGGGAGTTAGTAGAAGTTGGTGGAGCAGTAGGAATAGTTGCAGTTACAGATGATAACAAGATTGTACTAGTTAAACAATTTAGAAAGCCTATAGAAAAGCCAATTTTCGAAATTCCAGCTGGTAAGTTAGAAAAAAATGAAAGTCCAAAAGAATGTGCTGAGAGAGAACTAAAAGAAGAAACTGGGTATAGTGCAAAAAATATTAAATTAATACATAAATTTTTCACTTCAGCAGGTTTTTCCAATGAGATAATGTTTGTATATTTAGCAACAGGGCTTACTCCAGGAGAGAATAATTTAGATGCAGATGAGTTTTTAGATGTATATGAAGTTGAGCTTGAAGAGGCATATAATATGGTATTAAAAAATGAGATTGAAGATGCAAAGACTTCTATTGGATTATTATTAGTAAAAGATATGTTTAAAAATTAATATTTATAAAAATGAATAACCCTTTGTCCTAAAGCATATTATTTTATAAAGGACAAGGGGGAATAAAATTGAGAAGAACATATAGAAGAAATGATTTTAGAGAATTGAATAGACAAATAATTATTATAGGATTATTGTTTATGATGTCTATTGTTATTGGGTCTTACATAAATAAAATCTTGCCAGGTTCTAGTGACAATATATTAAACAATATAAATCCTGCTGTAGAGTATTATAATCTAAATCTAAACATAAAAGAAACAGTTATACAAAATTTGAAGTCAGATGGAATTTTTATGGGCTCAATAGCTCTGTTAAGTCTATTTGTAGTAACGATTCCAGCTGTAATAGTAGTTTTTGTATTAAAAGGTATGTCAATAGGATATACAATAAATAGTTTTATATTAGCATTAAAGTTTAAAAGCGTAAAAATGATTTTAATAATATTATTTAAAAATTTGATTATTATTCCATGTGCAATCATACTAACATTAATTAGTATAAGCTATTTCAAAGAGATGGTTTATGAATTTAAAAAGAACAACAGAAAAAATATGCAATTTTTAATTAAGAGGTATATACTAAATATTATAATTATAATAGCACTATCATTGGGGTTGCAATTAATATTAAATACTGCAAGTATTGGTATTATTAAGTTCCTAGTTAAATAAAGGAGTTTATAATGGATATTATAGAGGGATATATAGATTACATAAAAGATAAAAAAAGATTATCAGAGAATACAGTGGCATCATACTTTATGGATATAAAAAAATATATGGAATATATAAATCAAAAAAGTATTAAACTAGTAGATATAGTTGAAAATGATATTATAAGTTATTTAATAAAGTTGGAAAAAGATAATGTGTCAATAGCTACAATAGCGAGGATGATATCCTCTATAAAATCTTTTCACGATTACTTATTTTTAAATCATGTATGCACAAATAATCCTGCAAAGGACATAAAAAAACCTAAAATAAAAAAAGAAAATATAAATATACTTACAGAAGAAGAAATTGAAAGATTATTGAAGTTTCCAAAGTTAACAACACCTAAGTTGGTTAGGGACAAGGCTATTTTTGAAGTGTTATATGGGACTGGTATAAAAGTGTCTGAATTAGTAGATATGAACATAGAAGATGTTGATTTGGATATTGACTATATATATTGTAATTCATGTTGTAAAAGTCAAAGAGTGATACCACTTTGTGATATCACAAAACTTTATTTGGAGAAGTATTTAAAAGAAGCAAGACCTAAAATGGCTGTAGAAGGTGAAAATTCATTATTTGTAAGTTCATTAGGTCAAAGATTTACACGACAAGGTCTTTGGAAAGTCATAAAGAAATATTCTAATTTAGCTAATATAGATAAAAATATAAATCCTACAATGCTTAGACATTCATTTGCAATTCATTTGTTAAATGAAGGGGCTAACATTGCTGTTGTAAGTAAAATTTTAGGAAACGTTAATCTATCTAGCCTTCAAGTATATTTAAATCATATAGATAAAAACGTGAGAAGAGAAATAAAGGAAAAACATCCTAGAAATGATATTGATATAGAATTACAAAAAGCAGAGGCTAAATAGACTGTATAGCAAATTTTATAATTTAAAAGGAGAGTATTTATATGAGCAGAGTGATTTGGATTGTAATTGACAGTGTTGGGATAGGAGCGTTGCCTGATGCCGAAAAATTTGGAGACAGTAAGGATGTAAGTACTCTTGGAAATATATTTAAAGAATATCCAGATATACAAATTCCTAATATGAGAAAATTAGGCATAGGAAATATAGATGGTGTAGATTTTTTTGAAAGTATAAAAGAGCCAATAGGTTGTTTTGGAAAATGCAAGGAAATGTCTCAAGGAAAAGATACTACCACTGGTCATTGGGAGATGACTGGCATAATAGTTGACAAACCTTTTAAAACATTTGAACATGGATTTTCAAAAGAAATAATAGAAGAATTTGAGCAAAAAACTGGAAGAAAAGTAATAGGAAATAAACCAGCTTCAGGAACTGTAATAATTGATGAATATGGAGAACACCAAGTAAAAACTGGAGATGTAATAGTATACACTTCAGCTGATAGTGTATTTCAAATAGCTGCTAATGAAGAGATAATCCCACTAGAAGAACTTTACAATATGTGTAAAATAGCTAGGGAGATAATGATGGGAGATAATGCAGTTGCTAGAGTAATTGCTAGACCATTTATAGGGAAGAAAACAGGTGAATTTGTTAGAACTTCAAACAGAAGAGACTATTCATTAGACCCATTTGAACCAACAGTTCTTGATAATATAAAAGAGTCAGGGCTTGACGTTTTGGCAGTTGGAAAAATAGAAGATATTTTTAATGGAAAAGGGATTACAGATGCTATCCATACTAATAGTAATATGGATGGAGTAGATGAAACTTTAAATTATATGAAGCAAGAAAATAAAGGTCTGATATATTCAAATCTTGTCGATTTTGATTCTAAATATGGTCATAGAAGAGACCCAGAAGGATATAAGAAGGCCCTTGAAGAGTTTGACAGTAGACTTCCAGAAATAATGGATAATATGAGAGAAGACGACGTTCTTATAATTAATGCAGACCATGGAAATGACCCAACATATAAAGGTACAGACCATACAAGAGAATATATACCAGTTATGATTTATGGGAATAAGGTTAAAAAAGGATTTAATTTAGGAATAAGAGATACTTTTGCTGATATTGGAGCAACTGTTGCAGATATACTAGATGTAAAATTACCTAAACATGGCTCAAGTTTTAAAAAAGAATTATTCTAAATTAAGAGGTAAATAAAAAATTAAAAAATTTAGCTTAACAGAATGGAGGGATTGGATGTTTGAAAATATAGAGCAAAGTAGCAAATTTATAAATTCCAAAATTAGTATAAAACCTAAAATTGGTCTGATATTAGGTTCTGGACTTGGAGATTTGGCAAATGATATAGAAGATTCTGTTACAATTAAATATAGTGAAATTCCAAATTTCCCTGTGTCAACAGTAGAAGGACATGCTGGACAACTTGTTATTGGAAAGCTTGAAGGGAAAGAAGTAGTTGCTATGCAGGGGAGATTTCATTACTATGAAGGATATTCTCAAAAAGAAGCTACTTTTCCAGTAAGAGTTATGAAAGCTTTGGGTGTCGAAACTCTTATAGTAACTAATGCTGCTGGAGGCGTAAATAAAAAGTTTAAAGCAGGAGATTTGATGATTATAAGAGACCATATAAACTTTAGTGGAAGTAACCCATTAGTAGGTAAAAATGATGATAGACTTGGAGCTAGATTTCCAGATATGTCAGATGCATATTCTTCTAAATATATAGATACAGTCAAAGATTGTGCAAAGAAATACAATATAGATGTAAAAGAAGGTGTTTATATGTTTTTTAGTGGGCCAAACTATGAAACACCAGCAGAAGTAAGAATGGCTCAAATATTAGGCGCTGATGCTGTAGGAATGTCTACTGTTCCAGAAGTAATAGTAGCAGCACATTCTAATATTAGTGTTATTGGTATATCTTGTATAACTAATATGGCTGCTGGTATCTTAAATCAGCCATTAAGTCATGAGGAAGTAATACAAACTACTCAAAAAGTTAAATCAGAATTTATGAATTTAGTTAAGAGTACAGTAAAAAAATTATAAGTATTTTGAGTGGATTTATAGTGAAATAGTTAATGTATTATTTGAAAAGAATTAATAAGAAGCTGTCTTGATATAGAAAGTTATTTCTAATAAAAGACAGTTTTTTTATAATACTATAATATTTGAAAGTGTTTTGAAGTTTAATATTTATTCAAATTATTACAGATTAGAATGGAGATTTCAAGTATGAGAATGTATGATATTATAAAAAAGAAGAGAGATAAACTAGAACTTAGTAAAGAAGAAATACATTATTTTATAGAAAACTATTCAAAAGGGAATATACCCGATTATCAGGCTTCTGCACTATTAATGTCTATTTATCTAAATAAGATGAATAAACAAGAAACCGTGTATCTTACAGAAGCAATGATGCACTCTGGTGACATTATAAATCTATCAGATATAGAGGGTGTAAAGGTAGATAAGCATAGTACTGGTGGTGTTGGGGATAAGACTACTATAGCTCTTATACCTTTAGTTGCTTCATGTGGAGCACCAGTTGCAAAAATGTCTGGTAGAGGTCTTGGTCATACTGGTGGTACTATTGATAAATTGGAGTCTATACCAGGTTTTTCAACAGAGATGGATATAAATAAGTTTATTGATTCTGTAAATAACTCTAAAATAGCAGTATGTGGCCAAAGTGCAAAGGTAGCAATTGCAGATAAGAAAATATATGCACTTAGAGATGTTACAGCAACTGTTGATAATATATCATTAATAGCATCTAGTGTAATGTCCAAAAAATTGTCCTCAGGAGCGGATGCAATTGTGCTAGATGTAAAAACTGGAGATGGAGCATTTATGAAGACTTTAGAAGAGTCTTTTGAATTAGCTAAATCTATGGTTGATATAGGTACTGGTATGAACAAAGATACAATAGGGATTGTAACAGATATGGATGAACCTTTAGGTTTTGCAATAGGAAATTCTTTAGAAGTTATAGAAGCAATTGAAACTTTAAAAGGAAATGGCCCTAAAGACCTTGTTGAACTATGTGAAGTATTAGGAGCATATATGTTAGTTTTATCAAAGGTTGCGCATGATTTTGACGATGGTATTGAAAAGATAAGAGAATCTATAAAATCTGGAAGTGCTATACAGAAACTTAAAGAATTTATAGAAAATCAAGGTGGAAATAAAAATGTAGTAGATGATTATTCTTTATTCAAAAAACCAAAGTATAAACATCCAGTTAAATCAAACAAATCAGGTTATATAAGTAAAATTAAGGCTGAAGAAGTTGGTTTATCAGCAATGATTCTTGGAGCAGGTAGAGAGACTAAGGCGGATATTTTGGATTTATCAGCAGGGATAGTCTTAGAAAAGAAAGTTGGAGATTATGTAAATGAAGGTGAAGTTTTAGCATATTTGTATTATGATGATGAACAAAAGTTTTTATTAGCAAAAGACAGATTTGTTAATTCATATTCAATTGTAGATGAAAAAATAGAAAAAAATAAATTAATATATGGTATCGTAACACAGTGTGGAATTAAAAAGTTTTAGAAAATTTTAGAAAAGTGATTATAAAAGACCTAACATGTCAAAAATAGTGTTAGGTTTTTTATTTTTTTGATATATAAATAAGTTTATTCTACAAGATGATTGAAAATTACAGTATCTAGATTTATAATAGAAAATGGATAAATATACATAAGGAGTAGATTATATTATGAATTTTAAAGAAAATAGATTAAAAATAGCAGCATTAATAATTGTTATTTTAATTATCTTAGCAGGGGTGTTTATATCCATGCAAATAGGTCCTTATAATAAAAATAACAAGAATGATGTAATTATTGATATTCCAAGTGGAGCATCTGTCGGAAAGATATCTGACATATTATATGAAAATAAATTAATAAAAAATGAACTATTATTTAAACTCTTGGTAAAGGTTAGTAATAAAGCTCCATCCATAAAATCAGGAACATATTTACTTAACCAATCGTATTCAAATAATGATATAATAACTCTTTTGGTTTCAGGTAAAATATATCAGGATGGTGTAAAAATTACTGTTCCAGAGGGTGCTACATCCAAAGAAGTTATAGCGATGTTAGTGAATAAAAATTTAGGAGATAAAGCTACTTTTGAAAATTTAATAAAAAAACCTCAAGAATTTTATGATAAATTTGCGTACTTGAAGGAGGATGGAATAACTTCTTTAGAAGGATTCTTATATCCAGAAACTTATTATTTTAATTCAAAAAAACAATCAGAAAAAGACATTTTAAGTGAAATGTTAAAGGTATTTGATAGTAAATATACGGACAAGCTTAAAAATAAGCAAAAAGAATCAAAGATGACTCTTCAAGAAGTAATGGAAATGGCTTCAATAATCGAGAAAGAAGCAGTACTTGATAAAGATAGACCAATAATAGCAAGTGTATTTTATAATAGACTTAAAGTAGGTATGCCTCTTCAATCAGATGCGACAATACAATATATATTTGAAGAGAGAAAGAAAATTGTAACATATGATGATTTAAAAATTGATTCACCATATAATAGTTATAAAAATAAAGGTTTACCTCCTACACCAATATCAAATCCTGGTATAAAATCTATTGAAGCTGCACTATATCCAGATAAAACTGATTATCTGTATTTTGTAGCTAAGATTGATGGTGGGAATAACTATAGTACAAACTACCAAGACCATTTAAAATATGTCAAAGAATATAAAGAAGCGAGAGATAAACAGGACAAAGATACAAAAACAACAAATAAAGAAAATACAAAAAAATAAACAATGATTATAAAAAGTCTAACAGGGTAAGAATAATGTTGGGCTTTTTTATTGAAAATTGTTATTCTTAGATTTATAATAAAGAAAGTGTAAACATATATAACAATATGAATTTAAAAAATAATAAATTAAGACAATGTTTTAATATTTATTATTTTAGGGAGTGTTTTTATGAGTAATATAGTTAATGACTTAGTTGAAGATTATATAAGAGTGACATTAAAAGAAAAAGAAGGACTTTTAAAAGACTTAGAAATTTATGCAGAGGAAAATAGCGTTCCTATAATACATAAAGAAGTCTCAGATTTATTAAAAGTCTTATTAAAGATTCAAAAGCCAAAGAGAGTTTTAGAAGTAGGATGTGCAATTGGTTATTCTTCTATTTTTTTTGCAACTATTATAGGAAAAGATGCAGATATAATAACTGTTGAAAGAAATGAAAAAATGATAGAAAAAGCAAAAGTAAATATAAAATTAGCTGGATTTGACGATAACATAACTATACTAGAAGGAGATGCAGAAGAAAAACTTAGTCAAGTCCAAGGTGAATTTGACCTTATATTTATAGATGCAGCTAAAGGTCAATATAAGTTGTTCTTTGATTTAGTTATAGATAAATTAAAAGATGGTGGACTTTTAGTATCTGATAATATTTTATATAAGGGTATGGTTGCACATGATGATTTCGTTATAAGAAGAAAGAAAACCATAGTAAAAAGAATGAGAAATTATTTAGATTATATATGTAATTGTGACTATTTAAGTACATCATTAATACCAATAGGTGATGGTGTAGCACTAAGTTATAAAGAAAGTAAAAGAGGTGACGTAGATGGAATTAAATAAAGTTGAACTTTTAGCTCCAGCAGGTGATTTGGAGAGATTAAAAATAGCTATAACATATGGAGCAGATGCTGTTTATATAGGTGGAGAAATTTTTGGAATGAGGTCTGCTGCAAAGAATTTTAGTAAGGAAGATATGGCAGAAGGAGTAGCTTTTGCACATGAAAGAGGAAAAAAAGTATTTGTAACAGTAAATATAATACCTCATAATGAAGATTTTCTACAATTAGAAGATTATTTATTGGAATTAGAAGAGATAGGAATAGATGCAGTCATAATAGCTGACCCAGGAGTTCTTAGTGTTATCAAAAAAGTAATTCCAAATATGGAAATACATTTGAGTACACAAGCAAATACAACTAACTATTTAAGTGCAAAATTTTGGTATGAGCATGGAATAAAAAGAGTTGTGGTGGCAAGAGAATTATCTTTTGATGAAATATCTGAGATAAGAGCAAAGACACCTTTAGACATGGATATAGAAGCATTTATGCATGGAGCTATGTGTATCTCTTATTCTGGAAGATGCCTAATAAGTAATTATATGACTGGAAGAGATGCAAATAAAGGTTCTTGTGCTCAGTCTTGTAGATGGCAATATCATTTAGTAGAAGAAAAAAGACCTGGTGAGTATTTCCCAATATATGAAGATGAAAGAGGAACATTCTTCTTTAATTCAAAAGATTTATGTATGATAGAGTATATACCAGAATTAATCAAATCTGGTATAACAAGTTTAAAGATAGAAGGTAGAATGAAGACTTCATACTATGTAGCTACTGTTGTAAGAGCATACAGAATGGCAATAGATGAATTTTATAAAGACCCAGAAAACTGGAAATTCAATCCAATGTGGATGGAAGAATTAAAAAAAGGTAGCCATAGACATTTTACATCAGGTTTTTACTTGAATAAACCAACAACAGAAGACCAAAATTATCAGTCAGCATCATATGTTAGAAACTATGATTTTATAGGTATAGTTAGAGAAACAGAAGATGAAGATGGTCTTGTTGTAGTTGAGCAAAGAAATAAAATGTGTGTTGGTGATGAAATAGAGGTCATGGGACCATATAAAGAAACTATGTTCACTAAAATTGAAGAAATGTATAATGAAGAAGGAGAAGCTATAGAGTCAGCTCCTCATCCTAGACAAATAGTTAAATTAAAGCTATCAGTAAAAGTTGGTAAGGATTATATGCTTAGAAAAGTTATAGAAGAGAAGGTTGAAGAATAATAAAAATTTGATAAATATAGTATTAGCCCCTTAGAAATTGTCAATAATGAAATTATCTAAGGGGTGATTTCATGTCAAAAAAGAAGACTCCATTTTTGAAAAAAGTGGGAAAGAGAAGCTGGTATATATTTACTATAATTTTGATAATTTATAGTGCTTTAATTTATAGACTAGTTGATATACAAGTATTAAAAGGTGATAAATACAAACAGAGTGTAGAATCGCAAAGTGTTGAGAAAGTAGAGTTAAATAGTGGAAGAGGAATAATTTATGATAGAAACAACAAAAAACTTACAGATACAAGTAAAACTCAGGTATTGGTGGTTGAAAAGGAAAAATTAAATAATAACTATAAGATTTTAGAGCTGGTTAAGAAGGCTACTAAGATGAAAGATTTGGATATATATAAGGCTATACAAGAACAATTAACACATCCTATAATACAGATTCAGGCTAAAGATATCGATAATAGAATGAAAAAAGAGCTTGAGAAAAATGGAATAATGATAGAAGAAAAAACTATGCGATATTCAAAAGATGGTTTATTGTCACATACAATAGGATATATAAAAGAGGATGATAAGTCAGGACAAGCAGGAATCGAGAAAAGTATGGACAGTGTGCTTAGAAATTCAAATGAAAAGTATATAAGTGCTTTTAAAGCTGGAGATGCAGGAAATGAAAAATCTCTAAACATACTAAAGGGAAGTGTAAAAACTATTGATGATAAGGCTAAAGATAGACATCTAAAAACTACAATTGATTATGATATTCAGAAAAAATTAGAACAGATACTAGATAAAGAAGAAAACCCTACAGCAGTGGTAATTTCAGAAGCTTCTACAGGTGAAATTCTTGCAATGTGTTCTAGACCTAATTTTGACCAGAATGATATATCAAAAAGTTTGAAAGGAAAAAATGGAGAATTTGAAAATAGAGTTATAAAGGCTACATATCCACCAGGGTCTGTATTTAAGATGGTAGTTTTATTTTCCGCACTTGAAAATGGTGTTGTAGATGAGAACTATACTTATAACTGTACAGGAAAGACTAAAGTTGGAAATACTAATGAAATATTACGATGTAATAAAATAAATGGTCATGGTTTCCAAAATTTAAGACAAACTTTTTCTAATTCATGTAATCCTGCATTTTTAGATATAGCTATGAAACTTGGCAAAGAAAAGATACTTAAATCTGCTGAAAGACTGCATTTATTTGAAAAGGTTGATATTGGTCTTGATGAAGAAAAAGTTAGAGAAGCTCCCAAAAACATATCAATACGAAATTTAGCTATAGGACAAGAAAATATAGAATTTACACCACTTCAAATAAATCAAATGACTCAAATAATGGCTAATAATGGAACATTCAAACCATTATATTTATATAAAAGTCTTGTAGATAATAATATGAATACAATAAAAACTTATAAGTCTTCAAAAAAGGAAGAACTGATTTCTCCTTATGTGTGTACACAAGTTAAAGAGATTATGAAGTCTGTGTCTAAGGATGGTACAGCTAAGGACTTAAAGGATTTAGAAGGTGGATGTGGAGTTAAAACTGGTACAGCTCAAAGTAGTTTAAATAAAAAAGCAATAGACCATGGATGGATAACTGGATTTTATCCTGAAGAAAGACCTAAGTATGTAATAACTGTGTTAGTAGAAGGAACTCAAAAAGGAAGTAAATCTGCAATACCTATATTTAAAGAAATATGTGAAAGCATACAATAAAATTATATATTATAAAATTTAAGGATATATCGTAATTTTTAGATTAAAGACTATGTCTAATACTATTACGATATATCCTTTTAAAAATTATAATATTAACTTTCTTGAACAAGCTCTTTTTCTAGTTTTTTAAGAGCTTTTTTTTCGATTCTAGATACATATGACCTCGATATATCGAGTTTTTGTGCAATTTCTCTTTGCGTTTTATACCCATAAGGAGTTAACCCATATCTTAACTGTACAATTTCTCTTTCTCTAGGAGTAAGAATTTTGTTTAGTTGCTCATAAAGTTTTCCGACTTGAACTTTTAGCTCAACCTCATCAAGAACATGGTTAGCTTCTGTACCAAGTATATCTAAAAGACTTATTTCATTACACACTACGCTTTATATGTTATTGATATAACTGCTTTTCATATAATTTAAGATAGACTGTTAACTCAAAGGAATCTAGTTTTTGTTCTTTAGATTTGTAATAAACAGCTCTATCAATGACAGATTTCAAAAGTTTATTTTTTCCAAGAGAATCTGAATCATGATAAAGAGATAGAACTGTTTTAATATCTTCTATCATTTTTGAAGTATCTTTTTTAACTATATCTAATTTATTTTTTAGTGTTTCTATTGAAAATTTAATTTCTTCAGTTCTTGAATCTATATTATTAGACCTATCAATAAATGTATCTTCATCATATATGCCACGTTCTAATAAATCATACAACTTATTTTTTTGTTTTCCTAATTCTTTTAATTCAGTTTCTAAGCCTTTCAATACTCGTTTTTGAAATTCTATATTATTATCAGTATTACTTTTCTTTAAATCTATATCAGATATTCTTAACTGGTATTTTTTTACTGCATCTTCTAATGACTTCAAAATAGCAGATTCAACAAATTCAAAGCGAGAACTCTTATTACAACCAGGATGATAACAAATTATATAGTCATGGTCTGTATATGGTCTATATACTAGAGGTCTACCACAGTTTTTACAGATTACTATGCCTGCAAGTGGATTCTTTATTTGATTACCATAACTAACATGACCATTTTTATTAAGTATATTCTGAGCTTTTTTCCAAACCAATTCACTTATTAGAGGTTCATGTTTACCTTTCGCTTCAATCCATTCGTCTTTAGGTCTTAATTTAACTGTTTTTATTTTATTTGGATTTTTGGATTTTTTATAATCTTTCTTTCGCCATTGTATATAACCACAATAAACTTTGTTTTTTATTATATTTGTTATTGCGGAGTTATACCAACTAGCACCTGTAGCAGTTTTAATTCCTAGATTGTTTAGATATTTAGATATTTTACTACAACCCATATCTTCATTAATATATAGGTCAAAGATAGTTCTAACTACATCAGCATCTTTATTTGGTACAAGAATTCTTTCTTTTCTACCTGTAGTTACAGCGTCATATCCAAATGGGGCAGAAGTACCTATAAAATTTCCTTCCTCAACTGATTTTATTCTTCCTCTTTGCATTCTTCTTGATATAAGTTTTAGTTCTTTTCTTGCCATAAATGCTTCAAATTCTGAGTATTCTTCATCAAATTCATCTGTTAAGTCATACGTTTTTCTAGGTGTTATAATTTTAGTTTTACTTTCTTTAAAAGTTTCTAAAATTATACCTTGGTCTTTCATATCTCCACGACCAAGTCTGTCTAAATCCATTACTAATACTGAATCATATTTATTTTCTTCAACTTCTTTTAGAAGTTCAATCATTTTTGGTCTATGTATTATACTTTCTCCAGATACCAGTTCTTCTTTTATTTCAAGTACATTTAGATTTTGGTCTTTTGCTAGTTTTAATAGAGTTGATTTATGTCTGCTTAGAGTTTCAAATTCTCCTTGCTTTTCTGCCTCTTCATCAGCACGGGATTTTCTTAAGTATATAGCAACACTCATATAAGTAATCACACTCCTTAAATATAGTATATTAGTTATATAAGGAGATATTTCATGTTAAGCAAAATTAGTTAAGATTGTAAAAATAGTATTAAAATATCGCATGAATTGATAGCATATGTTGGTATAGTCTAAAGTTTACTTATAATATTTGCTGTAAAGCCATTATCTGCTCTAGTCGTTTATTACCTTAAACAGGTGTTTTTAATTATATAAGTCACCAGAATATGTTATAATAATTCTAGCAAGAAGTTGTAACCTACAATCTAAGAGTGGAGTTCATACAAACAAAGGATTATCCTCCCCATTTTAAGAAGGGAGGTGATTATGTATGGATAATTTTTTACTAAGTATATTAGCCAGTATTATGGCTAGCTATATAGTTTACTTGATAAGTAAGTTATTTAGAAAACGTAAAAAACCACTCAAAGCTGGCACTAAGAGTGGTTGGGAATTTGACTTTAAAATCAAATTCCATAAGTTTAAATAATTTCTAGTTTTTTAATCACGAACTTCACTCTACACCACATAGATTGCAGTTCTTCTTGCTTTTATTATATCACAAATTGGTATAAATATTCAAAAATAATAATTTTACTACATAGTAAAAGCATATAGTATAGTTTTTATACCATTAGTTCTCCTAGAAATTTGTTCTTTTCCTTCACCTATTAAAGTGACTATATCTATAAATATTAAGTATCCTTTCATTTTTCCATAATATTTCTCACTCATGTATTATTTTGTTATTATTAAGCTCTGTTTAATACATTTATCTGTTTTAATTTAACAACATTTCTTTCTCAATATCCACCGACTCCTGCAAAATAAGGTTACAACATAAATTAAATACAATGTATCTATGATTGTAGTGATTGTTCATAGTACTATATTTCTAATTTTAAAATCTAAATTAAGATAGTAAATACATGTCAAATTAAAATTCTAAAAACAAGATATATATTGAGTATAAGACAAGTATCTGGACTCATATTTTATAACAAGGGGTGATATTGTGAAAATACTACAACAATTTAAACCATTTAAATATGATACAGAAAAAGATATAGAGTATGATGAAAAGATTATAGCTAATCAAAGTACAGAAGTCTATATAATATATCCGCGTATTTCTAATGAAGAGAATAAAAGAAGATGGGAAGAATTTGATGCTGTAGCTAAAGAAGTAGCCATTAATATATCAATGAAAAAAGCTGATACAGTAGAATGTTAATAAAGTATAGAAGTTGCTACTATTTAGCGCTTCTTTGACATAAAGTTGGACAAGTATTTTTAAACAACTAGGATATTAATTTACTTAGTTGATATAAGATAAAAGCGAAGAAATTTAAAAGGAATTTTTATTTTATAAAAATAATTGAATCTATAATTATAAAAGAATTTATGATTCATAGTTAATGTTAGGTTATGAAATATGTAGAAGATTTAATAATAGCAATAAAACTTGAAGAAAACTTGAAGTGTAAAAAGCTTATGTAAGATGTATTATAGAAGTTGAATCATGACAATTGTAATATGCAAAAAAATTGAGTTTGTATATTATTTGCCATAAATGTTGGATATACATTCTAACTGTGAGAAGAATTTTACTGAAAACATATATCATATTTGTAGTAACAAATAAAATTATAATCAATAGGTTAATGTGTTATTTAAATATTAAAGGAGTTTTATATAAGATATATTAAATAATTGAAATTATAAAGATACTAGTTAAAAAAATAATATGAATATGAAATGGGTGAATTAGGAGGATTTAAGTAGTGGCTAAAAATGAGTTATTATTAGAGTTACATAAAGTTTTATATAAAATGGAGAAACACTGCAATGATTTTATGAAAAAATCAAGAAAAGGAGATAATCTAAACTGTAGTGATTGTGAATTTTATATAAATAACTATGATTTAAATAATAATAGTTGTTTATATAAAGATATTAAAAATTTTAGGGTATCTGATACTGTAGATATAATGGTTAAAGCTTTAGACATGAAAATATCTAAGGAAAGAAAAGTGAAATATCCATATATATATAAGCATTTTAAAGGTGGCTTTTATGTAACTATAGGAATTAGTAAGCCTGTTGCTTATTTTGAACTTAATAAATCATTGTTTGAAGTTGATAGTTATTATTTGGTAGCAGAAAATGGATTTAATGCAGTACATACTGAAACTAATGATATTGTGATTATATATAAAGACTCAGATGGCAATTTCTATCATCAAAAAGAAATAGATTGTGAAGAACTAGTGATTTATAAGTCTTTATATAGTGGAACTGGAGCATTTGCAAGGCCAATAGATATTTTTTTGTCTAAAGTAGATAAAGAAAAGTATCTTAATACAGCACAAGAGTATAGATTTGAGGAGTTTGAGTAGTTAACTATGATGTTTCTACTAAGGTCATATTGATACTATAAAAAATTGTAGAATATACTATCAACTTCAACAATAAAGTATGTTTTACAAAATACCGTAAAGCCACATAAATACTAGATCTATGTGGCTTTGTCTTACTTCATTAGAAAGTTTAAAACTCGATTATTAAAGTCTTTTGCCTCTTCATAGGTAGCGTGGCCAAGACCTTTGTATATAAATAATTCACTATTCTTGATTCCTTCTGCTAATTCTAAAGATGACTTTGTCCCTACAATACTATCATTGTCGCCTCCAATAATTAAGGTTGGAGATGATATTTTATCCAATTTAGAATAGGAATTATGCTCAATACATGAAGTGGCTTGTATAAGAAATCTTCTAAAATCTTTTGGTTTGCCAATATTTACAAGAAGCGGATAGAAAAAACGATATTTTTTTAAATATTTTTCTGAGTATGATTTTTCTGCTATGTCAATCATTAGACTCTTATAATCACTTTGCTCTGCCATCTTCATCCAACTACCAACGACTTCTTGTATGGTTTCATTTTGTTTTGATGAGGTAACCACCAGCATAAGTTTATTAACTAAATCTGGATAATCGGCAGCAAGATATTGTGCTATCATTCCACCTTGAGATACTCCCATAATATCTGCCTTTAAAATCCCAAGAGTTTTCATGACTTTTGCTTGGTCTCTAGCCATATCTCTTGTAGAATAACCTTCTTTCAAACAGTTTTTTCTGCTGAACATATACACCTTAAACTTTTGAGCAAATTGCTTATAACTCAATGCAAAAGCGATTGCCTGTATCTGCCCATGAATTGGGGAAAGTCCATCCCCCAAACCTGGCAAGATAATCAGTGGTTTTTGGCCTTTTCCAAACTCAATATAATTCACTGTTTCCTTGTCTACTACTACTTGATGGAATCGAGAACCATAAAACATATTTTACACCTCTTTCTTTTCACTAATAAGTCCACATTTTAAAATTGTTATGTGGTCTGTAAGGCTATTAACATATTCCTGTCGTATATTATCAATATTTGTATTGTCTTGTATCTGAATATGAGACAAAAAATCCTCATTAAACCCAGTTAAAAACCATTTTAAAATATCAATACTCTTTTTCTTATCAAACCTAAGTACTGATGTGTCTACATCATACAATAGCTTATAATAAATGCTTTGGCTTTCCAGGCCATACTGTGCTTCAACTTTTTGATAGATTTCAGTATTACTTTTGGTAAATGCAGTAGCAATCAATTTATATTCATTGGGGTGCTTAATATACCAATCAAATTCCAATTCTGAATATTTAATGATTCTTTCGAACAACTCTTTTGGAAGAAAATCTATTTCCTTTGCTAAACTCACCATAAGCTCTTGTGTAACAGAATCGAGTATATAGAAGTACAATTCATCCTTATTTTTAAAGTATTTGAAAAGACTTCCCTTGCTAATACCTGCATTTTGGACAATTCTATTTGTTGAACTATTTTCATATCCATATTTAGCAAATTCATCAATACTAACCCTAGTAATCTTGTTACGTTTTTCTTCACCTAGTTCAAGAAATATATTAGTAGGCATAATAACTCTCCTTTTTAAATGACCATATGGTCACTGATTAGTTTTAAAATGGTGACCATGTGGTCACTATAATGAGTATATCCTGTATATATTTTTCTGTCAACATACTTTAAAGAAAAGCTATTAATGTGTAAATAGTATGATTCATGTAATTTTATAAAGACTAAAGAAATAGTTGACATACAAATTGTATTACTATATCATTGTATTAAGAGCTTAATACAATGATATAGTAAGGAGGCAATGAATGAAAGCTAGAAAATATAATATTACAAAAGGATTGTTTATAGTATATATAATCATTTTGACATGGATAATACTATTTAAGATGCAATTTGATATTTCATCACTTGAAGCAATGAATCTTAGAAATATAAACTTAGTGCCTTTTGCTGGTTCGCTTATAGTTAATAATAGAGTAGACATATCAGAGATTATATTAAATGTAGTTGTATTTGTACCATTTGGGATATATTTATGTATGCTAAAAGGAGAGTGGAGTTTTATAAAAAAGGTTGTACCTATTTTTTTAACAAGTTTAGTTTTTGAAACACTTCAATATATATTTGCAATAGGTGCAAGTGATATAACCGATTTGATAGGAAATACATTAGGAGGAATAATAGGAATAGCAGTTTTTGTGTTATTGTCAAAAATATTTAAGGACAAGACAATAAAAATAATAAATATACTAGCATTGATTGTAACAGTTGTTGTGATATTATTTTTAGGATTGCTTATTATTACAAATTTATAAAGTCAATTAAAGTGTATATTAATAATGATGATGTGATTAATCAAAAGTAATAATAAACTTATAATAAATAGTAAAATACAATTGTATAAGAATTTAATTATAAATAAAAGCACATTAAATGATGTGGGTCCAGTTGAATATCGTACTCATGCCATTTAATGTGCTTTTTATAGTATTTACTTGATAGGGTCATATCTATATATAGGTGTTTTCATAAATTATCATGGAAGTATTATATCTTAAAAATTTTGAATATTTAATTCTTGATTTTCTTTTGTCTTTTCTAATAAATCTAAAGCACAATTGATACAAACCTTGATGTCTGCATTGGTACTTTTATCATAATAAGTTATATATTTATTTCTATATTCATCTATTTCTTTTCCACAACAACTACATAATACGATTATGCTCATATTTTAATTCCTCCGTCTCTGATTATTCTTAATATATTCAATAGTGTAATTTTTCTGAAAATAATAATTGTTAAAACTCTATCAACTTGACCTTTATTTTCTTATTATAATGCATTTTAATAAAAAAATAAAGGCTATATATAAAATATTTATAGAAAAAAGTATAATATGGAATGTTTTATAAAATTTTATTATTTTTTATAATAATAAAATATACATTAATATCCATAAAATGACAAAGATGAAAAAACTATTAAAATAGAATATTTCTAGTTTTAATATAAAATACTTGTTTGCTATATGTATAACAATTTATTTAAGAGTATGATTTGGGTATTATATAGTGGTAAGGTAATACCTAAAAAAATTAGCTGATTTAGTTAGATTTTTAAAATATTAAAAAATATATGCTTATACTTAACAATATAATTGATATGTATTTTTGTTTGATATAATTAAGAAAAAATTTTGATATGAGCTTATTTTACACAACAGAGTAATACATATAAAGAGTAGTATTTATTTCATTACCTTCTTTATCTGTTCCGATAGGGTCTTGTAGAGATACTTGAGTTTTATTTTTTTTGTTGGATCTAATATTCATTAAAATCTCATTTTCAATACATCTAGAAGCATATGTTGCTAATCGAGTTCCTTTATCTATGTTATAAGTTTCTATAGCTTTTATTAATCCTATTGTACCTATGGATATTAAATCATCTTGGTCTTCCGTCGAATTATTATATTTTTTTGCTATATAAGCTACTAATCTCATGTTTCTTTCAATCAATGTATCCTTTGCACTTTTATCATTTTCTATTTTAAATTTAGTTAAATACTCAATCTCTTCTTCAGGGGTTAAGGGTTTTTCAAAAGATTTAAGAGCTGCCAATAGGTCACCCCCTTTTCAACGGTCACTTTAAATTATATGAAGAAGACTTATCCAAGTTGACTGTTATCTAATAAAATAATATGTATACTTTTAGAATTTAAAACATATATTTACAAACTTTTGACCATTATATAACATAAAAAATGAGAACTTAAGTTTAAATTTTTGTTGTATATATATGAAACAAGACGAAGGAATTATTAACTTATTCAGTATAAATTGAAATTTAAATGTCAATAAATATAAAGGAGAAAGGATTATAAACAGTGAAACAAAGTTTTTCACTAATCATGCATAATTGTTTATTTGGATGATATTGATTACAAAGCTAGATTAGTAGGGGTAGTTAATATTATTAAAAATGAAGGTGGTGTACTAAAATGAAAAAAATTATATAAGATATTTATAAAGAAAATTTATAGTTAAATTTTTATATACTTTTTATATACAAAAAATTATTGAGAGGTTTTTATTATTGAAAACAAAAAAGAATGGTTTTATATCAATCGAATGTATAATGAGTATTGCTATATTATATGTTACTGTTTATTTAGTGTCGACATCTTTATATAGTTGCTATAGTTTTGTATGTAGAAATGAATCTGATAGAGAAATGTTAAGCACTGTAAAAAAATATATGGAAGATGAAAAGTACAGAATAAAAAATAGTAAATATGAGTTGATTGAGAATGGAACAAATAAAAATTACATAAATGGATATGAAGTTATCAGTACAGTAAAACAAATTTTAGATTATTATCAATGTTATGAAATAAATATAGAAATAAAAAATAATTTTAAAAAATTGAGGTTTACTAGTTATGTTACTAGACAATAGAGGTTCTATATTAATAATGACATTGATAATATTTTCTATTATAAGTACTGTGTGCATTATGTCTATAGGATTAATTTATACACATAATAATATATATGAGTTAGAATGTAAGGACATTCAATTAAAAGAAACTTCTTTGAGTGGAATAGAACTATCAATAAGTAATGTATATTCTTGTGTAAAGGAAGCTATTAATATATCAAATAATGAAGACGAATTTAAAACATATTTCTTAGGAAATAATATGATTAATTGTATAAAAAAAATAAAAGATACATCTTATAGCAACTTAGATAAAGTTTCTTTAAAGGTAGAGAATAATACTATATATGATAGAGGAGATTTTTTTGAATTAGATATAACAAGTACAGTTAAAGAGAAAAACTTTTTAAAAGTCATAAAAGTGAGAGTGAAAATTAAAAATCCATGGGTAGGGATTGATATTGAAGATTATATGGATGAGTCTCATAGTAAGGTATTTAATGAATATAAGCTACTTGAAGAAAATGAAATCTTAAATGAATTTGAAGATGCGAGTGAAAATATGAATAATCAAGAACGTGAAGAGTCTACAGACGAAGAAATTAAACAAGATATAATTGAAAATATAAAAAAGAATTTTGATGAAAAAAATTTAGTACATGTGTATAAGTATAGAGGTGTATAACTTTGAAAAAAGAAGGAATGTGACTGTAGTAGAATTAGTGGTATCTATTAGTATAATATTATTGATAGCTACATTATCGTTTCCAAAAGATAATCTTGAAAATCAAAAGATAAATTTATTTGCACATCAACTCTGCTCAGATATAAGATATGTTAGAAGAATTAATATGTTTAGTGATTATGATACATATATATATTATATAAATCAAGATAAACAAGAAGGATATGTATTGAGAAAAGATGGTAAAAATGTTAAATCTATAGTACTACCTAAAAATGTAAAGATAGCAAGAAGTATAGATATAATAAAATTTAAATCTGATGGCTCACCTCAAAAAGCATCTACAATAGAGATATATAATCATAGACTAAGAAAAACTATAACAATAACACCTGTAAGTGGAAGAGTACTTCTGAAAGAGGGAAAATATGAAACGTAAACATGGTTACTTACTTTTAGAAAGTATAGTATCATTAGCTTCAATTGTAATATTGATAATGGTTTTATATTCTGTATTTGTGATTACAATAAATTTAAAACTTAAAATAGAAGATAACATAGAATTACAACAACAAAGTCTTGAAATTGTAAAATCTATGGAAGGAATTATTAGTAATTCCATGGGAATAATAAATCTATCTAATAATGAAGAAAGTTTTAAAAGAACAACATCTATAAAATGCAGATATGTGGATGAAGGTTTAACTGATAATGAGGAATATATAAGTAACAAAGAAATTATATTAAATGAAAGAAGAAATAAGCTATTTGTAAATTCTTTAAATGGTGAAAGTAGTCAAGCAGGTGGTTATGAAATTGGAGATTATGTAGATGAAATGTATGTGTCGATGTCCAATAATGGCCAATATGTTAATATAAAATTGAAATTATCAAAACGTAGTCAAAACTATGAAACTAAATTCAAAATAAAAATATGGAACTTTAGTGAAAGCATATGAAAACACATAAGTTTGAGAAAAAGAAATAACATCAATAAATCATATAAAGCGTAATTATTGAGAACTATATAATTAAATAATATCAACATATAAAATGTATAGACTAAGATTGTAGAGGAGAATAATAAAAATATAGAATAAGTAATTTGCCAAATACTTGTTTATATTGTATAACTTATGATATTATGATATTAGTAAAAATTTGTAATCCTGACTTGACAGAATTCAAGTAAGAGATATAATTTTAAAGGCATAGTAATGTAAAATTTACTAAAAAATAAGAAATTTATTTTAATATGGAGGAACAAGAAATGGTATCAGCAGGTGATTTTAGAAAAGGTGTTACATTTGAAAAAGATGGACAACCATGTTTAGTAGTTGATTTTCAACACGTTAAGCCAGGTAAAGGAGCTGCTTTCGTTAGAACTAAATACAGAAACTTAAAAACAGGAGCTATAAGAGAAGAAAGTTTCAATCCAAGTGAAAAATTCCCTAAAGCTGTTATAGATACAAGACAAATGCAATATCTATACAATGATGGTGAGTTATATTATTTTATGGACCAAGAAAATTTTGAACAAATACCATTAAACTATGAGCAAGTTGAAGATGCAATTAAGTTCTTAAAAGAGAATGAAGTTGCTACAATAAGATTTTATCAAGGGCAACCATTCCAAGTGGAAGCTCCAAACTTTGCAGAGTTAGAAGTTATAGATACAGAGCCTGGTATAAAAGGTGATACAGCAAGTAATGTAACTAAAGCAGCTACAGTTGAAACTGGAGCAGTTGTTCAAGTTCCATTATTTATAAATACTGGAGATAAAGTAAAGATAGACACTAGAACAGGTGAATATTTATCAAGAGTATAAAACTTTATGTATATAAAAGCTTATATGTCTTAATAATATAAGATATATGAGCTTTTAGTTTATATATAAAAAAGAAAGCGAGGGGTGTTACATGAAACATTTATATGAAGAAGTTGCATACTTAAAAGGCCTAGCAGAAGGACTAGAAATAAGTGCTGAAAGCAAAGAAGGGAAAATGATACATAAAATAGTTGATGCATTAGAAGTATTTGCAGATGCTATTGTAACATTGGATGAAGAGCAAGAAGAACTTCAAGATTTTGTTGAATCTATAGATGAAGATTTAGCAGATTTAGAAGAAGAAATCGCTGACATGGAAGATGATCTTTATGAAGATGATGAAGATGATGACGATGAGGACTTCAGCTATATAGAAATGGAATGCCCAAATTGTGGAGAGTTAGTAGAAATAGACGAAGATTTATTATATGATGATGAAGTGGATGTTGTTTGTCCTGATTGTAAGGCTGTAATATTATCATCAGAAGATGATTGTGATGATGATTGTGCATGTGGTGGTTGTTCAAGTTGTGATGATAGAGAGTAAAAATTCATAAGAAATAAAACTGCCTATGATGCCTATGAGATAATTTTGTTTCATAGGTAGTTTTATTTTTATGAGGAAGGGTATTGTGTATTTTGGTTTTGCAATACTTGGACAAAAATAGTACACTAGAATTTATAGAATAGGATTTTGGAGGGATGTAGTTATGAAAATAAGTAAAAAATTACTAGATAATATACAAAGATTTGAAAATGTTATAAATTATAAATTTAAAAATAAAGAATATATACTAGAAGCTCTTACTCATAGTTCATATTCTAATGAAAATAAAAAATATAATTTTAACGAAAGATTGGAGTTTTTAGGGGATTCAGTTTTAGGTATAGTGATAAGTGATTATTTATTCAATGAAGAAACTAATCTACCCGAAGGGGAACTAACTAAACTTAGAGCAAATATAGTTTGTGAAGATTCATTGAGTGAAGTAGCTAATGATATAAATTTAGGTGTTCACATGTTATTAGGCAGAGGAGAAGAGGCAACTGGAGGAAGACATAGAACTTCAATACTAGCAGACGCATTTGAAGCTGTAATAGCTGCGATATATCTTGATGGAGGCTTTGAAAGTGCAAGACAGTTTATACTGAATTATATGGAAAATATAATTTATGATTCAAGAAAAGGAAATATATTCAGAGACTATAAAACACATCTTCAAGAAGTGTTACAAGGGAATGGTGAAAATAATATTTGGTACAGGCTTATAGAAGAAAAAGGGCCAGACCATAATAAAAGATTTGTAATGGAAGTTGGAATCAATGAAGATGTTCTGGGTATAGGAGAAGGTAAGAGTAAAAAAGAAGCTGAACAATTAGCTGCTAAAGTAGCTTTAAAGAAAAAATTATGGGAAAAATAAATGTAATATGTAAAAATATAAAAAGAAATATTTATATTAGAAGGATGTTGTAGATGAAAAAGAGAATTATACCTATATTTGTTCCTCACAAAGGGTGTCCTCATGATTGTATATTTTGTAATCAAAAAAAAATAACAGGTGTGAGTACTGATGTTACAAGTGAAGATGCAAGAAAGATAATTGAAGAATGTTTAGAGACTATAGATAAAGATGCTGATGTAGAAATAGCATTTTTTGGTGGTAGCTTTACTGCGATAGATATTGATACACAAAAAAGTCTGTTATCAGTTGCCAAAGAATATGTAGAAAAAGGAATTGTGAAAGATATTAGAATGTCTACAAGACCAGACTGTATCAACGAAGAGATACTAAGTATGTTAAAAGACTATAAGACTAGCATAATTGAACTAGGAGTACAATCTTTAGATGAAAAAGTATTATTAGATAGTATAAGAGGTCATCAAGCAGAAATTGTATATAAGAGTTCAAAAATGATAAAAAATAGTGGAATTAAACTTGGTTTGCAGATGATGATTGGTCTTCCAGCTGATACAGAAGAAAAATGTATATTTACAGCAAAGAAATTTGTAGAGCTAAAACCAGATTGTGTTAGAGTGTATCCAACTTTAGTAGTAAAAGATACAGGGCTTGAAAAATTGATGGAGCAAAATGAGTATAGTCCATTTACTCTTGATGAAAGTATAAGTATAGTAAAGAAAGTTCTTGTATTGTTTTATGTTAATAATATAAATGTAATAAGAGTTGGACTTCAAGCTACTGATGATATACAAATTGGGAAAGCTGTTTTAGCAGGACCATATCACCCTGCATTTAGAGAATTAGTAGAAGCTGATATGATAAAAGATTATTTGGAATTTATTATTTTACAAAATAAAGATGTAAAACAAATGTTGGTGAAATCAAATAAAAAGAATATTTCTAAGATAATAGGAAATAAAAAAACAAATGTGAAGTATATGAAAGAAAAATTTGGTGTGATTTTAAAAACACAAGAATCAGATTTAGATATAAATCAATTAGAAATTGTGTTAGATGGAAAAAGTTTAATTATTGCTAATATGATAGACATTCATAGAAAATTGTATGACATTTATGACCTTTAGTTTTAACGATGAAGGGAGAGAAACGATTTGTATTTAAAGAGACTAGAGTTAAAGGGATTTAAATCCTTTCCAGTGAAAACAGATATTATTTTTAAAGAAGGAATAACAGCTATAGTAGGGCCAAATGGAAGTGGAAAAAGTAATATATCTGATGCTGTAAGATGGGTATTAGGAGAACAGAGTATTAAGAGTCTTAGAGGGGATAAACTTGAAGACGTAATATTTGCAGGTACAGATACAAAAAAACCTATGAATTACTGTGAAGTTGCTCTTACCATTGATAATTCTGAGAATCAATTGGAATTAGATTTTACAGAAGTAACTATAAGAAGAAGAGCTTATAGAAATGGTGAAAGTGAGTTTTTTCTGAACAATAAGAGCTGTAGATTAAAAGATATAAAAGAAGTCTTTTTAGATACTGGTATTGGAAAAGATGGTTATTCAATCATAGAACAAGGAAAAGTAGACGAAATATTAAGTAATAATCCTTTAAGTAGAAGGAAAGTTTTTGATGAAGCATGTGGTATATCAAAGTATAGATATAAAAAGCAGGAAGCAGAAAGAAATTTAAGTAATACAAAAGAGAACTTAGAAAGAATAGATGATGTATATATAGAAATTGAAAATCAATTAAAACCTCTTTTTAATCAACAAACAAAAGCAAAAAAGTATTTAGAAATAAGTGAGAAGTTGAAGATATTAGAAGTAAATAGCTTTATAAGAGAAATTGAAGGAACAGAAAAAGAATTAAGTGAGGTTAATGAGCATAGAAAAGTTATTGAAAAAGAACTTAATGAAAAAGAAGAACAAAAAAGCATTGTAGAGAAAAAACAAGAAGACATCAATAAAGAGATAGATGTATTACAAGATGTAATTGAAAAGTCTGTAGATTATATAAACTCTATTAAAGGGGTTATATCAAAAAAAGAATCTCAAATAAACTTAATTAAAGAAAGAATAAGAAATTTCACGAATGAAATTCATAGAAAAAGTTCAGAAATAAATGATATAAAAGAAAAGCTAAATGAAAATAAGCAATACATAAAAGACTTAGAAAGTAATAAATCATCAGGAAATGAAGAACTATCTATTTTACAAGAAAATATAAAAGTGTTGGAGTCTAGTAAAGATAAACAAAAAATGAAATTGGAATCTTTAAATAACGATATAGAGTTATTGAAAGAAAGTATAATAGATATATTAAATAAGAAACAAGAGTTTAGTAATAAGTTGTCTACATTAAATGCAAATAAAGAAAATATGAATATAAGAGATGAAAATATAAGCTCAGAAATAGCAGAATTAAATAAGAGTATTGAAATAAAGTCTCTTGAATTAGACAACATAAGTGAAGAATTTAATATGCAAAATGATGATTTAAAGAATGTAAATAATAGAAATAGGGAATTAGCAACTAATTTACAAGATACAATTAGTAAATACAACGAGCTAGAAGATGAAATACAGAAAAGTAAATATAATCTAAATGGATATAATTCAAAATTAAATGTCTATGTAGATATGGAAAATCATTATGAGGGATTTAATAGAGGTGTAAAAGAAGTCCTAAAAAATAAAAGTTTAAAAGGCATTCATGGAGCACTAGGTCAAATTATAAATGTACCTGAACAATATGAGAAATCTATAGAAGCAGCTTTGGGTGCATATATGCAGAATATAATAACTGATGATGAATTTAGTGCTAAATCTGCAATAAATTATTTAAAGCAGAATAATTTAGGTAGAGTAACCTTTCTTCCATTAAATATAATTAAAGCAAACAAAATAAGTTTAGGAAATTTAAAAGCAAATACTAAATTTATAGGAATAGCAAGTGATTTAATTACATTTAATGAAAAGTATAGAAATATAATTGAGAATATACTTGGAAGAACTATACTTATAAATAATATAGATGAAGGTATAAAATTTGCAAAAGAAACTGGTCATAGATTTAAAATAGTGACTTTAGATGGTGAAATATTAAATCCAGGAGGTTCTTTGACTGGAGGAAGTTTAAAAACTAATGGTAATATACTATCTAGAAAAAGATACATCAATGAATATACAGAAAAGATAAATAACATTAAAATTGAGATTTCAGACTTAGAATCAAAAAGAGAGTCCCTAGACAAAGATATAAAAGATATAAAAAATGAAATTAATTCGTATGAGAATAAAATAAAAGATTTAGAAAAAAGTATAATAATAAAAAGTACAAGTATAAAGAACATTGAATCTGAAATTGAATCTTTAAAAGGTAGTATTACTAAATTAGATAATGAAAAGAATGATTTGAACTCCAATTTAAATTACACACTTGAAAAAAGTGATATTGTTGAAAAAGATATGGAAGAATTAGATAATATATACAATCAAAATAAAGAAAAAATTGATAGTTTAAATGATGAAATAAAAAAATATAATGATTTATATGATAAGGAAAAGTCCCAATTTGATGAATTAAACTTAACCTTAGTAAAGAAAAGAGAAGTTTATAATAGTATAGTCAGAGATATAGAAAGAATAATTGGCGAAAATTCTGAGTTAGAAGAAAAAAATAAACAATTAGAAAAATCATTGAACTATGAAGAACAAGAAATAATTAAATTGCAAGATTCTATATCTATTGAAGAAAAAGAAAAAGAAAACCTAACAAAACAATTAGGAGATAGTAACAGAAATCTTGAAACTAGAAAAATAGCTAAAGATGATTTGAAAAATAGTTTTGATGAAATCAATAAAGAATTAAAAGCTATAGATAGACAACATATAGAACTTAAAGAAAGTTTATTTAAGGTTGGTGGAAGATTAGAAAGATTAAAGACTAGTCAAGACACATATGTAAATAAGTTATTTGAGCAATATGAGCTGACTTTAGTACAAGCATTAGAAATAAAAGATGAAAATTTAGATATAGATAGAAAATTCTTAGAAAATTTAAAGAGAGAAATAAGAAGTCTTGGAAATATAAATATAGATTCTATAAAGGAATATGAAGAAATAAAAGAAAGATACGATTTTTATAGTGAACAAAAACAAGATTTAGAAGAATCTATGGAAGAGATAGAAAAACTTATACATACATTAGAAGAAAATATGAAATCTGAATTTGAGATTAAATTTGAAGAAATAAGTAAAAACTTTAAGTATGTGTATAAGAGATTATTTGGTGGAGGTTGTGGAGAATTAACTATTTTAGATAAAGAAAATTTATTAGAAAGTGATATACTAATAACAGCCCAACCACCAGGTAAAAAAATGAAAAATCTAAATCTATTGTCTGGTGGAGAAAAAGCTTTAACAGCAATAAGTATACTCTTTGCTATATTAATTACAAAACCAACACCTTTTTGTATATTAGATGAGATTGAAGCACCACTTGATGATGCAAACATATTTAGATTTGGAGAGTTTTTGAAGGATTTATCTAAAGAAACACAATTTATATCGGTAACACATAGAAGAGGGACTATGGAAGCAGCTGATTATATTTATGGAGTTACTATGCAAGAAAAAGCCATTTCAAAAGTTATTAGCTTAAAATTAAAAGAAGCTCAAGAAATAACAGATATTATATAACTTAGATTGACATAGGAGGAAGAACAGTGTTAAAAAAATTATTTGGTTTTGGAAAAGACAAAGAAAAGGAACTGGAAAAAAAGGATGCTGAGCCAGAAGAAGAAATAGAAAGTAGTATTGATAACCTAGAAAATGTAGAAGAAACTATTTTTTCAGGCCTTGAAGAAGAAGTTATAGATAAAATAGAAGATATTGAAGAAAAAACTGAAGAAGATGCTACTAATGAAAGTACTGAACAAGATGAAAAAGTAGAAGGCCAGTTAAAAATTGATGAACAAGATGTAGAAACTATTTTAAATGATGATTCTAAAGAAGATAAAATAGAAGAATTAGAAAGCTATAATAATGAAACTGAATCTAAAGAGATGGAAGATAAAGAAGAAAAAAAGGTTAACTTGTTTGAAAGGTTAAAACAAGGATTAACAAAAGCAAAGCAAGGAATAACTGATAGAATAGATGAGGTTTTAAAATCATATACAAAAGTAGATGAAGATTTACTTGAGGATTTAGAGGAAATTTTAATAACAGCAGATGTTGGTGTAAATACAACTATGGATATAATTGAAAAACTAAGAGATAAAATAAAGCAAAAAGGTATTACAGAGCCTATGAAAGTAAGAGAAGAGCTTAAATCTATAGTAGAAGAGATTCTTACAAATGAAAACTCTATATTAGATATAGAACCAACACCATGTATAATTCTAATGGTTGGTGTAAATGGAGTTGGCAAAACTACTACAATAGGTAAACTAGCAAATAAATACAAAAAAGATGGTAAAAAGGTTTTATTAGCAGCAGCAGATACATTTAGAGCAGCAGCTACAGAGCAATTGGAAATTTGGGCAAATAGAACGAATGTAGATATAATAAAGCATCAAGAAGGAGCAGACCCTGGAGCAGTAGTATTTGATGCTATAAAGGCAGCCAAGGCTAGAAAAACAGATGTATTAATATGTGATACAGCGGGAAGATTACACAATAAAGCTAATCTTATGAATGAGCTTGGAAAAGTATTTAAAATAGTAGATAGAGAATTTCCAGAGGCAAAACGTGAAGTACTTCTTGTAGTAGATGCAACAACAGGTCAAAATGCAGTCGTTCAAGCAAAGACATTTAAAGAAGTTGCAGACATAACAGGTATAGTGCTTACAAAACTTGATGGGACTGCAAAAGGTGGAGTAGTACTTGCAGTAAAATCAGAAGTAGATGTACCTGTAAAACTTATTGGAGTTGGAGAAAGAGTAGAAGACCTGCAAGATTTTGATGCAAAATCATTTTCAGATGCATTATTTGGTAACTAGTATTCTTTTAAAAATAATGGTTGACAAGAGTGTTTATATGATATAAAATACAATAGTGTAAAGTAGATAACCTTTACAGTATACTGCTAGGAAGTGTAAGATATGAATATAGAAAAAATGGTCGAAATTGGATTGTTATTTGAACAATATAAAGAATTATTAACTGACAAGCAGAAAGAAATAGTAGCTCTATACTATGAAGAAGATTATTCTTTAGGTGAAATTAGTGAAAATCTGAATGTATCAAGACAAGGTGTGTATGATACTTTGAAGCGTTCAGAAAAAATACTAAGAGATTATGAAGAAAAATTACACTTAGTATCTAAGATTCAGGAGCAGGAAAAAAATATTAAAATTATAAAAGATAAAATTATTGACATTAAAGAAGATTTATTGCACAATAGAGATTGTGCTAATTTAATCCCTAAGCTAGAAAATATAGAAGATGTATGTAGGGAGATGATAAAATGATATTTGAAGGATTGTCTGATAAACTACAAGGGGCATTTAGTAAGTTAAAATCAAAAGGAAAACTTACAGAAGTAGATGTAAAAAATGCTATGAGAGAAGTTAAACTTGCTCTTCTTGAAGCAGATGTTAACTTTAAAGTAGTTAAAGATTTCATAAAAAAAGTTCAAGAAAGATGTGTTGGACAAGAAGTTATGCAAAGCTTAACTCCAGCTCAGCATGTAATTAAAATTGTAAATGAAGAACTTACAAGTTTAATGGGGGATGTACAAAGTAAAGTAATGATTTCCTCAAAACCTCCTACAATTTTGATGATGGTTGGACTGCAAGGAGCAGGTAAAACTACTACAGCAGGAAAGCTTGGAGGATATTTTAAAAAGCAAGGCAAGAAACCTTTATTAGTAGCTTGTGATATTTATAGACCAGCAGCAATAAAGCAACTTCAAGTTGTTGGGGAAAAATTGGATATACCTGTATTTAATATGGGAGATAAAGAAAATCCTGTAAATATTGCAAAGGCAGGTTTAAGCCATGCAATTAAAAATGCTAATGATTTAGTTATTATAGATACAGCTGGTAGACTTCACATAGATGAAGTGCTTATGGATGAATTAAAATCAATTAAGTCAGAAGTTAAACCACATGAAATACTTTTGGTTGTAGATTCTATGACAGGACAAGATGCTGTAAATGTTGCAGAAAGTTTCAATGAAGCTCTTGGTGTTGATGGAGTAGTCTTAACTAAATTAGATGGAGATACTAGAGGTGGTGCTGCACTTTCAATAAGAGCAGTTACACAAAAACCTATAAAATTTATGGGTATGGGAGAAAAACTAGATGATATAGAGCCTTTCCACCCAGATAGAATGGCATCAAGAATACTAGGTATGGGAGATGTCTTAAGTTTAATAGAAAAAGCACAAGAAAATATAGATTTAGAGAAAGCCAAAGAATTAGAACAAAAAATAAAAAAACAAGAACTTGATTTTGAGGATTTCTTACAACAAATGGAACAAATACAAAATATGGGACCTCTTGACAAGATAATTGGTATGATACCTGGTATGGGAAATGTAAAAGACCAACTTGGAGATGTAGATTTGAATGGCAAGGAAATGAATAGAACTAAAGCCATAATTCAATCAATGACTACATATGAGAGAAGAAACCCAGGAGTATTAAACGCTTCTAGAAAGAAAAGAATAGCTAGAGGTAGTGGAACTAGTGTACAAGATGTAAATAGACTTATAAAACAACTTAATGAAATGAAAAAAATGATGAAGATGTTTGCTGGTTCGCAAAAAAGTATGAAGAAAAGGGGCGGCTTAGGCGGTTTACCTTTTTTTAAATAAAATATAAAAAAGTAAAAATTATTCGGAGGTGACTGTAATGGCAGTTAAAATAAGATTAAAAAGAATGGGAGCTAATAAAAAACCTTTCTACAGAATAGTAGTAGCTGATTCAAGAGCTCCAAGAGATGGAAAATTTATAGAAGAAATAGGATACTATAATCCAGTTTCTGAACCTAAACAAGTAAAAATAAATGATGAAAAAGCTATAAAATGGTTAACTACTGGTGCTCAACCAACAGAAGTAGTTAAAAAATTACTTGTGAAAAATGGAGTAATAGAAAAATTCGAAGCTTCTAAACAAGCAAAATAATTTTTCTTAGCAATTAGTTTAAGTAAATACTCATTGCTGAGGTTACTTTAGGAGATGAAATATATGAAAGAGCTAGTTGTAGATATAGCTAAGGCTCTAGTTGATAATCCTGATTCAGTTGTCGTTGAGGAATTTGAAGATAATGGTGGTATAGTCTTAAAACTTACAGTTGCTCAAGATGATATGGGTAAGGTTATTGGGAAGCAGGGAAGAATAGCTAAAGCTATAAGAACTGTCGTAAGATCTGTTGCAAATAGAGAAAATGTAAAAGTTTCTCTTGAGATAGTGTAAATAGGAGGATTAGGTATAATACCTAGTCCTTTTTATATAATTATATGTAGTTTTAAGAATTTATGATGATATGAGTATATAAGATTAAATTTTTTAAGAAGGTGATAACATGAAAGAAAAAGTAACTCATTTTAAGATAGGTCAAATAGTAAACACACAAGGTCTAAAAGGTGAGGTAAGAGTTTATCCACTTACTGATGATATAGATAGATTTGATGAATTGAAAGATTTTTATCTAGGAAAAGATTTAAATAATAAGTGGATTGTTGAAAAGGTAAGATACAAAGGTTCTATGGTTATAATGAAGATAAAGGATATAGATACTATAGAAAAAGCAGAAAAACTAAAAAATAAATTTATGTACGTGTCTAGGGAAGATAGTAGAGAACTTGAAGAAGGCGAATTTTTTATAGCAGATATGATTGGTATGGAAGTTTTAACTGTAGACGGAAAATATGTAGGAGTGTTAGAAGATGTACTTCAATACTCTGCAAATGATGTTTATGTAATAAAAGGTGAAGAGGATAAAGAATTCATGATACCAGCTATAAAAAAATTTGTACCTACAATAGACATTGATGACAGAAAAATGATTATAGACCCTATTAAGGGAATGATAGATTAGGTGGCAATATGAGATTTCATATAATGACGCTTTTTCCAGAAATATTTAATTCATATATGAATGAGAGTATAATGAAAAGAGCAGTTGAAAAAGGTGTAATTGAAGTTCATATATATAATATAAGAGATTTTTCTGATAATAAGCATAAAAAAGTAGACGATTATCCATTTGGAGGAGGAGCTGGTATGGTAATGACTCCTCAACCGATATATGACACGTATAAGCATATAATAACAACTCATAATATAAATAATCCAAGAGTAATTTATCTAACTCCAAAAGGAAAGGTATACAACCAATCTATAGTGAAGCAAATGTCTATCAAAGAGGATATAATACTGCTATGTGGTCATTATGAAGGTATAGATGAAAGAATAATCGATTTAATTGTAACTGATGAAATTTCAATTGGAGATTATGTACTAACTGGAGGGGAACTTCCAGCACTTATAATGATAGATTCTATATCAAGACTAATACCAGGTGTATTAAATCAAGATGAATCTTTTGAAGAAGAATCATTTAAAGATAATTTGTTAGAGTATCCTCATTACACTAGACCTAGAGATTTTGAAGGATTAAAAGTACCAGAAGTGCTTTTATCAGGTAATCATAAAAAGATAGATGAGTGGAGAAAAGAAGAATCTATAAGAATAACTAAAGAAAGACGATTAGACTTATATAGAAAATCTAAAGAAAAATAGAAGTATAAGAAGTAATCAATATACATGTATACAATAAAGTACCTATAAATGGAATTAAAAACGTAAAAGTGCTTGTAATAACTATTGAAGTATAGTATAATATAAAATGTTGAAAATACGGGCGTTCCTCTGTTTACACTGGTCGGGTAGTTAAGAACGTCTATGATATTTAGGAGGAAGAAAGATGAATGAAATACTAAGAGCAATTGAGCAAGAACAATTAAAAAATGAAGTTCCTAATTTTGGACCTGGGGACACAGTTAAAGTACACGTTAGAATTATAGAAGGAAAAAGAGAAAGAATACAAGTATTCGAAGGTGTAGTATTAAAGAGACAAGGTGGAGGAGCAAGAGAAACTTTCACAGTTAGAAAAATGTCTTTCAATGTTGGTGTAGAAAGAACTTTCCCAGTTCACTCTCCAAAAATAGAAAAAATAGAAGTTACTAGAAAAGGTAAAGTAAGAAGAGCTAAACTAAACTACTTAAGAGGTAGAGTAGGTAAAGCTGCTAAGATAAAAGAAGCTAGAAATAGATAATTAAAAACTTTACTTATAAATGGGGGGCTGATTTATCAGTCCTCTTTATATTTTAATGAAAATTATAGCAAATAATTATATCAGAAATAAATAGAACTATTTGTTGAAATATACATTATTTATTTATGAATTTATAACTTTTAAAATGAAAAATAAAATCGATAAATATTGAATTATATTTTGAAATAATATTAAAATAAGAAGAGAATATTATGTAAAGTATGATGTTAAAAGCATGACAATACAGTGATTTAAATAAATTTATTTTTTAATTATAATTAAGGAATAGTAATATAATATTTTAAAGGAGTGATATATATGTCAAATGAATATGAAGAGTATCTTATGGATGACAATCTACATATAAACTGGTATCCAGGTCATATGAAAAAAACTAAGGAGTTAGTAAAAAATAATTTAAAATTGATTGATGTAGTTATTGAACTGTTAGATGCCAGAATACCATTTAGTAGTAAAAATCCAGATATAGATAAGCTTGTAGGAGATAAACCAAGGGTAGTTGTACTTAATAAAAGTGACATGGCAGATAGAGATAAATTAAATCAATGGGTAGAGTACTATAAAAAAATTAACATAAAAGCTATACCAGTTGATACAATAAAAGGCATTGGTATAAATAAGATAATAGAAGAATGTAAGAATGTAACTAGAGAAAAAATGGACAATTTAAAAGATAAAGGTAGAAAAGAAAGAGCTATACGAATAATGATAGTTGGGGTTCCAAATGTTGGTAAATCATCTCTTATAAATAAATTAACAGGTAGAAAAAGTACTCAAACAGGAGACAAGCCAGGAGTAACTAAAGGGAAGCAATGGGTTAGGTTAAAAGGGAATCTTGAACTTTTGGATACACCTGGAATACTTTGGCCTAAGTTTGAAGACCAAGAAGTTGCTCTAAACTTAGCCTTTAGTAGAGCTATAAAGGATGAAATTTTGGATACTGAGACTTTAGCCTTAAGACTTATAGAGAAACTCATGAAGATAGCACCTGAGAATCTGAAAGCTAGATATAAATTGGAATCTCTAGGAGAAACTCCAATTGAAACTATGGATATGATTGGTCATAAGAGAGGATTCATAACAGGAAAAAAAGAGCTTGATTATGCACGTATATCTACAACCGTTTTAAATGAGTTTAGAGATGGAAAAATAGGGAATATAACATTAGAAATACCAGAGAATGTTAAAAGATAGATTTTAAAGCCAGGTTAAAAAATTTAACATTATAAAATAAAAAAAACCTTTTCCTTAAGGTTTTTTTTATTTTTTTTAAATATAGACAAATATTGTCATATGAAAGTATAAATTAGATTAGAAAACGTTTAAAAATATTAATTTAAGACAAATATACCTAATTTTTTGAAAATTAAAATGAGTGTGATTATTTGAAATTTTGGTATATTGACTTGCTTGTTTCGTATAATATATAATAAGCACAAATCAATACAATATATTAAAAATTTAATTTATTTAATTTTATTAATTTAATAATAAGTTCTTATTGTTTTAATTAATTTATTTATGCAAGCGTAAACAATTGAGGCATTTTATTAATTTAATAAGGTTAAAAAGGGGGATTTTATAATGGGTAAGACCAAGGATATGATAGTATTTGGATTTGCATTATTCGCAATGTTCTTTGGAGCAGGTAACTTAATATTTCCACCATATTTGGGAATAATTACAGGTCCAGAATGGTTAATTGCCTTCTTAGGATTTACATTTGCCGATGCTGGTTTGGCACTTCTAGCAGTAATGGCTACAGCTAAATTTGATGGAAACGTAATTGAGATGTTTAAAAGATGTGGTATGAAATTAGGGATTCTTATAGGTTGTGCAGATATTTTATGTATAGGACCATTCCTAGCTATACCAAGAACAGGTGCAACAACTTATGAAATGGGTATGATGCCTCTATTTGGAACTTCGATTCCAGTGTTATTATTCTGTGTAGTTTATTTTGCGATATCATATGTATTAACAGTAAGACCTTCTAAGGTCGTAGATATAGTTGGACAATTTTTAACTCCAGCTCTTCTAATAGCTTTAGCATTTATAATTATAAAAGGTGTTGTATCTCCACTTGGAGAGGTAATAGATAAACCTATGATACCTAATGTATTTGCAGAAGGTATAGGCCAAGGATATCAGACGATGGATGCCTTTGCAGCAATAGCACTTGCATCAGTGTTGATAGTATCTTTAAATGAAAAAGGGTATACTTCTATTAGTGAAAAATTAAAGATGATTGGTAAAGCAGGTGTGCTTGCTTGTGGAGGATTAGCTTTAGTTTATGGAGGTTTGTGTTTCCTTGGAGCAACTGTATCAACAATGTATGGAACAGATGCAGTACAATCACAAGTAATAGTAAATATAACACAAGGATTGCTTGGAAATATTGGGAAAGCGATTTTAGCAGTAGTAGTATCATTAGCATGTTTAACTACATCTATAGGCCTTACATCTGCTACAGGACAATATTTCTCTAGACTTACAAAAGGTAAATTGAGTTATGAAAAAATAGTTTTAGCTGTATCTGTATTCAGTGCAGTAGTAGCATCTTTTGGTGTTGGAACTATAATAAAGATAGCATCACCTGTATTAAGTATAGTTTATCCACCATCAATTGTTTTAATAGTTCTAGCATTCTTTAATGAAAAAATCAAGAATGACAATTTATACAAGGGAGCAGTATATATGTCATTGTTTATAAGTATATTAACAGTTATATCTACTTATGGAGTAAATGTTCCAATAGTAAATTCTTTACCACTTGCTTCATTAGGATTTAACTGGGTGGTTCCAGTTATAATAGCTGGAATAATTGGTAATTTTATACCATCAAAGAGTCAATCTAATACACTTGGAACAAATTAAGCTTTATTCAATTAAAATATGAACCTGTAACTAAAGGAGTTATCTATAATAAATGAAATTATTTATATATAGATAACTCCTTTTATTTTTTCTTTCTATACTAATTGTTTGCTTTTGTTATACAACAAATATAAGAAAATATTGGAAAAAATATATAGTTTATTTTTTAACAATATTAGATGTTAAAAAAAGAACTTTGGAGTAATTTTATAAGTTTAGTTATAAGTATTAGCTGTTTTTTACAAAGATATTATATAAATAAAATTATGACAATAATAAAATAATAAAATAAAATTTAAGGCGTTTGCATATATAAATCAATTAATCGAAGTACTAAATTGTTTTTATATAGGTATATATTAAGAATTTTTAGTTAATTTTGAAATATAAGTGTGTCGATGTGGATACAAGCAACTGCAAAGTTTAAGTAAGTTGGGAGTTAGAAAATAATTACAATGAAGAAAAGTAAGCTTGCGAATCATAATAAGGAATTTTCAGAAAAAACGATTTCAGAGATGGAAAAGAAGTGGAAAATCTATGAATGTAGAACAATAATTTAGTAAAATTAGAAATCGATTTAGCAAAATAAATACAAAATACTACAAGAATTAACGTAAATAAGAGTTGTGATAAAAGGAAAACGATTTTCTGAATATCATAATTTTGAAAATTTAAAAAATTAAAAATCATATTGACGTCTTTTTTTTAGAATTATATAATAAACACAAAATATTTAAAATTTAAATTGAATTATTTAAATTGAATTAAAAAAATTATATGTAATATAGTAAGGAGGGATATACACTATTACATAAAACAAGTTAAATCAAGAATAGTTCAAATGATGTTAAAATTAAGAATATTCAAAAAAGTTAGAATTTTTAATTTTGTCAAGAAAAATTAGAGAAAAAATAAAAAACCAATCATGTTTAAAGTATACAGGTTGATTTTATTTAATTAAGAAAGTTGTATTAAATATTGCGAAGATTTTATAAATTATGAAACATAATTGACAAGTTTAAGTCAAAAATGTATAATTAAATAAAATCTCGTCAAAAGGTTTTCATTTAAGAAGAGATTGGACTTATTTTTTAGTAAAATGTAGTAAAAAAGCAGTAAAGTAGTAAAATTCAAAATGGGGGTGCTTTAAATGGGTGAGAAACAAATCAAGTTTAAAGATGTAATTGTAATTGGATTTGCACTATTTGCAATGTTTTTTGGTGCTGGGAACTTAATATTCCCTCCATATCTAGGAGTTTTATCCGGAAGTAGCTGGTTAGTAGCTTTCATAGGATTCCTTTTCGCAGATGGTGGTTTGGCATTATTAGCAGTTATAGCAGCAACTAAGTTTAATGGAGATACATCAAAGATGTTCTCAAGAGCAGGTAAAGGATTAAGTATTGCATTAGGATGTGCAATGGTAATCTGTATAGGGCCACTTTTGGCAATACCTAGAACAGCAGCAACAACTTATGAGATGGGTATATTACCTACAATAGGTTCAGGAATAAGCCCAGTAATATTCTCTATAGTATTCTTTGCTATAGTATTACTTCTAACAATAAGACCATCAAAAGTTGTAGATATAGTTGGGTCAATATTAACTCCAGCTTTACTTATAGCTTTAGCAGTATTAATAGTTAAAGGTATCGTATCTCCATTAGGAGAAATAAGAGATAGTTCTCTAATACAAAATGTATTTGCAGAAGGTATCACTCAAGGTTATCAAACAATGGATGCACTAGCAGCTAGTGTATTCGCATCAATCATAATCATGTCAGTAATAGCTAAAGGATACACAGGTGAAAAAGAGAAGATGAAAGCTACAGTAAGTGCAGGTGTTATTGCAGTAATAGGTATGGCACTAGTTTATGGTGGTTTATGTTATCTTGGAGCAACTGTATCTCAAGCATATGGACAAGATGTTCAACAAACAGCTTTAATAGTTGCAATAACAGCATCTTTACTTGGAACTACAGGTAAAATTTTATTAGCTATTATAGTTGCATTAGCATGTTTAACAACAGCTATAGGACTTTCTTCAGCAGCTGGTCAATATTTCTCAACACTTACAGATGGAAAATTAAAATATGAGCATATAGTTATAGTAGTTTGTGTGTTTAGTGCAATCATATCAAACTTTGGAGTAAGTACAATAATACAATTCTCTGCTCCTATATTAAGTATGGTATATCCAGCAACTATAACTCTAGTTATATTAGCATTATTTAGTAACAAAATTAAAAATGACAATGTATTCAAATGTGCTGCATATATGGCATTATTAGTAAGTGTATTAACAGTTGCAACAAGCTTTGGAGTAAACATTCCTCTAGTTAATAGCTTACCATTTGCTTCATTAGGATTTAACTGGATAGTTCCAGTTGTAATAGCAGGAATAATAGGATACTTTATTCCATCTAAAAGCAGTAAAACTGCATAGTAACAAATAATAATTGATAATTATGGAATTGCCTTTAAATTATATAGGCAATTCCTTTTTATATTTACTACAAATATGGAATGTCAATGTAAAATATCATCACATATATTTGTAAAGAAAAAATAAAGAATTTACTATTTAAGTATTTATTAATTAATGAAGGTTAAAGTGATAAAAACATAAAAAAGATAAAGTATATAAAAGTAGAATTGGACTTTTATATACTTTTTTATATTATTTTAAAGTTTTTCAAGAATGTGTTTTACAAGTTGAGAAAACTATAAGGAGTGTTATATTGAATATAAAATAGTATAATATATATTATGCTAGATAATTAATCTGAAAAAATACAAACATATAAAAAAGTTTGTTTAGAATTATAGTTAATAGGTGTATTAATTTAATACTAATTTATTGGAGGTCTAAAGATGAAGTACATAATAAAAAGAGATGGTACAAAAGAACTTTTTAGTAAAAGTAAAATTGAAGATGCTGTCTATAAGGCTAGTATAAATAGTGAAGGTGGAGTGGATAGAGATTTAGCGTATGATATATCAAGAAAAATAGATAAAGACTATAACTCTATGGAAAAGTGTTTATCTGTAGAGGAAATACAAGATATAGTTGAAGTATTGCTTATGGAATCAAATAGGAAAGATATAGCAAAACACTACATATTATATAGAGAAAGACGTTCTGAAATAAGAACTAAAGCGTGGGAGTTTGATGAATTACAAAAATCAATATGGAAAAACAAGTATAGAAATAATGGTGAGAGTTTTGATGAATGGATAAAGAGAATCTCAAATAACAGTCCAAGAATCTCAAAATTAATAAGACAAAAAAAATTTCTATTTGCTGGAAGAATTTTAGCAAATAGAGGTCTGCAGAAAGAAGGTAAAAAAGTAACATATTCTAATTGCTATGTAATAGAGCCACCAAAAGATAGTATAGAAGATATTTTCGATACTGCAAAAAAACTTGCTAGAACATTTAGCTATGGTGGAGGAGTTGGAATTGATATTTCGAAGTTAAGACCAAAAGGAGCAAAAGTGAATAATGCTGCAAAACACACAACTGGAGCAGTTTCATTTATGGAACTTTACAGCATGACAACTGGTTTGATTGGTCAAAGAGGAAGAAGAGGAGCTCTTATGATTTCTATGGATGTAAACCATCCAGAGATAGAAGAGTTTATAGATATAAAAACAGACTTAGAGAAAGTTACTAAAGCAAATATTTCTGTAAGAGTAACAGATGAATTTATGCAAGCTGTAAAAGAAAAGAAACTTTATAACTGTACTTTTGAAGTTGAAACTACTGGAGAAAAAATAGTCAAGATAGTAAATGCATATGATTTATTTACTAAATTTGTGAAAAATAACTGGGATTATGCAGAACCGGGTATTTTATTTTGGGACAAAATAAGAACATATAATTTCATGAGTGAAGACAAAAGTTTTTGCTTTTCAGGAGTAAATCCTTGTGCAGAAGAGCCACTTCCAAGTGGAGGAAGTTGTCTCCTTGGTTCAATAAACTTGTCAGAGTTTGTAATACAGCCATTTGGTGAACATGCTACCTTTGATATTAATAAATTAAAATCTTGCGTTAGAGAAGCTGTAGTAGCTTTAAATGATGTGTTAGATGAAGGATTAAACTTACATCCATTACAAGAGCAAAGGGATAGTGTACATAAATATAGACAGATAGGTCTAGGTGTAATGGGTATAGCTGACATGCTTATAAAAATGGGAATAAGATATGGTTCTGATAAATCTTTAGAATTGTGTGATTTGATTGGTAAGACTATGCTGAATGAAGCTGTAAAGCAATCAGCATTAATTGCTAAGGAATATGGAACTTTTAGTGAATATAAATATGAAAATATCTCTAAATCGGAGTTTTTTATAGAAAATTTAAATGACGATACTAAGGAAATGGTTAAAAAATATGGGCTTAGAAACTCACAACTATTAACTATACCTCCTACAGGTTCTATATCTACAATGATAGGAATTAGTGGGGGAATAGAGCCAATATTTAATCTTTCATATATAAGAAAAACTGAGAGTTTGCATGATGAAGATGTATATTATAAAGTATATACTCCAATTGTTAAAGAATATATGGATAAAAAAGGTATTACGGATGAAGAGTGTTTACCAGATTTTTTTGTAACTGCTATGAATATAGGATATGAAGAAAGGATAAACATGCAAAAAGTATGGCAAAAGTATATTGATGCTTCTATATCATCTACAATAAATATACCTTTTGAAACTACAATTGAAGATGTTTTCAATATATATATTAAGGCATGGGAGGCTGGTCTTAAAGGTGTGACAATATTTAGAGATGGATGCAAAAGGAGTGGAATTTTAATAAATGAAAAAAAGGAAGAAAACAATAAAGAAAATAATAAAAAAGAAGATAATAAAAAAGAATGTTATAAAAATAATAAAAAAGAAAAAGATAATAAAGATGAAGAATCCAAAAAAATAGTAAATAAAAATTTTGAAGAAGATGAGAAATTTGTGTGTCCAGAGTGTGGAAGTGAAGGAATTGCACACACAGGTGGTTGTAGTATATGCTTAAAATGTGGATATAGTGGATGCAATTAAACTTTGCGTTAGCAAAAATTTAATATATTAAAACTTATATTTTTACAAATGAAAGATGAGGTAATTGTATGCAGAATAAAAGCGTGAGGGAGATTAAAGAAATAATTGAGACTTTAGAAGTAGAAAAATATATGCAATATATAGAACTACTGAGAGTCGATGACAGAAAATCTGTTCAAAGTTTAGCTATAAAACTAGCTAAAAAATTAGATAATATTAGAAGAGAAGAAGAAAGATTAGAAACCATAAATATATTTGAAAATGAAGGTTATAATAAAGGTTATTTATATATTGGAGGAATTGATGAAGCAGGAAGAGGGCCACTTGCTGGACCTGTTGTAGCCTCTGTAGTAGTATTTAAAAAAGACACAAAAATAGAAGGTGTAAATGATTCTAAAAAACTAAGTGAAGCAAAAAGAGATGAACTTTTTGAAGTAATAAAAAAAGAAGCATTAGACTATGGAATAGGTATCGTAAATAATGAAGAAATAGACGAATTTAACATATTGAATGCTACATATATGGCAATGAAAAAAGCTATAAATTGTTTAAAACAAGCACCTGATTATCTATTGGTTGATGCAGCGACAATACCAGGAATTGATATAGCTCAAAATCCAATTGTAAAAGGAGATTCAAAATCTATATCAATAGCAGCAGCAAGTATATTAGCTAAGGTTACTAGAGATAGTATAATGTATCAATATGATAGAGTATATCCAGAATATGGTTTTAAATCTCATAAAGGGTATGGGACTAAGGAACACTATGAAGCTATTGAAAAACATGGAATAACTCCTATACATAGGAAAAGTTTTTTGAAAAATATACTGTAAATACAATATGATATAATGTATATGATATAAATTACTATAATAAATGGGGGATTAAAGATGGAGTATAATGAATTATTAAAAAATGCTAGAGAAAATTTAAATGGAAGTTGTAAAGTTTGTAAAGTTTGTAATGGAGTTGTTTGTGCAGGGGAAGTTCCTGGTATGGGAGGTAAAGGAAGTGGTTCTTCTTTTATAGAAAATAGTAAGAGTTTAGAAAAAGTAAAAGTGAATATGAGAGTAATACATGATGTCTCAAATCCTGATACATCTATAGATATGTTTGGAAAAAAAATGAGTTCACCTATATTTGCAGCTCCAGTAACAGGAACTACATTGAATATGGGTGGAAAGATTAATGAAAGAGATTACATAGAACCAGTAGTTGCAGGATGTGCTAATAGTGGGATTTATGCAATGGTTGGAGATACAGCAGTAGATGCTTTTTTAATGGAAAATTTGGATGTAGTTAAAAAGTATAATGGTGCTGGAATTGTATTTATTAAGCCTTGGGATAATGAAAATATCATAAAAAAGATAAGATTAGCTGAAGAAGCTGGTGCATTTGCAGTTGGAGTTGATATAGATGCTTGTGGTTTAGTAACTTTATCACTACATGGAAAACCAGTACTTCCTAAAAATGTTGAACAAATAAAAGAATTGGTAAACGCTACTAAGCTACCATTTATATTGAAAGGAATAATGACTGTTGAAGATGCATTAATGGCAGTTGAAGCAGGTGTAGATGCTATAGTTGTATCAAATCATGGAGGAAGAGTACTAGATTGTACACCAGGAGCATGTGAAGTTCTACCAAGAATTGCTGATGCTGTTAAAGGTAAAGTTACAATACTTGCAGATGGTGGAGTTAGAACAGGATTAGATGTATTAAAGATGATAGGTCTAGGAGCAGATGCAGTATTAATAGGAAGACCTTTTGTGACAGCTTCATTTGGTGGAGCAACTGATGGTGTAGAAACTTACATAAATAAGCTTCAATCAGAACTAAGTAGCTCTATGATATTAACTGGATGTCAAACTATAAAAGATATTGATGGAAAAGTTATATACAAATAAAATTTTATACAAAAAAGAGGAAAAATCATTTTAATGTAGAATAATTGTACAAAGGGGGAATTTATATGAGTAAAAAAGCTTATGAAGAAGCCTTAGTAGAATTAGAAAAATTTATTAATGAAAGAAAAGAAATAATTAAAAGTGCGGAGAGCTGTATTGATAAGTACATAGTTGACAGAACGCTACCTTTTGATTACAAAGATAAATGTGTGGAATGGCAACAAGAGTTACTTGATATTGCAGAGGCACAAATTTTAGAAGCAAATGAGTTAAGTGTTTTATTAGAAGAGAAAAAAGAACTTGAGAAAGAGTAAGTTTTACTACTAAGTCTAGAGGAAAATCAAGAATATGATTTACCCCTAGACTTTTTATTTAAATAAAGATGTCTATCTAATTAATCTATCTTTATCAATTTTAGATTAAAAGATTTGGAAGAATAGAGTAATCATATGAATAACTAAACAATTAAACTAGTATATAAAACTAATTTAATTGTTATTTTTTGAATTTAGTATATGGTTTTTCATTTCTTCTAATACAATTGTGTAGGATTTGCATTGTGCCGCAGCCAATTCTGACAAAGCAAATCTTTGAGCCTTATTTAGAAAATCTTTATCTGTGCTACATAGTTGTTTTGAATTATCTTGTATCATAAGCATCTTAATTAATTTTACAATCTCGAAAACATCTCCTGAGTGAAATTTATCCTGGTATAGTTTAAGTCGTTTTTTTCTATCAAGAACCCATAAACAATCTGCTTTATCAAGGGATTGTATAAAGTTATCAACTTCATTTTCATCCATAACTGGACGTATACCAATCTTATCAGCATTTAAAACAGGAATCAAAATTTTAAGATTACTATTGTAAATAACAGTCAATTCATAGTATTTTTGTATATGATGATTTACATCCTTTGTTACAAGACCACTTATATAGCAGGCTCCTTCTTTTGGATACATTACACTTTCACCGATTTCATACATATGGTTATACCTCCAAACTGAATTTTAGATATTGCAATTTGGGTACAATGCTTTAATTATCTAATAATTAATATTATATCATAAAATACTTGACAGGTCAAATTAAATGATATATAATAAAAAGTTTAGAATAATAGATATATATAATTAGATATAAAAATATAAGATAAGATGATTTAATATATTAAGATATCTAGTTAGTATTGTATAAAATAACACACTAACTAGATTTAATAAGTATTAATTTCTAGCAAAATCTCTTAATTTAAGACTTCCAGCTGTTACAAATACCATTCCAATAAGAATTAGAACAATTATATTTATTAATATATTACCATTATTATTAATAGCATCTATAGTCCAATAAAATGGTGTAAGCTTTGAAAGATTAGCCATAAAGGACAATTTATCAAGTGATGGTATCATGCTAGATATGGATATAGCTAAACCTATTAAAGAATAAAATGTAGATATAAGACTTATAGAACTCTCGTTTTTAAACACTCTAGCTATCCAAAATACGAATCCAGTAGCAACAAAACTATTTGATAGTACAATCATCAATGTATTTAGAGTTAACTTAAAATCTCTTGTAAATGTGAAACATACTAAAGTTAAGGTGTATACAATTGCTTGAGTAAAAAATAACCCTAAAAATATACTGAAAATTATTTTTATATCATTATGTTTTGTAGAGACAAGTCTTTTTAAGGTATTAGATTTTTTTAATGCAAATAAATCAGAAGCTAGATGTGCTGCGTTAATGTACATAAAATAACATATTAAGAAAACTATTAAAAACGAATTTTTATTCTTATCTGGACTGTTATCAATTATATTTGTCTTGGTCAATTTATCATCTATATTTCCATCTATTTTTAATTTTAATGAATTAGTAATAAAAGATTCTATTTGTGATTCTGCCCAAAGACTACCTCCACCATTTTCAGTTTTAAAACATTTAACCACAGGTCGTTTTAAGTTATCTATATTGCTTGAAAAATTTTTATCTAAAATGAAGACAGCAGAAACTTTATTGTTTTTTAATAGATTCATAGCTTTGTCTTGTTCGTCAAGTCCAAATGAGTTTTCTTTTAATTTAGAACTATCTATTAACTTATGTTCGTATTTTCCAGAAGAATTAGATACAATTGCTACTGGAGAAAAGTACACTGATTGATTTTCTGAGCTGCCAGTAAAAAAGTTAAGAGAAAATACTAATATAACAGGAAACAAGACCATATTAACTAAAAGAGTATGATTTTTTATATATCTTTTTATGTTTGCAATAATTAATCTAATCATTATTAAACCTCCCTCCACTTATATTTTTCTTTTATAATAGAAAGTGCAATCAATACTGTAGATGCAATTAGGCATATGAAAATTAAACTTCCTATTGAGTCTATAGTTTTAAACATTTCATAATTACTGAACAATGTTCCTATTAAATAAGTAGGAGATAAACTTGTAAACTTAGTAAATACATCATTTACCATGCTGAAGATACCTCCAAAAACTGTTTGCAAGAAGAGTAATGCATAAACTATAACTGTACCATATTTCTTGCTAAAAAAGGCGGTTACAAAAGTAGATATTGAAGTCATAAAACAAGAAGATAAAGCACAAAGTAAAGTTAATATAGCAAAGTTACCTTTGAATGTTATACCAAGTATTCTAAAAAATAAAACATATAATAATAAGAATATAAATGAGTAAATCCATAAACCTACAAAATCATAAATTAAGAATTGTACTCTAGTTACAGGCATAGAGTAGAGTCTTTTTGAAAGTCCTTTTGACTCATTTATATAATTTGATAAAATATTATTCATTATAAAAATTATTACAAGGAATCCAAGAGAAACTAAAGCAAAGTACTCATAAGAATTTTGTTTAACATTATTTTTTATTATAGAAGCATCAATAGAATTCTTATTAAATAATTTTGAGAAATCTTCTGAACTTAATTTTTGAGAATTATTCAAATATAATTTTTCATGATAAGTATCTAAAATATCTTGAAGTAATATTGCAATATTATCACTAGATTTAAGTTTTTCTATACTTAGAGTATTTGATTTTTCATTTAATAAATTATTCTCATATCCTTTAGGTATAGTAAGTTTTAAGTCTGCCTTAGAATCATCTTTTTGAACTGTTAATATAGAAGATAAATCATTTTTTAAATATCCTGTCAAATTACTTGATAGCTTTGTATTATCTTTGTCATATATAACAATTGATGTCAAATCTGTTTTTATAGGATTTTGAAACATACTTTCTGTCACCATCCCAAGAAAGCCAGCTAAAACTAGAGGTAAGGCTAAGAAGTATATTAAATTAAGTATAAAGGAGCTTTTTAAACCTTTTAGCATAGTTTTTACACTAATGTATAATTTCATAAAATCACCTCCATTAATCCCTTAAATTTTTTCCTGTTAGATTTAAAAACACGTCTTCTAGACTAGGTTCTTCATAAGATATTCTTGTTATTTTTGAATTGTTTTTGTCAACAACAGATAACACATCTGTAAGTTGTAATTTTTTGTCTATATCTAATTCTAATAATGAATTATTTTCTAAGATAGATATAACACCTTTAGTATTTTTTAAATCAAATATAAGTTGAGCATTTATATTTTTTATTTCCATAATTAATTTTGTATTTGTAGATACTAATGATTTTAAATAATCATTATCTCCAAAAGCAATCTCTTTCCCTTCATCCATAATAAAAATCTTAGAACAAAGATGCTCAACTTCTTCCATGTAATGAGAAGTATATATTACTGTAGTTTTTTGTTTTTCAGATATATTTTTTATAAAATTGAAAATATGATTTCTCGATTGAGGGTCAACACCTACAGTTGGTTCATCCAATATTAATATTTTAGGATGATTTAAAAGTGCTATTCCAATGTTTAATCTCCTCTGCATACCACCAGATAATTTTTTGACTTTTTTCTTTTTAACATCAGTAAGTCCTGTGACTTCTAAGGCTTCAGTTATTCTCTCTTGAAGCAATTTTCCCTTTAATCCATAGTAAGCTCCAAAGTACTCTAAGTTATCAAAAGGAGTAAGGGTTTCTATAAGTGCTAATTCTTGTGGAACTAATCCTATTATAGACTTTGCTTTTATATAATCTTTTGACAAATCTAAACCATTGATTTGGATGTCGCCACTATTTGGTAACATAAGATTTGTAATTATATTTATAAGTGTAGATTTACCAGCCCCATTTGGTCCAATAAGTCCAAATATCTCTCCTTCTTTAACAGAAAAGCTGATATTATCAAGTGCTAATTTATCATTAAATCTTTTTGTTATATTATTTACTCTGACTATATCCATAATAATCCCTCCCAAAATAATTTTGTATAAGTTAAAAATCTATAATACTATAATAAAGAATTATGAATCATAATTCTATTACTATAAGTCACTAAAAAAAGTGACTTAAGTCACTTTATATTTTTATTTATTATAAATGAGTTTGTGAGTAAGAAATTTTTTAGGGTATAGATTTCTTACCTATATATTTATATTACAATTTTATTTTTGAAGGCAAATATAACTAGTTGAGTCCTATCACGGAGTTCTAATTTACCTAAGATATTAGTAATATTATTCTTTATTGTACCTTCAGATAAGAATAATTCTTGGCTGATTTCTTTGTTGTTAAGTCCATTTGCGATTAATCTAATTATGGATATTTCTTTTTCTGTTAAATTATATATATCAGAAATATGTTCTTGTTCTATAGTTTTTTCAGGTGACATAATTTTTTCAGCTACACTTTTATCGAGTACAATATTGCCAAAAAACGAGGAACGAATCCCTTCATGTAATACTTCATCCGAGCTATCCTTTAAAAGATATCCTGAAGCTCCAAATTTCATAGCATCTTTTATGTACTCATCATCATTAAAGGTTGTCAAAATTAATAATGCTATAGAGCTATCATATTCTTTTATAAGTCTTGTGCCTAGAACTCCATCACAAACCTTCATTCGAATATCCATAAGAACCATGTCTACATCATTTGTTTTACAAAACTCTAATGCTTCATATCCATTTGAAGCATCTCCTACAATTTCTAAATCGTCATAAGATGATAAAATAATCTTAAGACCTTTTCTAATTAATTTTTCATCATCTACTATAAGAACTTTGATTTTATTCAAAAAAATCACCCCCTGAAAATTTAGGAAAAGACGCTCTAATTGTGAACCCAGTGTTAGAATTATCAAATTCAACTTTGCCATTTAATTCATATATTCTTTCACTAATACTGCTAAGTCCATTTCCTTTTTTTATATTGTTACACCCTAGACCATTATCACTTATAGTAATTATAAGATTTGAAGTATTAAATGTTATAAAGATTCTGATTTCAGTTGCTTTTCCATGTCTTGATGCGTTGGAAAGCGATTCCTGAACAAGTCTATATAAAGTGATAGATTGATTTCTAGATAGGTTCCAAGTATTTTTTGATATAGTTAATCTGACATTGATATTTGTAAGCTTAATAAAGCTTTCAACCAGTTCTTTGATTTTAATTAAATTTTGGTAATTTTCATATTCAACAGGTTTTAGTTCAGATATAGCTTTTCTTACGTCTTGAAAACTTTCAGTTACAAATTCTCTAAGTTCATGTACTAAATCAGAAATGAGAGGTTTGTCTTTTAAGAGTTTTTCTATAGCATTTAATTGGATTATCGTTGTAGAAAGAGAATGTCCAACACTATCATGTATTTCTCTAGATATACGGTTTCTTTCTTTCAAAATTGCTAATTCCTCTATAGAACTTGCATAAATCTCTAAATCAGCATTAGCTTTTTTTAGTTCATCTTTAGAAACTCTGAGTTTATCATAAAGACTTTGATTGTATAATTTAGATAAATTCTCGTTTTCTAGATACATAGAAAGTAGAGTTATAATTAGTAATATGGAACTTGATTCTAGTGCTAAATATAAATTTTTATCTAAACCAATAATAAAAGAAGATATTATAACTAAAGAGAATAATATGTATTTATATTTTTTCTTTATTAAAAATGAGGCATCCAAAATTAAAGAAACAAAGTAAAGTGAATTAAAAGTATTTGTATGTGAACATAATATAAAAATTAAAATAAGCTCTAAAAAATAAGAAATAAGTATAAATTTATTCTCATTTGATAAAGAAAAAAATCTAACTTGATTATTTATTATTAGAAACAATATAATCATTGTTATAACTGGATACAATGTATTTTCAGAATTACTCAAACAACTTACAAGTAATATAGATAGAGATAAATATCGTATAAAAATAAATAATTTTTTTCTGTTCATTAAAGACATTCCTCCATAAAAATAAACTTTCCTTATGAAAACTAGCATAATATCATAAAAGAATAAAGTCAATAGAAGTATTTATTAATGTTAATGGAAATAAAATCAATCTCGAAAGATTGAATAGTTAAATTGTATACTGACAATAATTTAAAAGTAAAAATTTAATGTATTGGAGTGAATAATGAATAATAAAGAAAAAGGTGATTTTGGAGAAGAAATAGCAGTTAATTATTTGCTATCAAAAGGAGCAAAGATATTAGAAAAAAACTACAGATTGAAGACAGGAGAGGTCGATATAATTGCAAATATAGGTAATGAGATTGTATTTGTGGAGGTGAAATCAAGGTCCAATATAAAGTATGGATATCCTTGCGAATCTGTAGGTTTCAAAAAGAGAAAAAAGATAATTGAGGTTGCAAAGTACTATATTATGAAAAAAAATTTACATAATACTCCAATAAGGTTTGATATTATAGAGGTCTATTTATTGGAAAAGAGAGTAAATCATATAATGAATGCTTTTTAAAAAATATAAAGTTTTTTGAAAGGATTAAAAATGTTAAGTATTATTAATTCAAGTAATTTAGTAGGAATAGATAGTTTTTTGGTAAAGGTTGAAGTTGATATAAGTAATGGTATACCTAGTTTTAATATTGTTGGTCTGCCAAGTAAAGAAATTAAAGAGGCAAGAGAAAGAGTGAAATCAGCAATTCTTAATAGTGGATATAAATTTCCAAATACAAGAATAGTTGTAAATTTATCCCCAGCAGATATAAAAAAAGAAGGAGCTTTTTTAGATTTATCTATAAGTATAGGTCTTTTAAGAGGATTAATAAAAAAAGACGAAAATTACATAAAAGAAAGTATGTTTATAGGAGAGTTGTCATTAGATGGAAAAATAAGAAAAGTAAGAGGTATATTACCCATTATTATAGGGGCGAAAAATCAAAATATAAAACGTATCTTTATACCAATTGAGAATACAAGAGAAAGTTTATTTATAGATGAAATTGATATAATACCTGTTAAAAGTTTAAATGAATGTATTGAATTTTTAAATGAAGAAATAAAAGTCGATAAAGAAGGGATAATGTCTTTTTTGAATGATGAATTAGAAAGATATGACACCTATAAAGATTATAAACATACAAAAGTTCATAGTATAAAAGAGAGTAAATATGATGAAGATTTTAAAGATGTAAGAGGAAACTACTTTGTAAAGAGAAGTGCAGAAATTGCAGCAGCTGGTAATCATAATATATTTATGATTGGACCTCCAGGTTCAGGAAAAACTATGATTGCAAAAAGGATAAGGACAATCTTACCAGATATAAGTATAGAAGAAATGATAGAAGTAAGTAAAGTCTATAGCATATTAGGAATGATAGATGAAACTAAAGGAATAATTGATAATAGACCTTTTAGGGCACCTCATCACACAACTACAAAGCAATCCTTAATTGGTGGTGGAATAGATGCAAGGCCTGGAGAAGTTGCTTTAGCACATAGAGGGATATTATTTTTAGACGAAATAGCTGAATTTGATAGAAAAATACTTGAGACTTTAAGGCAACCCATAGAAGATGGCTATGTAAATATATCTAGAGTGAAATATAGTACAAAGTATCCTTGTAGGGTATTATTAATTGCAGCTATGAATCCATGTCCTTGTGGTTATTATATGTCAGACATAGAATGTAGATGTAGGAGTAATGAAATTGATAAATACATAAATAAAATATCAGGTCCATTATTAGATAGGTTTGATATTTTCGTAGAAGTTAACTCTATAAAATATGTTGATTTTAATTCTTCAAAACAAGAAGAAAGTTCTCAAAAAATAAAGAGAAGAGTAGAAAATGCTAGAAAAATACAAATAAATAGATTTAAGAAAGATAATATAAAAAATAATAGTGAAATTAAAGCTTCTAATTTATTAAAATATTGTAAATTGGAAAAAGAAGCTTCAAAAACAGCTGAGACAATATTTAATAAATATAATCTCAGTAGTAGAAGTTATACAAAACTTTTAAAAATGGCAAGAACAATAGCGGATTTGGAAGAGATGGAAACAATAAATTCGCAATGTATTATAGAAGCTTTTTCATTTAGAAAGGCTTATTATAGTTATTTTAAATAAGTTTTTGAGGTGGATTTTATGGAAAAAAGAGATATCTATTTATGGTTAAAATCAATTAGTGGAATAACAACAAAAACAATTGAAATAATAGAAAATGAAGTAGTAAATATTGAGGATATATTTGATTTTTCTGAAAAAGAAATATATAATTTAAAAAATATAAGCTTGAATATTAGAAAAAATATAGTAAAATATAGAGGTCACGCTTATTTAGAAAATATAAAAGAACTTCTTTATAAAAAAACAATTAAATATATTTGTCAATATGATAAAGAATATCCTGAGAAATTAAAAAATATATACAATGCTCCAAAATTATTATTTTATAAAGGTGATATAGGTCTAGTTAATGATAATTTTAATATAGCTATGGTAGGTTCAAGAAAACCTACAGCTTATGGAATTAATTGTGCAAAAACAATTAGTTGTCAACTATCCCAGTATGGGGTTAATATAGTAAGTGGATTAGCTATAGGAATAGATGCATACTCACATATAGGTTGTATGAATGGAAAATCTAAAACTATAGCAGTGCTTGGCTCAGGAGTAGACAATCCTCTTCCAAAACAAAATTTATATTTATCAAATAAAATATTAGAAAATGGGGGATTATTATTATCAGAGTATAATATTAACTCAACAGTAGCACCTTATCATTTTTCTAATAGGAATAGAATTATTAGCGGATTAAGTGATGGAGTAGTGGTTGTAGAGGCAGCAATGAGAAGTGGTGCATTAATCACAGTGGATTTTGCTCTTGAACATGGAAAAAATGTTTTCGCAATACCTGGTAATATAAATTCTCAAATGAGTAGAGGTTGTCATAAAATTATAAAAGAAGGTGCAAAATTAATTGAAAATATAGATGATATTTTGAATGAATATAACATATTTAATATTATTGATAAAAAAATAAATCAAAAATATGATAATATAAGTTTAAATGCCAAGTCTAAGCAAATAATTGAGGCTATAAAAAGAGAAGGAAACTTGCATATAGATAGTATTTGTGATTATACTGGTATAGAAATAAAGTATGTAAATTCAATAATCAATGAATTAGTACTAAATGAGTTAGTAGTAGAAATGAATAATAAAACGTACAGTTTGAATGTATAAATTAAGATTAGGTAGTGGGGGTGTGTGGTTTTATGGCCAAAACATTAGTCATCGTAGAATCGCCTGCAAAAGCTAAGACCATAGAAAAATTTTTAGGAAAAAGTCATTACACAGTGAAAGCATCAGTTGGTCATGTCAGAGATTTGCCTAAAAGTAAATTAGGTGTAGATATAGAAAATAATTTTGAACCTCAATATATAAACATAAGAGGTAAAGGCGATGTAATAAAAGAATTAAAAAAAGAAGCTAAGAAGTCTAAACAAGTCTATCTAGCAACTGACCCTGATAGAGAGGGTGAAGCTATATCATGGCATTTAGCTCATATACTAAATTTAGATGAATCTGAAGATTGTAGAATAGAGTTTAATGAAATAACTAAGGATGCAATTAAAAAAGCAATTAAGCATCCTAGAAATATTGATATAAACTTAGTTGACGCACAACAAGCAAGAAGAGTATTAGACAGACTTCTAGGTTATCAGATAAGCCCTATATTGTGGCAAAAGGTTAGAAAAGGTCTTAGTGCAGGTAGAGTGCAATCTGTTACAACAAAATTAATTTGTGATAGAGAAAAAGAAATAAAAGCATTTATTCCAAAAGAATATTGGACAATAGATGTTGAAGCAAAGACAGCAAAAGACAAAGATATAACTTTAAAATTTTATGGTAAGAATGATGAAAAAATTGAATTAGAAAATGAAGAAGCTGTAAATGAAATATTAAAAGAAATGGAAGGAAAAGATTTAAAAGTTGAGAAGATAGAATCTAAATCAAGACGTAAATCAGCTCCAAAACCATTTACAACAAGTATGCTTCAACAAGAAGGGGCAAATAAGCTATTTTTCACTACTAAAAAGACAATGATGATAGCACAAGAATTATATGAAGGTATAGACATAGAAGGTGAAGGTACTGTCGGTCTTATATCTTATATAAGAACTGACTCTAAGAGAATATCTGATGAAGCAAGAGAAAAGGCTAAAGGTTATATAGTAAGTAATTTAGGAGAAAATTACTATAAAAATAATAGTGATAAAAAAGAAAAAAAAGATACTAAAAAAGTCCAAGATGCACATGAGGCAATAAGACCAACTTCTGTTGACAGAACACCAGATAGTATAAAAGCTTCACTGAGCAAAGACCAGTACAAGTTATATAATTTAATTTGGAGAAGATTTGTGGCTAGTCAAATGGAGGATTCAGTATTCGATATATTAAATGTAGAATGTAAAATAGGAGACCTTGTGTTTAAAGCAACTGGTTCAAAAATGAAGTTTGATGGTTATACTAAAGTATACAATTTTTCAGAAAGAGAAGATAAAATTTTACCAAGTATAGACAAGGGAGATATATTAAATATAGAAAATATATTACCAGACCAACACTTTACACAACCACCAGCAAGATATACAGAGGCTAGTCTAGTAAAAACACTAGAGGAACTAGGTATAGGTAGACCAAGTACGTATGCTCCAACAATAGCTACTATATTAAATAGAGAATATGTTGAAAAGCAAGGAACAAGCCTATGTCCAACAGAACTTGGAATAATAGTTACTGATATTTTAGAAAATAATTTTCATAAATTTATAGATGTAGATTTTACTGCTGATATGGAAAGTAAACTTGATGTTATAGAAGAAGGGAATACAGATTGGAAAGAGATTGTATCTGAATCGTATGCTCCACTTAAAGAAGCTATAGAAGAAGCACTTGAAAATATAGAAAAAATAAATATGGATGAAGAAACTGATGAAATATGTGAAAATTGTGGTTCTAATATGGTTATAAAATATGGTAGATTTGGAAAGTTTATGGCTTGTAAAAACTATCCTGATTGTAAAACAACTAGACCAATTATGAATAAAATTGGTGTTAAATGTCCAAAATGTGAAGAAGGAGATATTATACTTAGAAAATCCAAAAGAGGTAAAGCTTTTTATGGATGTTCTAATTATCCAAACTGTGACTTTGTAGCTTGGAATAAGCCAACAGGAGAGTTCTGTGAGAAGTGTGGTTCATATATGGTTGAAAAAGTGACTAAATCTGAAACAAAAACAGTATGTTCTAATAAAGAATGTAACAAAGAGTCAAAAGAGCATAATGACGGAAAAGAGTGAAAATTGAAAAAAATCACATAATTCTCTTGAAAAAGGTTCCAATCTATGATAATCTTTCAAGTGTAAACAACTAATATAAAAAATAAATTTTCGTTATAAATGAAAATAATATTAGAAAATATAAAAGGTTATTAAAAGGCCTAAATTTCATGAGGAGATGATTAAATGGCAAGTGAAGTGTTACAAAAAACAAGGAAAATAAATAAAACATTACAAACAAGTGGTGGAAGTAGTGTCTCTTTTGATTTACTGGCCGGAGCATTAGGAGATGTTTTAAATTCTAATGTTTATGTAGTAAGTGCAAAAGGTAAAGTACTAGGTCTTCATTTAAATGATGCTCAAGACAGTTCAGTTATAGAAGATGAGTATACTAAACAAAAGAAATTTTCAGATGAATATACTCAAAATGTGTTAAAGATTGATGAGACATTAGAAAATTTAAATGGTGAAAAGATATTAGAAATTTTCCCAGAAGAACATGGAAGATTACAAAAATATACCACAGTAGTACCAATTTTAGGTAGTGGTCAAAGACTAGGAACATTAGTACTTTCGAGATATTCAGCTTCATTTAATGATGATGATTTAGTAATAGCTGAATATAGTGCAACTGTTGTTGGTCTAGAAATATTAAGAGCGATAGGCGAAGAATTAGAAGAAGAAATGAGAAAGAAAGCTGTGGTTCAAATGGCAATAGGCACTCTGTCCTACTCCGAACTTGAAGCAGTTGAGCATATTTTTGCTGAGTTAGATGGTAAAGAAGGTTTACTTGTTGCAAGTAAGATAGCTGATAGAGTTGGTATAACTAGATCAGTAATAGTAAATGCACTTAGAAAATTTGAGAGTGCAGGTGTGATAGAATCAAGATCATTAGGTATGAAAGGTACTCATATAAGAATACTTAATGATAAACTTACAGATGAATTGAAAAAATTAAAAAACAATCAATAATCTATATTTTATAGGTTGAGATTAGAAAAGGTATCTATTTCAAATAGATACCTTTTTTAGACGAATTATTGAAATAATTATAGAGTAAGTATTTTAATCAAAAAAGGAGTGAGGATATGCCTTTAGCAGATAGAATAAGACCAAAAACAATGAATGATGTAATAGGTCAAAGTCATATAATAGGTAATGGCAAAATATTGTCTAAGATATTGCAATCTAATTTTTTGCCAAATATGATATTTTTTGGTCCTCCAGGTGTTGGAAAAACCACAGTAGCAGAAATAATAGCAGAAAAAAGCAATAAAAATTTCTACAAAATAAATGCTACGAATTCATCTCTAGAAGATATAAAAAAGGTGATATCAGAACTTGGAAGTATAAATAATATAAATGGAGTTTTGTTATATATAGATGAAATACAAAGTTTTAATAAAAAACAACAACAATCAATATTAGAATTTATGGAAAATGGAAGTATAACCTTAATTGCTAGTACCACAGAAAATCCATATCATTATGTGTATAAAGCTCTTTTAAGCAGGTCTACTGTGTTTGAGTTTAAACCTTTAGAGAAGTTTGATATAGAAAAAGGTTTGGAAAGAGCTATTGAAGTATTAAATGAAGATAGTTATATGGATATTGAATGTAATAAGGATGCGATTGAAGATATAGCTATTCTTTCTGATGGAGATATGAGAAGAGCTTTGAATATTTTGGAAATGGTAGTTTATTCAACCAAACCAAATAAAGATAATATAACTCACATAGATTCAGATGTAATAAAGTCATCTACATTTAATAAGATTATAAATTATGATAAAAATGGTGATAGTCATTATGACATTTTAAGTGCATTCCAAAAATCTATAAGGGGAAGTGACCCACAAGCGTCTATACATTATCTAGCAAGACTTATAAAAGGTGGAGATTTGATAAGTATATGTAGAAGACTTTTAGTAATAGCTAGTGAAGATATAGGTCTAGCTTATCCAAATGCTATTATGATTGTAAAGGCATGTGTAGATTCGGCTATGCAACTTGGATTTCCAGAAGCAAAAATACCATTGGCAGAAGCTACTATTCTTTTAGCTACATCTCCAAAATCTAATTCTGCATGTATGGCAATAATGAAAGCTATGGAGGAATTAGATAAAGAGTTTGTTAAGGACATACCAAATAGTATAAAAGATGCTCATTATTCTGGTTCTAAAGATATAGGTAGGGGTTGTGGATACAAATATCCTCATAACTTTAAAAATCATTATGTAAAGCAACAGTATTTACCAGATAGCATAAAAGATAGTATCTATTACATACCACAAGAAAATAAAACTGAAAAAAATATAAAGAAATATTTAGAATATCTAGACAGTGATTTTTAAACTGGACTTTATGTATCGGGGGTAGATATTATGATTATAAGGCTTAATTCAACTTATCATAGTAGAGTTATGAAATACTTAAAAAGAGAACCTGAGTACAATTTGTTTATAATAGGTGACATTGAAAGATATGGATATGGACATAATTTTTTAAATATATGGGCAGACATAGATGAAAAGGGTGAAATAAGGGCAGTATTACTTAAATATTTTGAGTTTATGATGTTTTATTCTGATGGAGAATATGATGTTGAAGGTTTTTATAATCTACTTTGTAATACCAATTATGAAGAAATTTCTGGGAAAATATGTGCTGTGGATGCATTAGCAAAAAGATTAGGACTTAATAATCTAAAGATAGTTGATTTTTGTAAACTTCAAACTAGAAAATTCTTGGTAAATAATAACTGTAATGAAAAAATTAAAAAAATTAGGCTTGGTAATCTTAAAAAGACAGTAAGGCTTTATGATTTGATAGATGAATTTCACAGCACTACTTTAGATAATTTAAAAAATGGATTGAGGACAGGTAGAGGATATTGTATAGAGATTAACAAACAAGTAGTATCCATGGCAAAGAGTACTTCAGAAAATAAGACTCATGCAATGATAATTGGAGTAGGGACACATCCAAAGTATAGAGCCAAAGGACTTGCTACAAAGTGCCTTATTAAACTGTGTTCAGAACTCCTAAGAGAAAATAAAATACCTTGCTTGTTTTATGATAATGAAGAAGCTGGAAAGATATATAAAAAACTAGGATTTGAGAACATTGGAAAATGGGGGATTTATTCAAAATAAAAAATTTCAAATTAATCTTGACAAAATTAGTAGGGTATAATAAAATGATGTTGAAAGTAATTCCTACTAAATCAGTATGAATTAGATTTCTATATAGAGGTGATAATATATGAAGTTGTCTACTAAAGGTAGATATGGATTAAAAGCAATGTTTGAATTAGCATTAAATCAAGATAATGGACCAGTGTCGTTAAAATTTATTGCTAAGAAACAGAAAATATCAGATCAGTACTTAGAACAAATATTTTCATCTTTAAAAAAATCAGGTCTAGTAAAAAGTGTAAGAGGTGCTCAAGGAGGTTATTTGCTTTCAAAGAATGCTGAAGACATAACAGTAGGTGACATACTTGTAGTATTAGAAGGACCAGTTGCATTATCTGACTGTGTACTAGATGAAGATGTATGTGAAAACTCAAACATGTGTGTAACAAAAATAGTTTGGGAAAAGATGAAAAAGGGTATAGAAGATGTTATAGATTCAATTACTCTAAAAGATATGATAAATGACTATAACAAAAATAAATTAGAAAATGATATAACAAATATTAAAAAATAGATTTGGAGATGAATGTAATGGAAAAAAGAAGATTGTATATGGATTATTCTGCAACAACACCTGTTAAAAAAGAAGTATTAGATGCAATGATGCCATACCTAACAGACTATTTTGGGAATGCATCTAGTTTTCACACATTCGGAAGAGAAGCAAAAGATGCTTTAGATAAAGCAAGAGAGCAAGTAGCAGACCTTATAAATGCTGAACCTAGTGAAGTGTATTTTACAGCTGGTGGTTCAGAAAGTGATAACTGGACATTAGAAGGTGTAGCTTATGCTAATAAAAATAAAGGTAATCATATAATAACTTCAAAAATAGAGCACCATGCAATACTTCATACATGTGAATACTTAGCAAAACATCACGGATTTGAAATAACTTACTTAGATGTTGATAGTGAAGGAAAAGTAGATTTAAAACAATTAGAAGATTCAATAAAAGATACTACTATACTTATAAGTATAATGTTTGCAAATAATGAAATAGGGACTATACAACCTATTAAAGAAATATCTGAAATAGCTAAAAAACATAAGATATTATTCCACACTGATGCAGTACAAGCTACAGGTAATATTCCAGTAGATGTTAAGGAACTAGGAATCGATTTAATGAGTATGTCTTCACATAAAATCTATGGACCAAAGGGAGTAGGAGCTTTATACATAAGAAAAGGTGTAAGACTTCATAACTTTGTTCATGGTGGAGCGCAAGAAAAAAGTAAAAGAGCTGGTACAGAGAACATACCTGCAATAGTTGGATATGGAAAAGCAGCAGAATTAGCTAAAGCAAATATGCAAAATCATGTAGAGACTTTAACTCGTCTTAGAAATAAGCTAATAGATGGTGTGTTAGAAAGAATACCTTATACAAGAATAAATGGTAGTTTAGAAAATAGACTTCCAGGAAATGCAAACTTTGCGTTCCAATTTATAGAAGGTGAAGGAATACTTTTATTATTAGACATGCTAGGAATTGCTGGTTCAAGTGGTTCTGCTTGTACTTCTGGTTCATTAGACCCTTCACATGTACTTCTTGCAATAGGTTTACCACATGAAATAGCACATGGTTCATTAAGACTTACAGTTGGAGATTTTACAACAGATGATGATATAGATTATATATTAGAAAATTTACCAAATGTTATAGAGAGACTTAGAAGTATGTCACCACTTTATGATGATGCAAAGAAACAAGGCTTAGTAAAATAGACAGAGAGATAAAGCATAAAAAATAGACATAAATTGAGTAGGAGGAAAAAATAATGCAATATAGTGATAAAGTTATGGAACATTTTATGAATCCAAGAAATATGGGAGAAATTGATAATGCAAGTGGTGTAGGTGAAGTTGGAAATCCTACTTGTGGAGATATAATGAAGATATTTTTAGACATAGAAGGAGATGTAATAAAGGATGTTAAGTTTAAAACATTCGGCTGTGGTTCAGCTATAGCAAGTTCTTCTATGGCAACTGAAATGATAAAAGGTAGAACTATAAAAGATGCATTAGAACTTACAAATAAGGCTGTTGCTGAAGCTTTAGATGGTTTACCACCAGTAAAGATGCACTGTTCAGTTCTAGCAGAACAAGCTGTAAAAGCAGCACTTATAGATTATGCTCAAAAGAATAATATCCATATACCAGAATTGGATGGATATGTTATAGATGATGCTCATGACCATGATGTAGAGGAAGAAGAATAAAAATAAGTGATTGTGTCTTGAGAAAGTTTAAAATGATTTAAAAGAAGTATTAATGATATAATTAGGACATAAAAAATAGCTGTTTGTAAAATGGCTATTTTTTATTGCCTAAATTAAGTGTTTTAAATTGATTTAGAAGTTAATTAGTTAACAAAATATACCCATAAGATTCAAATAATAAAGATGATTATTTTTTTAGAAAATAGAACAAGCTATATTTTAAATAAGTACAATGCTTGCTCTATATGGTATAATAATAAGTAATGCAAAAGATGAGGTGAAATTTGTTTATGAATAAGAAAGTAATGATAGGTATGAGTGGAGGAGTAGATAGCTCTGTAGCTGCATATCTTTTAAAACAACAAGGTTATGATGTCATTGGTGTTACTATGAAATTGTGGCAAGATGATGACGATGTTGAAAATGAAGGTGGTTGTTGCTCTTTATCAGCAGTTGAAGATGCTAGAAGAGTAGCAAATAAAATAGGTATACCATTTTATGTTCTAAATTTTAGAGAAGTATTTAAAGAAAAAGTAATAGATTATTTTATAGATGAATATTTAGAAGGAAAAACTCCTAATCCTTGTATAGCTTGTAATAAACACATAAAATTTGATGATTTTTATAAAAAAGCCAGACAAATAGGTTGTGATTATGTAGCTACAGGTCACTATGCAAAGATAGAAAAGGATGAAAGTACAGGAAGATATTTGCTAAAAAAATCTGTTACAGATAAAAAAGACCAAACTTATGCACTTTATAATCTTACACAAGAACAACTAGAACATACTTTATTGCCAATAGGTGATTATGAAAAAGATAGGGTAAGAGAAATTGCTAAAGAAATGGGCATGGCAGTTCACAATAAGCCTGACAGTCAAGAAATTTGCTTTGTAAAAGATAATGACTATGCAAATTATGTAAAAAAACATTCTAAAAAACGTATTGAAGAAGGTTTTTTTGTAGATACTAAAGGCAATATACTTGGAAAACACAAAGGTATACTATATTATACAATAGGTCAAAGAAAAGGACTTGGAATTACTTTTGGAAAGCCAATGTTTGTAATAGATATAAATCCAATAAATAATACTATAGTTCTTGGAGACAATGAAGAATTGTTCAAAAAAGAACTTATTGCAAAAGATGTTAACTTTATATCAATGGATAAATTAGAAGAACCATTAAGAGTTCAGGCAAAAATAAGATATTCAGCAAAACCATCACCAGCAACTATTCATAAAATAGGAGAAGATACTATTAAAATAGTTTTTGATGAAGCTCAAAGAGCAATTACTAAAGGTCAATCTGTGGTAATGTATGATGGAGATATTGTAGTAGGTGGAGGAATAATCGAGAAAAGTTTATAAAAACATCTAAAAAATTTAAAAAATAAAAAATAAAGTATATTAAAGTGGAATAAAGTTTATAAAATAAATTTATTGTATATGAAAATATAGTATTGATTAATTTTGTAAAATTTAGTAATATAATTAGTATATTAATTAAAAAGCAAATACAGTGATGAGGAATAGTAAAATATTTGATGTCTTACAGAGAGAGGGAAAATGCTGGAAGCCCTTAGAATATAATATTTGAAGCAGCCTTTTAGTAGCAATCTTGAACAATTTATCTTATGTAAAGAAGATATAAGTAGAGATTGACGGTAGTTACGTTATAGCTAAGGTTTTCCGAAGATATCATAATTTTTATGATAATTAGGGTGGTACCGCGATTGTCCTCGCCCCTATAAATTTATTTATAGGGACGAGGTTTTTTATTTAAACGAAAAAATAAAATTTATTAGGAGGAACATAATATGGAAAAGATGGGATTAAATGAAATAAGAAGTAAGTTTTTAGAGTTTTTTGAGTCAAAAGGTCATTATGTGGCAAATAGTTATTCTTTAGTACCAAACAATGATAAGAGTTTATTACTTATAAATTCAGGTATGGCACCTTTGAAAAACTATTTTTCAGGTGTAGAAGTACCTCCAAATGTAAGAATGTGTACATCTCAAAAATGTATAAGAACTGGAGATATAGAAAATGTAGGTATAACTGCAAGACATGCTACATTCTTTGAAATGATGGGTAACTTCTCATTTGGAGATTACTTTAAAAGAGAGTCAATCAAATGGGGTTGGGAATTTGTTACAGAATGGTTAAATATACCAGAAGATAAAATATGGGTGACTGTATATGAAGAAGATGATGATTCTTATGATATATGGGCAAAAGAAATGAATTTCCCAGAAGAAAGAATGGTTAGACTTGGTAAGGATGATAACTTCTGGGAGATAGGTACAGGTCCTTGTGGTCCTTGTTCAGAAATTTATTTTGATAGAGGAGAAGAGTATGGATGTGATAATCCAGATTGTAAACCAGGGTGTGATTGCGACCGCTGTGCGACACGTTGCTAGTTGAAAAGACTAGCCATTAACAACTATAAAGGAGATTTGTAGGGGATATACAAAGCCCCAACAAAGTAAGTTAATGAACTGATAAATTCGACTAGTCAAATGATAGAGTAACGTCTTGAAGGGCTAGCCTTGAGACTCCGTTTGGCGAACAAATGAGAACAACTAAAGTTTTGTTGGTCAAAAGCACGGTAAAGTCGGCTGAGATTATACCCTAAAGTAAATATATTTTATATATGTTTTAACATAACCCCAAGAGGATAAAACCCACCGAGGAAAACCTAATTAATATTAAATACCTAAACATATAAAATAAATATATCTAAAAGGAAAAGCGAACCAGAGGTGGTCGAGTATAAGATAGGTCGGAGGTCTATAAAATAACTATGGTTAGAATGTATTTAGAAAATACTGACGAACATCCGAATGTACAGCTCTATACGCAGACTACATAGAAATGTGTAGGGACTCCCTTGAGAGTCGTCTTAGAGGTTGAGTAAGATTATCGGTTATGAAAGACCTTACATCGTTACAGGCGATGTTGTTAAGACAGGGTTATAGGATGAACCTAAGGTTATATGTGATAGATAGAATTATCGGAACGTGGAAAGCTAATGACGTTGAGGTTATTGTTCTAACCTATGACACGTTTGTAAGGAAATTGAAATTTAAACTAAAACTTTAAAACCACCCAATCTTCATACGTTGACATAGATATCCTATGTTAAAGTAAGGGGGTGATAAAATGGGAAAAAATACATTAAAAAGCATATTATATATTCATCAACAAAAGAAACAAACAGAAACATTATTAACAAAATTAGTTGATGAAAATATTAAGAAAGATTCTAATCGAATCCTTATACGTCCAATCGAAGAAGGTTATATCTATATGGATGGTATTAAATACCACTATACAAGAAAACCAGCTTATGGAATTTATAAGACATCATGGTTAGATAAAAAGATAACAAATTTAATTGCACATCCATATTATGAATATGCAATTAAACCAGTTTCAAACATATAATTAACCAACCATTAATTATATGTTGAAACAAATTTAAAAGTTTAAATTTTCATATAACTTACATTTACATTAGTGAGAGTAGAGCCACAGTACCTAAGAAACCATGATAATAAGTGGTGGAGGGATAGGCTCAAGTCAGATATTAAGAAATATTAAATTATCTTAAATTTATTTAGGGTTCACTGTAAGACTAAGAAAGATTATACTCACGTGCAAATAAATACTAGCGAGGAGTTAATCGACCTAAACAATGTATAATACGGATGCGAAAGCTATAATCAATAAAGATTTAAAACCTTTAAAGAAAGATATGTTGAGATTTAACGAATACTATAGTATGCAACATATATTTGACAACATTTATAAACAGAGTACAGAGGGTAGCAAGTTTTCAAATCTTTACAATATAATAGCCAGCAAAGAAAACATCCTACTAGCTTTTAGAAATATAAAAGCTAATTCAGGAAGTAAAACACCAGGAACAAACAGACATAACATTAAGTATTGGAAAAATAAATCTACAGAAGAATATGTCAGCTATATACAACGTCGTCTACAAAATTATAGACCTCAGAAAGTTCGTAGGGTTGAAATACCTAAATCAAATGGTAAAATGAGACCATTAGGAATACCGTGTATAGAAGATAGACTAATTCAACAATGTATTAAACAGGTTTTAGAACCTATATGTGAAGCCAAGTTTCATCCACATAGTTATGGTTTTAGACCAAACAGAAGTGCTAAGAACGCAATGGCTTATTTACAAAAGAAAATCAATAGAGAAAAGATGTACACTGTTATTGATATAGACATTAAAAGTTTCTTTGACACAGTTAACCACAGTAAATTACTAAAACAAATGTGGTCACTAGGAATTAGAGATAAAAAAGTCATTAGTATAATAAGCTCAATGCTAAAAGCAGAAGTTGAAAATGTAGGTATACCAACCAAAGGAGTTCCACAAGGGGGAATCCTATCACCGTTATTGTCTAATATAGTTCTTAATGAACTCGACTGGTGGATAAGCAACCAATGGCAAACATTCAATACAAAATATAAATATCAGCACTCTAACCATAAATATAGAGCCTTGAGAAGAACAAAACTCAAAGAAATGTATATAGTCAGATACGCTGATGATTTTAAAATATTATGTAAGAACAATTATATTGCAAAGAAAATATTTGGAGCCACAAGACATTGGCTAAAAGAAAGATTAGGATTAGAAATTAGTGAAGAAAAATCTAAAATCACTGATGTTAGACATTCTAATTCAGAATTTCTTGGATTTAAAATAAAAGCTTACTACAGAAACGGCAAATATATAGCAAGCACCAATCTCACGGATAAATCAAAAGACCAAATACTTAAAAATGTTAAGGAACAGTATAAGGTCATTAAGAATTATCCAATCAATAAAAATATTTATACCTTAAATAGAATTATTGCTGGTGCACATAACTATTATAATATAGCAACAAATGTTTATAAAGACTTTAACACGATAAAGTATAATCTTTCTAAAAGTTTTACAAATCGCTTATACAATTTAATAAGTAAAAATGGTATTTTAACAGAAGAATATATTAAGAAATATAAACAATACGGAATAAAAGAACAATATATTGCACATTCCATTGTCTATCCACTCACAGGAATTAAAGCAGTTATTCCCCGAGTATTCAACCAAAGCGTATGTAACTATACGAATGAAGGTCGGAGTATAATACACGCTAGACTAGGATATATCGACCACAATATGTTGAGTTATCTATCCCAAAATCCTGTACCAAATAGAAGTGTTGAATTTAATGATAACAGACTATCACAATATTCAGCACAACTTGGAACATGCCAAATTACTGGTAGACTATTATGTGAAGATATGGAATGTCATCATATAATACCTATGAGTCAAGGAGGCGATGATAAATATAGAAATCTTATGTTAGTTCTACCGTATGTACATAAATTAATACATGCGACAGTTAAGGATACCATTGAGAAATACATTACTTTATTAGATTTGAATAAGAATGAGATTAAAAGAGTGAACAAATACCGTATGAAGGTTGGAAATGAGATAATTTAATTGATTAATATTTGAGGGAACGCCGTATGAGGTGAAAGTCTCACGTACGGTGTGGAGTGGGGGAAAAGATGGAGATAACATCAAAATCTTACCTATCACTATATTTGGAATTCTGGAACCATGTATTTACTCAATTTGATAGAGATGAAGAAGGAAACTATAGCTTATTAGAAAGTAAAAATATAGATACAGGTATGGGTCTTGAAAGAATGGGATGTATCATGCAAGGTGTTGATACTATCTTTGAAGTAGATACAATTAAGTCTATATTAGAAGCTGTTGAGAAACTAACTGGAGTAAAGTATGGAGTGAATCCAAAAAATGATATTTCACTAAGAATAATAACTGACCATATAAGAGCTGTAACATTCTTAGTTAGTGATGGAGTACTTCCATCAAATGAAGGAAGAGGATATGTCCTTAGAAGACTTCTTAGACGTGCTGCTCGTCATGGTAAATTATTAGGTGTAAAAGAATTATTTTTACAAAAGCTAATAGATGAAGTTATAAAAGTAAATGATAAAGCATATCCAGTTTTAGTTGAAAAAGAAAGCTATATTAAAAAAGTAGTTGGTATAGAAGAAGAAAAATTCAATGAAACTATAGACCAAGGAACAGAAATATTAAACTCTTATATAGAAGTATTAAAAAGTGAAGGAAAAACTGTTTTAAGTGGTCAAGAAGCTTTTAAATTATATGATACTTATGGCTTCCCTATAGACTTGACTAAGGAAATCTTAGAAGAAGAACATTTATCTGTAGATGAAGAAGCTTTTAATGAAGAAATGGAAAAACAAAAAGAAAGAGCTAGAAATGCTAGAGGAAATATGGATGGAGAAAGCTGGAAAGAAGACCCTCTATCAAAATTAGAAACTACAGTTGACAGTATATTTAATGGATATAGTGAAATATATGGCGAAGGAACTATTGAAGCTATAGTTAAAGATGATGAATTAGTTCAAAGTGCAAAAGAAGGCGATAAGGTATCTATAGTACTAGACAATACTACTTTCTATCCTGAAGGTGGAGGACAAGTTGGAGATTGTGGATTAATAACTAATGAAAACTTAGTTGTAGAAGTACTAAATACTAAAAAAGGAGCTAATAATAGTATAAAACACATAGGTATAATAAAATCAGGAAAAATAAGTAATGGAGATAAAGTGAAGACACTAGTAGACAGAGAAATTAGAATGTCAGCTGCAAGAAATCACAGTGCTACACATTTACTTCATAAGGCATTAAAAGAAGTATTAGGAGACCATGTTAATCAGGCTGGTTCTTTAGTTACTCCAGAAAGACTTAGATTTGATATTACTCACTTTGAAGCTATATCAAATGAAGAATTAAAAGTAATAGAAGAAAAAGTAAATAATGTTATTTTATCATCTTTAGACATAAAATGTGATATTATGAATATAAAGGAAGCTAAAGAAAAAGGAGCTACAGCACTATTTGGTGAAAAATATGGTGATGAGGTAAGAGTAGTTTCTATGGGAGATTATTCTACAGAACTTTGTGGAGGAACTCACTTGACAAATACTTCTCAAGTAGGAATGTTCAAGATATTATCTGAAGGTGGGGTAGCAGCAGGTGTAAGAAGGATAGAAGCGATAACAGGAAAAGCTGTTTATGAATATCTAAAAGAAAGAGATGGAATTATCTCTGAAGTTTGTGTAAACTTAAAATCTAAGGAAGATAATTTAATTCAAAGAATAAGCTCTTTATTGGAAGAGAATAAAAATTTATCTAAAGAATTACATGATATGAAAGCTAAGATGAGTTTACAATCAGCTGATTCTATTTTTGATTCTAAAGTTGAAGTAAATGGAGTTAATTTAATAACTAATAAATTTGAAGGTATGGACATGGATACACTAAGAGAAACAGCAGATAATTTAAGAGATAAGCTTGGTTCTGGTGTAGTGGTACTAGCAAATGTAGTAGATGATAAAGTTAACTTTGTAGTTACTGCCACTAAAGATGTATTAGACAAGGGAATACATTCAGGTAATATTGTCAGAGAAGTTGCAAAAATAGCTGGAGGAAAAGGTGGTGGAAGACCTAATATGGCACAAGCAGGAGCTAGTGATGTATCTAAGGTTGACCAAGCTTTAAGCTATGCAAGTGAGGTTATTAAGACACAAGTTAAATAACATTCACTTAAGGAGGTTTTTAATTTGGAAAAAGATTTAGACTACACTATGAAATTTGAAGGGATACCAGAGGATAGAATGAGTGTAGGAGACACTATTGATTTTGTATATAAAGCACTAGTTGAAAAAGGATATAACCCTATAAATCAAATTATAGGGTATCTCCTTTCTGGTGATTCTAGCTATATAACTAGTCACAAAAATGCAAGAGCTATAATTAAAAAATTTGAAAGAGATGAGATACTTGAAGAAGTAATCACGCACTATCTGAATAGAAAGTAGGTCAAATAAATGAGAAAAAAGATTATGTCATTGTTTGCAGTAGTCATTATGATTTTTGTATCGACTGCCAGCTATAGTTTTGCTGAAAAAAAAGGCAAGGTTATATTTATTGATATGAATAGGACTAATCTTGGAAGTATGATGAATATTCCAATCTTAAAAAACGAGTTAGAAAAGAGAGGCTATATAGCTCTCATGAATATAAGAGGGGATCAAGGTACTGACGATAGAAGGTCTTATGCAAGTATGGGTGCAGGAACAAGAGCTAATGTGACTACTGAAGACTATATCAATTTTCAAAAAGTAGACCAAGATACTGCTAAAGTTTTTGAAGTTGCAACAGGTCAAAAAGCTAAAGAAATAAATGATTTAAGTATTAATAAATCAATAAACGAAAATCTTGAGTCTGGAGAATATGGAGCAAACTTAGGGTCATTAGGAAAAACTTTGTCAGAAAATGGCCTAAAGACATCTGTGATTGGAAACTCTGATATCATTGAAAATAATCAAGTAATTAAAAATAGAAATCTATGCTTAGTTGCTATGGACCAATATGGAAGACTTGATTCAGGAAATATTGATGATATTAATAAAAAAGATTCTAAAATGCCATTTGGAATGTCTACAGACTACAATAAGTTATTAGATGAGACTAAAAAATCTTATAATAATAGTGATGCTATATTTGTGGAACTTGGAGATACATATAGATTAGATATGTATAGATTGAATCTAAATGATAATACTTATTCTACAATGAAGAAAAACATTGTAAAAAATATAAATAAGTATCTTGAACAAGTATTTTCTATGGTTGGAGAAAATGACACTGTTTATATATCAAGTGCGTTTCCAAGCGATTTAGATTATAAAAATAAAAGAAGACTTTCTCCAATAATAAAATTTAGTGGAGAAGGGAAAGGTTTATTGGAATCTGCAACAACAAGAAAAGCTGGAATTGTTGCAAATCTAGATGTTGGAGTAGATATATTAAATGAATTTGGCCTTGAGAATAAAGAGATGGTAGGTAGAAGTTACTCTTTGGTGAACAGAGAAGACAATGCTAGTTATCTGAAATCACTTTATGAAAGGATAGTATCTATATCTTCAATAAGGTCAAGTATTATAAATGGATTTGTAGGAGTGATATCTGCTTCTTGGGTAATTGCAATGTTTGCAGTTTTCTTTAGAAATTATATGCCACATAAAGAGCGTGTATTCAAAGTACTTAAAGAGTTTATAAAATTAGGTATAATAATGCCACTATCATTTATGTTAGCTCCTTTGATGAATTTTAAAACTCCACTTTCAATATCTTTAGGAATATTTGCTACTACATTAATATTATACTTACTGGGTAGAAAATTATTTAAAGACAATGATATAAAACACATGGGATTTTTTGCGGCCCTTACTATTTTAGTCATAGTTATAGATTCCGTATTTGGAACATATTTAATGCAAAATAATATAATGAGTTATGATGCTGTTATTGGAGCTAGATACTATGGTGTAGGGAATGAATATGAAGGTGTAACTATTGCAAGTGCAGTATTTGGTTTAGCAGTATTATTACACTACAAGAAGGTATCTAAGTTACTTGTTGTAATTTTTTCATTAATAATACTTATAACTAGTGCATATCCTTCAATGGGTGCAAATGTTGGTGGAGCTATATCAGAATGTGTAGCGTATTTATTGTTTATAATGCTTATATATGATATTAAAATAGATTTTAAGAAAGTTATATTACTGGCTATTTCAACTGTGGTTGTGGTTTGTGCATTTGCAGCTTTAGATATAGTTTCAGGTAGTGAATCTCATTTAGGTATGTTTGTACAACGAATTTTCTTAAATGGGCCAGGAGAGATATTACAGACATTTGGAAGAAAAATTCAAATGAATATGCAATTAGCACAGACAAGTGTATGGGTAAATATTTTACTTGTAGGAATTGGAGTAATTGCAGTACTTATATTCAAGCCATCTAGACACTTTAGGAAGATAATGAACAACTTCCCAATATTATTTAAAGGTTTTATTGCATCTATGGTTGGTTGTATAATTACTCTTTTAGTTAACGATTCTGGTATAGTTGCTGCATCTACAGCATCTATATATATACTTATACCACTTATAATAATAAGTATAAATATGATAATATTTGAAAAAAATAACTAAAAAATTTTTTACTGTTTATATATTACTTAAATAAAAAATGCAATATGATTACTAATGTAAACTGAACAGCTTACATCAAAAAATCATATTGCAATTTTTATGATTGATAATATGTATTTAACTTGTAGAATATAAATAAACAAAGGAGGAATTATGTTAGACGGAAGAATAATGGGGCTTGATGTTGGTGATAAAACTATTGGAGTTGCTGTGAGTGATTTAATGGGATTAACTGCACAAGGTGTGAAAACGATAAGAAGAGTTGGAAAGAAAAAAGATATTGAAGAAATAAAAGCAATAATAAAAGAAAAGCAAGTAAATAAAATTGTATCAGGATTGCCAAAAAATATGAATGGAACTTTGGGTCCACAAGGAGAAAAAGTAATCAAGTTTTGTGAATTAATAAAAGAAGAAACAGGTCTTGATGTAGATTTCTGGGATGAGAGACTTTCTACAGTAGCAGCGGAGAGATCTCTATTAGAGGCAGATGTAAGTAGGCAAAAGAGAAAAAAGGTTATAGATATGTTAGCAGCAGTAATAATTTTGCAAGGATATTTAGATTTTAAAATAAATTCATAAAAGAGCTATAAAATTGAATACTTATGATATATAATATAAATAATAAAAATAAAAATAAATTTGAGGTGAATGACATTATGGAAGAAAATATAATAAATTTAATAGACGAAAATGGCGTTGAAAGCCAATTTGAAATAATATTAACATTAGAAGCAGAAGGAAAAGAGTATGCAATATTAATGCCTTTAGATGATGAAGAGGCTGAAGAAGCTTTAATCTTTAGAATCGATGAGGACGAAGAAGGTGAAATATTAATACCTTTAGAAAGTGATGAAGAGTATGAAACTGTTGTAGCTGTATATACAGCTATAATGGAAGAAGAAGGTTTAAATTATGATGAAGATGATTCAAATGGACTTAACTAGATAGAAAGTTAAGTTTGTATATAAAAATTCAGGTATTTATTATTTTTGCTTTAATTAAGATTTATTAATTGTAAAAGCATTTATAGTATATATCTGTTTTTTTATTTTTATTAAAAATATTAAAAAATTTATGGATTTTGGTGAATAATATATCTTTTATGGGTATATATTTATATTGTGAGAATAAATTAAATTTTTTCAAATGTCTTGACAAAAAATGAATTATCAATTACAATATTATTTAATAAAGATTATCAATTGAAAATAGTAAGGGTGATGTTATGGCAAACACAATGGATTTATTAAAAGACAAGTTAAAAGAAACTGGTTTTAAGATTACGCCACAAAGAAGAGCAATAGTTGAAATATTGCTTAAACATGACCATTCACATCTAAGTAGTGAAGAAATCTATGATTTGGTTAGGGTTGACTGTCCTGAAATAGGTTTAGCTACTGTATATAGAACAATGCAGTTGTTGGATGAAATAGGGTTAATATCAAAACTAAACTTAGACGATGGATGTATAAGATATGAGATTAGTCTACATAAAGAAGACTGTCATAATCATCATCATCTTATTTGTAAAAATTGTGGAAAGATAATGGAAGCTAAAGAAGACCTTTTAGACAATATAGAAAAAGAGATACAATCATTGTACAAATTTAAAATACTTGATCATGATGTTAAATTTTATGGACTATGTGATGAGTGTAATGGAATAAGCGACTCAGAAGAATAACCTTCTATTGCTTAATGTCAATGGAAGAATAGTATAGAACTTTTATATTCTATGCTATTCTTCCATTTTTTATTATGAGTTGCTTATGATATACAAATATATAGTTTTCAAAGTATTTATAATTTTAATACTGAAAATATAATTAATCCTATAAGGATGAAAATAAATGATTTTTCTATAAAATTACTGAATGGACCTCCAACAGTTAAAAAGCCTAAAGAAATTTTTTTCTCACTTAATGGATAAAAAATTGGTATTCCTTGTTTTGTAAATAAATCTCCTAAAAACATATGGCTTGCATAACCAAGAGTCCCATAAAAAGATAAATTATTAATACTAGTGATTAATTCTATCTGTTTTAGTAAAAAATATATTATTATAGTTGCAAATATGCTATGAGAAAAACTTCTGTGCTTCAGCCAGGGAAAAATTGACAACATTAGACAAAAAATTATAAAATATATTTCAACTTCTATGATGTATAAGCATATAGCTAATAGTATAAATATTAATGATAGAAAAACTTTTCTAAGAAACGTATGTGTTAATTTTGCTTCAATAATTATAATTGCAATAAATGTAATTATTGCACTTAAATAAAAATTATCATTTATATTTATTGAAATAAAGAAAATAATAATATTAACAGCATATATAAAAATTCTATATATGTATTTGGATATATTGTTTTTTAGAATGAAATTTGAGACCATAGAATTAGATTTATCCAAATCGGGCAGTACGGCAAAAGTAGCTGAAACTAAAATGTCAACTAAAGATATAGGAATTTTAAATATTAAAGACGTTTGGATGGCTGTTAAGATTCCTATTGCACAATGAGTTTTACCACGCATAAATCCTCCTAAAATATCCGATATTAAATCATATAATATTTAGAGGATATCAAAATAAAATAGGTTTGTCAAAATAATACGTTAAATGTATTTTAAATATAGCTTAAAATATGATACGAATTATGGTACAATAAGAATAACTGGTAGCGAGTGCGTGATTTGATATTATTTAGGATTGTAGAACGTGTTAAAAAATTAAATAGACAGAAGGAGATGATGCAATTGTTCAAAAAGAACACCAATAAGATAAAGGTAATGGCCTTAGGTGGACTTAACGAAGTTGGAAAAAATATGACTGTTGTTGAGTATAAAGATGAAATAATTGTTATAGATGCTGGACTTAGTTTTCCAGAAGATGAAATGTTAGGGGTAGATATAGTTATACCAGATATAACTTATTTAGTCAAAAATAGGGATAAAATAAAGGGTATATTTATTACACATGGACATGAAGACCATATAGGGGCTCTTCCATATATATTAAAGAAGATAAATGTACCTGTGTATGGAGCAAGACTTAGTATAGGTCTTATACAAGTGAAACTTAAAGAGCATAAGATGAATAATGTTAAGTTAAATGTCATAACTCCAAGACAAGTTATAAAACTTGATAACATGGAAGTAGAGTTTTTGAAAAATAATCATAGTATACCAGATGCTTACTCTATTGCAGTACACACAGACCAAGGTATAATATACCACACAGGAGACTTTAAGATTGATTTGACTCCTATTGATGGTGATGTTATGGATATGCATAGACTCTGTGAGTTAAGCAAAAAAGGAGTACTTTTAATGCTGGCTGATAGTACTAATGCAGAAAAACCAGGATTTACTATGTCTGAAAAGACTGTTGGAGTAGGTCTTGATGAATTATTTGCAAAGGGAAATGGCAGAAGAATCATAGTTGCTACGTTTGCATCCAACATACACAGATTACAACAAATAATAAACACAGCTGAAAAGTTCAATAGGAAAGTTGCTATATCAGGTCGCTCAATGGTCAATGTAGTTGGAGTTGCAAAAGAATTAGGATATCTAGATATTTCTGATGATATGCTTATAGATTTAAATGATATATGCAAATATGAAGATAGTGAGTTAGTGATAATAACAACTGGTTCACAAGGTGAACCTATGTCAGCTCTTGCTAGAATGGCTTTTTCAGAGCATAAAAAAGTAGAGATAAAGAGTGGCGATTTGGTTATAATATCTGCTCATCCAATACCAGGAAATGAAAAATTAATATCAAGAGTAATCAATTTCTTATTTGAAAAGGGAGCAGAAGTAGTTTATAGCGATATAGCTGATATACACGTTTCTGGACATGCCTGTCAAGAAGAATTAAAACTTATACATGCATTAGTTAGACCTAAGTTTTTTATGCCAGCTCATGGTGAATATAGAATGTTAAAAAAACATGCTGAGATAGCTGAACAACTTGGTATGGACAAAGAAAATATTTTTGTCATGCAAACAGGAGATGTTTTGGAATTAGATAAGAATTCTGCTAAAGTAGCAAACCGTATACAAACAGGAAACATATTAGTCGATGGATTAGGTGTAGGCGATGTAGGTAACATAGTCTTAAGAGATAGAAAGCATTTATCAGAAGATGGTCTTATGATAGTTGTAGTAACTATTTCTAAGGATGAAGGTAAAGTTTTAGCAGGTCCAGACATAATTTCTAGAGGATTTGTATATGTAAGAGAGTCAGAAGATTTAATGGATGGGGCAAAAGATATAATTAAGAATGTCCTAAATGAATGTGAAGAGAAAAATATTAAAGAGTGGGCTTATTTAAAGAATAACATTAAAGAAAACCTAAAAGAATATTTATATCAAAAAACTAAACGAAATCCAATGATACTTCCTATAATAATGGAAGTGTAGTATATAAAAAACTATAAAATTGAAAATTAGACCTCTTGTAATTTTTAAGATAATATCAAAAATCTAGTTGATATTATCTTAAGAATTGCAGGAGGTCTTTTTAATTTGTGATATTGAAAAACATATATTACATAAAATACCAATTATAACAATCTTTTATTAGTAAAAACTAATTATATATAAATTTTACTAAGAGGAGGATTCTTATGGATAATATTTCAAGACAAAATGCTATAAAAGCCTTAAAACAAACCAAGATGGAAATAGCAGGAGAATATGGCATGAATTATGAAGATGCTTTTGAAATAATAGAAAATGCATCTAATAAAGGTGTTTTAGAAGGTTATTTTAAAAAGCTTGAGAAGAAAAAAAATTTAGGTCAAGGTATATCTAGGCATTTAGAATAAAAAAAGTTAAATGTGAGAAAATAAGTTTAAATAAACTTTAAGAGGTGACATCGATGAAAAAATTAGCTAGTACTGCTTTGGCTATATTACTTGCGCTTACTCCTTTAAGCTTTTCTTTTGCAAATAATAAGGAAAATGCTGATGCCAACCAACTAAATATATCTTCAAAATCAGCAATTTTGATGGATGTTGGTAGTGGACAAATTTTATACGAAAAGGATGCTCATAAAAAGCTTCCTCCTGCTAGTGTAACGAAGGTAATGACAATGCTACTTATAGTAGAAGCTTTAGATTCAGGCAAGATTAAGCTTGATGATGAAGTTCAAGTAAGTGAAACTGCATCTAGTATGGGTGGTAGTCAAATATTCCTAGAGCCAGGAGAGACTCAAAAGGTTGATACATTATTAAAAGGTATAGCTGTTGCTTCTGCAAATGATGCTTGTGTTGCTATGGCTGAACATTTAGCTGGAAGTGTTGAAGGATTTGTTGACAGAATGAATGCTAAAGCAAAAGAATTAAATATGAATGATACTCATTTTGCAAATACAAATGGACTTCCAGTTGCAAACCACTATACATCTGCTCATGATATAGCTTTAATGTCTAGAGAACTGTTAAAACACGAAATGATAAGTAAATACTTAACTACATGGATGGATAAAGTTGTGGTAGGTAAGAAACAAGTTACAGTAGGTCTTGCAAATACTAATAAACTTATAAAGCATTACCAAGGAGCAACTGGTGTTAAAACTGGATTTACTCAAGAAGCAAAATACTGTTTATCAGCAGCAGCAAAGAGAGGTAATACTCATCTAGTTGCAGCAACTTTAGGAGCAGAGACTTCTCCAGAAAGATTTAACGATGCGTCTAGTCTTTTAAACTATGGATTTGCTAACTATGAAAGTGTTAAGTTATGTAGTAAAGGTGATAATGTAGCAACCCTTACATTGGATAAGGCAGATGAAAACAAAGTTAAATTAGTTGCTAAGGAAGATTTAAATGCACTTATTAAAAAAGGAAGCTCTAAAGAGTTTGATAAGAAAATTGAAATAGTAAAAAATCCTAAAATGCCAATTAAAAAAGGAACTGTTTTAGGAAAGATAAAGATATGTAAAGATAAAAAAGTAATAGGTGAAGTAGAATTGATAAATACTAAAGATATAAATAAAGCAAGCTATCTACAAATGCTTCAAAGAATAATTGATAATATGATATAAATAATTGCCAAATGATATATAATTACAATCGACATAAAAAATACCCATATAGAATTATTTACTATAGGGGTATTTTTATTTGTTTTTATAGAAGGATTGTCTAATTTTATGTTTTTTATAGAGAACTTGATAAATATATAAAACTTAGAATATTATTTTATATTTAGGTCTATTTAATATTTATCTAAGTAAAGGCATACTACCAGTAAGTTTATTCACTTTCTTTTTGTTTCCATAGATTGCTATACCAAAATACTGTAAATCATCTTCTGGTACATTAGCAATTCTTTGAACAAATTCATCATAAACATTACAACCTTGTGCAACATCTGAAAAATCTACAACAGTTAATTCTTCAAATTCAGTACTATATAATTTTTTTCGTAAATCTTTTATAAGTTCTTTGTTACCTTTTAAAATAGGAACAGGAAGCTCAACTATTCCTAGGTGTATGTTTCCTGTTTTATCAAGCACATCTGAACCAACAGTCTCTGGTGCAAATTTTCCTAGTGTAATTCCCATTATAGCAGCAGTATTTGATATGATTCCCATTGGTAAAGTTTCATCTATTACCATAACACATTTTGAATTTTTAGTTTCCATTTTTATTTCTCCTTTTTATTTAAAGTTGTTTTTGTCATTGTTTATAAATATGTTTTGATATTGCTTTGGAGTAAGACCAATAAAATTCTTAAAGAAATTTGTAAAGTGACTTTGGTCTACAAAGCCTGTCTGTATGGCAGCATCTATAGGTTCTACACCATTTTCTAAAAGTCTCTTAGCCTTATTTACTCGTATATTTTCTAAGTACCTATATGGTGTAATACCTTTTAATTTTGTAAAGTTGCGAAGTAATGAGTACTTGTTCATTCCTGCTATAGCACTTAATTCATCAAGCAATATACGTTCAGCATAATTGTCTTCTAGATAATCACATACTGCTTGAATTTCTATACTTGTTTTTTCTAAGTTAAATTGCAAATTTGGTTCAGTATATTCTTCAATTAATTGTTCAATGAGAAAGAAAAAAAGTTCTTCCTTTTTAAAATCTAACTCTTCTTCCATGATTATATGATGTAATTCTTGTAGTAGAGGTACTAGCTCACTACGAAATATCACAGATTGATTAAACTTAGGTAAATAATTTTCTCCTGTAATTTCAAATACAGTTTTTTTCATTATTTCTGGTTTAATATTTATACATCTGTAATCAAGCACTTTATTATCTATCTGTTCACAAGTATGACTATCAAAAGGGTTAAAAAGTAACAAATCCCCAGTACTTGTGGTATATTCTTTGTTTTTACAAGATAAATATCTTTGACCTTTTTCTATAAAACCAATTACATAATGTTCATGAAAATGGTTTGGGAACTTTTGCATTATACCTTTAAATCTATATGCTTCGATTTTCAATTCCTTATCAAAACATACTGTGCGTTCTTCTTGCTTCACTTAAGTAACCTCCCTTCACATTATATAAAGTGTAACACATATTTTTTTGTACTTCTTGTATGATATTGACTAAAATCTAAATATGAATAAAAAAATAGCAACTTTATCTATCTCAGTTGCTATTTTTATTTATATGTAATTTATTTTGCTAAATTATTAAGGGTATCTCCAGCAATTCGATATACTGTCCAATCCTCCATTGGTTCTGCACCCATTGATAGGTAGAAATCTATACTTGGTTTATTTGAGTCTAAACACCACCATTCCAAACGACCACAGCCACGCTCTATAGCAATATTTGCTAGTTTTTTTAGAAATGTTTTGCCATAGCCTTTGCCACGAAATTCTGGTTTGATATATAAGTCTTCCAGATAAATTCCTGCACGACCAAGAAAAGTCGAAAAATTATGAAAAAATAAAGCAAAGCCTATAGCTTCATTATCATATTCACCAATCAGAACCTCAGCTTTTTTCTTTACAAATATCCATTCATTGAGTATCTCTTCTGTAGCGATAACTTCATCTAATAGATTCTCATAAGAAGCAAGTTCTTTTATGAAGTTTAATATAAGAGGTGTATCTGATTCAACTGCATATCTAAATTTAAGCTCATTTTTTTCTGCAAGATTGTTCATTTTATTACTCCTTTCATTTGTAATACACAAATAAAATAACAATAATGTCAATTCATGTCAACATAATATTCTATTTACAGTAGGCGTAATTATTATATTTTCACAATGAATATGATATAATAATAAAAGTTATAAAATAAAAAGTGAATTTTAATTTTATGCTGATATGTTAAAATTATTATAATATAAAATAATTTTGATTATAAGTTATTTAATTGTTATAATAGTATTAAAAATTTAATTTAGGAGATGTACATTAATGTTAAGTATGAATATAGGAGAAATAGTAGCAAGTTTAGTTGGTATAGCTATGGCAATATCAATACATGAGTTTGGCCATGCTTATTCAGCTCACTTATTGGGAGATGATACAGCTAAATCTTATGGTAGAATGACATTAAATCCTGTAAGACATGTTGACCCAATTGGTCTTTTGGCTATGTTTATTCTTAGAATAGGATGGGCAAAGCCAGTACCAGTAAATCCAAATAACTTTAAAAACTACAAAATAGGAAATCTGATAGTTTCACTTGCAGGTGTTTTTTGTAATCTTTTGACTGCCATACTTTGTGTAATTATAAATAAGTATGTGCATATGTATGCGATAAACACAATAGCTGAATATGTGTTTTTATATAGTATTGGATTTGCAGCGTTTAATTTGCTTCCAATACCACCACTTGATGGATGGGGAGTTATATCTACATTTGTACCATATAAATGGAATGAATATGTGTACAAATTTGAAAGTATGAGTTATATAATTTTATTAATTGCTTTATTTACTGGTATATATAGAATAATATTAACTCCAATATATGCTGTACTACTAAAAATAGTATATTTATTCGTTTAATACAATAAATAGATTAAAGAGGGATTGGTATGAAGTATAATATACAATTGCAAGTCTATGAGGGGCCATTAGATTTACTGTATGATTTAATAACAAAACATAAAATAGACATAAAGGATATATCTATAATAGATATAACCAAGCAGTATCTAAATTATCTGAAAGTGTTAGATAAAATGGATTTAGAAATAACTAGCGAATTTATAACTATGGCATCAAAACTCCTAGAGATAAAATCCAAATATCTGCTTTATAAGCAAAAGGATGAAGAGGAAGACCCAAGAATAGAACTTATGGAAAAGTTAGAAGAATATAGAAAGTTCAAGATGGCATCACAAGATATAAAAGAAAATATAACTTATATCAATGAGAGATTTTATAGAAATAAAGAAGAAATAATTATTGATGATAATGTAGATTTAGAAGATATATCAATAGAAGCAATAAAAAATATACTTCCATACATATTTAAAGTTAAAACATCACAAATTGAAAATTCTAATGATGAGAAACTAGATAAAATAGTAAGGAAGAAGATAATATCTGTAGAAGAAAAAATCTTATATATAAGAGATATTATAAAAGAGAAGCTTGAAGTTACTTTCACAAATATCATAAAATCATATGAAAATGATGAAATAATTGCTACTTTTTTATCTATATTAGAACTTATAAAAGAAAAAGAAATAGTAGTAGTACAAGATATATTTTTTGATGATATTCTAATAAGAAAAAGTTCGGAGTGTTAAAATGAAAAGAGAAGATATAAAGTATATTATAGAGTCTGTTATGTTTGCATATGGAGAACCAATAAGTATAAAAGAATTAAACTATATAATAAATAAAGAACTTTCATCAAAAGAGATAGAGATTATGTTAAATTCACTTATTGAGGAATATAGAGAAAAAAATAGAGGTATCCAGATAATTAAATTAGAAAACAAGTATCAAATGTGCACAAATAAAGATTATGCGGAATATATAAAGAAGATTATTGAACCAAAGAAAAAGAAAAGTCTGAGTCAGGCCACATTAGAAACTCTTACTATCATTGCTTATAAGCAACCAATAACAAAAGTTGAGATAGAAGATATAAGAGGAGTAAAGTGCGATAAGGTATTACAGACCTTATTTGAAAATGAACTTATAAAAGAGGCTGGTAGACTTAACAAGATAGGTAAACCTATAATTTATAGAACAACGGATGAATTTTTAAAATTGTTAAATATAGAAACCCTTGAAGAGTTGCCTCCTATAGAAAATTATCAAGAAGTAGCTACAAATGAATAAAATGTTGTACATGTATAGTGATAGCATTAAAATTAAAAACACAATAATTTAGTTTGCGATTTTAAATTTTTAAGGATTTAAAATGCTCTAAGTTATTGTGTTTTTTTGTGTAAATATAAAATTAAAATTATATCGAAATAAATATGGATAATTAAGTATAAATAGTAATTTTTTGATGATAATATAAACATGGAGTTTAATGAATTATTTAATTTTAAGTATTTAATAATAGCTATAATTTTTATAATAAGTATACTTATATTGATTTTAATATCTCATATAAACATCTTATTAGTAGCTGATATAAATAACAACGATATTATTCTAACAATTAATATAAAATACATGTTTAATTTAATAAATATAAATAGACAACTTTATCCAGCTGAAAATAGTAAAAATAATGATAAAAAAGAAGGGATGAAGAATAATATAGATTCAGGTATATTATTAGCTGATGACCTTTTAAGCGTTTATAGACTATTAAAAAAAATAAAAATACATGAACTTTATTCAAATATTAATTTTGGAACTGAAAATATCGGCTTAACATCTTCTGTGTATGTATTAATAAATACTCTATATGGAAATTTATTTAATATAATTGATGCAGAAAAAATGTATTTAAATGTAAATCCGGATTTTACAAAAAATTATGTTTTGGGAAATATAAGGATACATATAAGGTCAAGAATAAAAGATTTATTTCGTACTATAATAATGATTAATAAGATTATGAATAAGAATAAAGGAAATTATAAGGAAGGTGATAGTAATGAGAGCAACAGGTTCGATACAAAGTCTTATGGAAACAACTCTTGAAACAATTAAAGGTTCTATAGATGCAAATACTATTATAGGAGACCCTATAAAAACAGATACTACAGTAGTTGTACCTATATCAAAAGTTACGATTGGATTTGGTATAGGAGGAGGAGAATACTCAAAAGGATATGATGAGAAAGATAAAGAAATTGAATCAAAAAATGAAAAAGCAGATACGAATTTTGCTGGAGGTAGCGCAGGTGCTATATCTGTGCAACCAGTAGCATTTGTAGTTGTTGAAAGTGGAGAGACTAGAATAATGAGTTTAGATAGCAATATTAATCTTGTAGATAATATATTATCTATAACTCCTAGAGTATTGGAGAAAATTCAAAACATATCTCAAAGTAATAAAAATCAAGACAAAAATAATATGCAAGAATAAGATAAAATATTTACAAATATGGCTGTAGTTTTAAATAAGGTAGTGGGATTAGTTTAAATCCCACTATTTTGTTATGTGATTTAAATGTTTATATATAGTAAGATTTTAGCTTAAAACAATTTAAATAGATAATAAAGTTGATATATAGTATAATTATAAAAAGAAAAGTAGTATTATGTTATAGATATATAAACGTATTTGAGATATAAGAGGGAGTTATAAATCATTAGTTTTGAGGTGAGTGTTATGAGCGATAAAGAGTTATCTATTTTGTTGTTAGAAAGTATGAATAACTTTCATAATTTAATAAAAATTATTAATAATGAAAGATATAAAAAAAGTAAGATTCTTACAGAAAGACAATTTTTTGCTTTAGTAAAGATAAGGAAACATGATAAAATAGAGCTTAAAAATTTAAGTAGGGATTTACATGTATCTACTTCTAGTTTGTGTATATTACTCAATAAATTAGTTGAGCAAGAGTATGTGTATAGGGAAGAAGATAGTAGAGATAGACGAAATACATTTTATGGAATAACTAAAAATGGAGAAAAGATACTAGATGATGAAATATTAAAATTTGTATCTATAATAAGTGATAAAATGGATTGCTTAGATATAGATAATAAAGATAAATTATTTGCTTCTTTAGAAGAAACTAAAACTATAATAGAACAGTTGTTTTAAAAAGGAGGCTTTATTATGAAGATAAAATGTTCTAAAGAAATATTAAAAAGTTTGGAAAATACTATAACAGTAATAGCTATGTTTGATGGTGAAGATGTTTCTACACCTTTTGATGAATTAAATTTAGTAAGTAGAGATTTTAAAGCTAAAGAAAATAATATAGACACTGTAACATTGTTTAAAAATGATAGTTTAGTGAATGTTTGTTTTGTTGGTTTTGGTAAGAGAGAGTTATTAAATACAGAAAAGATTAGAATCATAGGTGGAAACTTATGTAAGAAGTTAAAAAATATATTGAAAAATAAAGAATATAAGAGTAATGATATTAATATACTGAATCTCGACTTAAGTAGTGATGAAATAGGTGCTTTTACAGAAGGGGTATTACTTGGAGATTATAAATTTAATAAGTATAAGTCAAAAAACAATGATTTTGAAAAAAAGGAAATAGATAATATAATTATATTTACTGAAAAAGAAGCGGAGTGTCAAATTGAAAAAGCTAAGATATTAGCTAATTCAAATATAATAGCTAGAAATCTAGTAAATGAACCATCAAATATAATCTATCCAGAGACGTTAGCAATAGAAACAGTTAGACTTGGAGCAGAGTTTGGGTTTAATGTTGAAGTATATGAAGAAGAAAAAATAAGAGCATTAGGAATGGAAGCTTTTTTTGCTGTTTCAAGAGGTTCTATTAATAAACCAAGATTCATAGTTATGCGATATTTTGGAGACAAAGAAAGTAAAGATATACTTGGTCTAGTAGGTAAAGGATTGACTTATGATACAGGTGGATATTCTTTAAAATCAAATGCTTCTATGTTAGATATGAAAACAGATATGGCTGGTGCTGCAAGTGTCATAGGCGCCATGTGTGCTATATCTCAAAATAAATTAAAGAGAAATGTTATAGCAGTAGTCGCTGCATGTGAAAATGCTTTATCAGGAGGCTCATATAAACCTGGAGATATAATTAATTCTATGGCAAAGAAAACTATTGAAGTTTTAAATACAGATGCAGAAGGTAGACTTACATTAGCTGATGCAATATATTACATCATAAATAATGAAAAGGTAACAAAGGTGGTTGATGTAGCTACATTAACGGGTGCTGCTTTAACATTATTGGGTAACGTCGCAACTCCTGTAGTGACAAATAATGATGAATTTTATTGTAAACTAGAAAAAGCATCTGCTTTATCAGGTGAAAGGGTATGGAAGATGCCAATTTATGATGAATTTAGAGATATGATAAAAGGTGAAGAAGCAGACCTTAAAAATACAGGAGGTAAAAATGCTGGATGTATAACAGCAGGAGCTTTTATTGGTGAATTTGTTGGTGATACTCCATGGATACATATGGATATAGCTGGCACAAGTACATCATCAAAATCAATTGGATACAAAGCAAAGGGTGCAACAGGAGAACCTGTTAGAACATTGTACTATTTAGCAGAGATATAAAATAACAATCATAAAATATATAACCTATAAAGCCACATGGATAATTACTTAGATTTAAGATTATCCATGTGGCTTTATTTTTAAATTTAAATAAATTATTTACTCTTTTTCTTTTTTTCAAGTATAAAAGTATCTCTATTAGACAAAAGAGCAGGTATGTACATAATACTAGTAACAAAAATAAATGTAAAAATAGCAGTTGTGCTATGGCTTAAAAAACCATAATAGTATTGCGAATTGGTAAATGTGTTTAGTAAAAATATGAATGAAAAATAAATAAAGCAAATAGCTAAATTATCTCTAAGTGCATATCTGTTAACTTTAAATTTTCTAACATCGACCATATAGATATTTGCATAAATTATAAGACATTTAGAGAAGACAAATATAAAATATATCAAGCTAGGAAATTCATAACCCAAGTTTTTAGAAAAAATGAGTTCTCCAACTGAACAAACCAAACTCCATGAAAAAAAGATATTAAAAAGATGATACTGTTTAAAAATAAGTATGGCTATACACAGGTATATACAGATATAATTAATTCCAATTGGCAAAGAATTTAGAGTACTATAATTACCAGAAGAAATAATTAAGAATTGCTCTAAAACCATAACTATTACCATTAATGTACAAATTATCTTCTCGACTGTGTAACTATAAGGCAAAATATTTTTTGTTAGTTTTGGACAATAGTATAGAAATAATCCAAATATAAAGAGGCTTACAAATTGTTCACTAGAAAAAAGGAAAATTTTAAACATATAATATTCTCTCCTATAATAAATTTAATATGTATCTATATAAATATATTCATTATCTCTCAATTTAATATATAAAAAATTTAATAATAGTTAGATTTTATATAGGAATTTTTGCAACTAAAAATATCCTATTGTTTTGTGTATATATTCTAATTATGTCAAAAAATAAAAAAATCTTTATTTACTAGAGTTTTTGGAAATAATAATAACAGATATTAGAATTAATTAACATTTTTTGTAAGTATTTGACAATAGAGAGGGTGTAACAAATGGGAATAATAGAGTCAGCATCAAAATTAGCTGAAATGGTTCATTTATTAGCTGTTGAAAAGGGGATAACTGATATAGAAGCATGGGATGAAGCTGTAGAAGAATACAGTAAACTTTATGAAGAAAGAAGAAATGAATAGATTAATAAAACTTTATTATAAAAAAGTAGCTTTACTTAAAGAATTTAGACTTTTTATAAACTATTAAAAATAAAATAAATAAAAAAGATGGTACTTCAAATGTAATTAAAAATCATTTTGTGATACCATCTTTAATATTTATTTTAATAATGTATAAGTAATAAATCTTACTTATCTATATTTTTTATGTAGCCTCTTTTTTCTAATTTTTTTATATGTTCTTTGCGTATTTCATCAAGATTAATACCATATTGTTCTTCTAGTTTAAACATCATAGTAACACATGTCTGAGCTACATCCATTAGCTCCTTAGCAGTTTTCTTTATAATATCAACTTCATCCAAGTCATTATTTTCTCCACTTAGATTTCTGAATTTACCTATACATTCAGCCAATTCACCTTGTTCTTCGCCCATTTTGATAAATGTAGATTCTAGTGTTGGGTCTAAATTATTAAGTTCTGGTAAAGATATAGTTTTTAGTTTCATAAAAAGCTCCTTTCAAGTTATTCATATTTATACTAAAACATCATAACAAAGATAATACTAAAAATAAACTTTAAATTCAACATAAAAACTCATATATAGAATAAAAATAGTGAAATAAATCTACATTTGTCTTAATACAGCATCATATAAGACTTCTCCAATAGGTTTATTTATTACAAGAGAAGCTGATTTATCATAAACTGTGTTTGCTTTATTAATAAGAGCAATGTATTTACCTTTATAATAATCTATAAAACTTGCAGCGGGATATACAGCTAGTGATGTACCTCCTATAATTAATAAATCAGCATTACTTATAGCAGAAATTGTTTTAGTAATAACATCATTGTCAAGAGCTTCTTCATAAAGTACTACATCAGGTTTTACTATAGAACCACACTTGTCACAATAAGGAATATTACCACCTAGGTTTAACATAGCTTCTAAATCAAAAAACTTACCACACTTAGTACAATAATTTCTGTGTACAGAACCATGTAGTTCTAAGACATTTTTGCTTCCAGCCATTTGGTGAAGTCCATCAATATTTTGAGTTATAATAGCTTTAAGTTTGCCCATCTCTTCAAGTTTTGCCAAGGCTATATGAGCATTGTTTGGCTTTGCATTAGGATATATTAATTTATCTTTATAAAATTCGAAAAAATCTTCTGGGTATCTAACAAAAAAAGTATGTGAAACTAATTGTTCAGCAGTAAATTGTTTATTGAGTTTCTGGCTAAACAGTCCAGTAGAACTTCTAAAGTCTGGTATATTAGATTCAGTTGACACACCTGCTCCACCAAAAAATACTATATTGTTATGATTAGCTATCAATTCTTTTAAGTTATTTGCATCCATAGTTACACCTCCAAATTATTATATATAAATTGTACTACATATTAGGATATTTATGTTACTTTATTAGAACCCTGTGTTTTTAAAATAAATTTATGTGGTAATCACATGTAACATTATAAGTATTATAAAAAAAATCTATTTTCATATTAAAAAAACCTATAGCTTAATAAGACGAATAAAGAATTTATAAATAGAATGTATACAAAATGTAAATAGACAATATTTACTAAAATCACAAGTTGTCGTATAATTATATTAAAATTGTTTTAGTGTATAAGAAGGGCGGGGGAAGTACGTGAAGAAAAAAGCAGCGTTAGCAACATTAGCTGTATTACCCTTAAGTATGATAAATGCACATGCTGATGGGGATGTAGGTATAGTGACTATAAATTATTTAAATGTAAGAAATGAGCCAACTGCCGAAAGTAGTATAGCCTTTGTTGCTAAGAAAGATGACAAGGTTTTGATTAAAGACTCTTCTGATGGATGGTATAAAATAAAAGCTGAATCTGGACAAGAAGGTTGGGCTTCGTCAAAATATATAGCAAAATCAAATGGTGATTCTTTAAGAACATCTACAAATAAAGAAAAACAAGTTACTTCAAATAGTTTAAATATGAGAAATGGAGCAGGCACAAGTTATAGAATCATAACTGTACTAAAAAAAGGACAAAAAGTAGAGGTAGTATCAGAGAGTAATGGATGGTCTAAAATAAAATATGATGGAAGATTAGGATATGTATCTAGTTCTTACTTAGGAGATATCTCAAACTCAACCAATAGCTCAAAAACTAAACAAGTAAATACAACTTCATTAAATGTAAGAAGTGGACCAAATACAAGTTATGGTTTATTAGGTAAGTTGCCAAAAGGAAGCAAAGTGGAAGTAATATCAGAAAGTAATGGATGGTCTAAAATAAAGTATAATGGAAAAGATGCGTATGTATCGAGTATGTATTTATCAGAGGTAGGTCAAAGTAGCTCAGATGGCTCTAGTCAAAGTAATGACAAAAAAAATACTGATAAGGTTGTAAATACAGCTTCATTAAATGTAAGAAGTGGGCCAGGTTCTACATATAGTAAGTTAGGGAAGGTATATAAAGGAAGTAAAGTAACTGTATTGTCAGAGAGTAGTGGATGGGCTAAAATTAGCTTTAATAATAAAGAAGCTTTTGTAGTAGGTAATTATTTATCTACTTCAACAGATGCATCCAATAATAACTCAAATAGTAATTCTAATAATAATTCAAATAGTAATGGAAATAATTCTTCATCATCAGGTCAAGTAAATGGTATGTCTGGTATAAGTGGAGCTAAAATTGATTACAAATCTTTGAATTATACTTTGGAATCTCACATAAGTAAACAAGTTGAGAAAGCGGCAGCAGGGGGAAATGTAGTAGCACCAGGGAATAGAAAAAGTACTCCAAGTCCTGAATTTAGTACTTTTTCAGCTCAAAGAACAAGTTCATTTGTAAATGCAAGTTCAAGTGATATAGAATATTATTTAAATCCTAAAAACTTTACAAGTACAACTAAAGGTATGATGCAGTTTTTGAAGATTAATAGCTATACGGGAGGTATTTCAGAATCGAGTTTAAATTCATATCTTAATGGCTTATCTTCTAGTATCTTTAAAAATCAAGGAGCAGCATTTATAAATGCCGCTAAGAAGTACAATATAGACGTTGTATATTTGGTATCACATGCTATGTGGGAAACTGCATATGGTAAATCTACGCTTGCTCAAGGTCAGACAATAACATCTTATAAGGGTCAACCCCTTAGTAAACCAGTTAAAGTATACAATTTTTTTGGAATAGGAGCAATAGATAAAAGCGCTAATGTTTCAGGGGCAGAAGCAGCATATTCTAATGGATGGACGAGTGTAGAAGCTACTATAGATGGCTCTGCAAAGTGGATATCTCAAAATTATATAAACAGCTCTAAATATAATCAAAACACTATCTATAAGATGAAGTGGAATTATGATTATACATGGCATCAATATGCAACTGATGTTAATTGGGCTAATGGAATTTCTGGAATTATGGAAAATCTAATTGGTCTTTATGGAGGAGGAAGTAGTTTAGTTTTTGAGGTTCCTCAGTACAAGTAATACATAAATAAAAAATACAGACTATGGGTAGTTTTCATTTATTTAAATTATCTATAGTCTTTTTGTATATAATTTACAATGTCTAAAATTAATATTAACAAAATTTTTATGTTATAATATTAATTCTAAGTAAATATAAGTGAATAACAGATAGAAATAGATAAAAAGTGGTAATAATATATATAAAGATAATTTTGAGAAAGGAGGATATAGATGGAAAGTGTTAAAGAATATTTAGATAAATTGGAAATTAATAATAGTGGCCTTGGAAAGCAACTTAAAGAAGTTTACATAAATAGAGTAGTTTATTTTAAAGAAGACAAGATAGTTTATTTTTATCTAACTTCTAAGGAGATTGTTTCTCATGAGCTCTTAGATAAATTTAAAGAAGAATTGATGTATAAACTCGATTATTTTAAAGATATGAGAATGAAGATAAGATTCACTGGATTTGAAAGAAAATCTAATAAAGATGTTATAAAAAAATATTGGAATAATATATTGTATATATTAAAGTATCTTTGTCCATCTATAGCAGGTTGGTATAAACAAGTAGAATTTCTTTGTTTAGATGAAGAATTAAAAATAAAACTTCCAAAAGGTATATTTTATGAGCGATTAATGAAAAAAAATGTAATTTATGTACTTAGAACTGTGCTTAGTGAAGAATTAGGATTGGATTTAAATATAACGATTGAAAAAGCTGTTGATGAAAAAGTGAATAAAGAAAGACTTATAAGAATTAATGATAGAGAAATGGAAGAAAAAATTAGAGCTTTGGAAATTGGAAAAATTAATAATTGTGAAGAGCGTGAAGAAGAAAGTTATGTAATTAAGTCTGAAGTAGATGAATATTTAGTCTATGGAGATAATGCAAATGCTATGATTGAAAATATAGCTGAATTAAATGCATCTTCTGGAACAGTTGCAATTGTTGGAGATATATTTGATGTTGAAACTAAAGAACTTAAAAATGGAAAAATACTTATGATAGCATCAATTACAGACTATACTAGTTCAATAAGTTGTAAACTATTTTTAACAGATACAAATAAGGATGGAGTACTTGAAAATGTTAAAAAAGGTGCATATTTAAAAATCAAAGGTGACATAGTTTATGATACATATCAAAGAGAAATTAGTATGATGATTAGTGGAATAAGAAAAGAGGTTAGACCAGAGAGGGAAGACAAATCAGAAGAAAAAAGGGTAGAACTACATGCACATACACAAATGTCTTCTATGGATGCAATCTGTTCTGTTAAAAAGCTTGTAGAACGTGCAGCTAAATGGGGGCATCCTGCTATTGCTATAACAGACCATGGTGTTGTACAAGGATTTCCTGATGCTATGAATGCAGGTAAGGCAAATAATATTAAAGTACTTTATGGAGTAGAGGGATATTTGGTTGAAGATGATTCTCTCATTATAGAAGACGCAAATGACAAAGAACTTTCACAGACATTTGTTGTATTTGATATAGAGACAACAGGATTTTCTAACACGAATGATAAAATAACTGAAATTGGTGCTGTAAAGATAGAAAATTTTAAAATTGTGGATAGATTTAGCGAATTGATAAATCCAGAAAAAGATATTTCTTATAAGATACAGGAATTAACAGGAATAACTAATGAGCTAATCAAAGACAAGCCAACCATTGAAGAGGTTCTTCCTAGGTTTATGGAATTTGTTGGAGATAGTGTATTAGTAGCACATAATGCAGAGTTTGATACGGGATTTATATCACAAAAGTGCAGAGAACAAGGTTTATTATATAATAACAAAAAAGTAGATACACTTATGCTGGCAAGAGTAATGTTGCCAAAATTAAAAAGACATAGATTGAATCTTGTTGCTAAAGAACTTGGTATACCTCTTTTAAATCACCATAGAGCAGTAGATGATGCTGAGGCTACAGCACTTATATTTAATAAATTCTTACAAATACTTACAGAAAAAGGAGCAAAGACTTTAAGTGATGTAAATAATGTGCTTGGAAAAATTGATTATACAAAACTTAGCACAAATCATATAACCTTAATAGCAAAAAATTCTGTAGGCATAAAAAACTTATATAAAATAATTTCAGATGCACATGTAAATCATTTTTTTAGAGCTCCAAGAATACTTAGAAGTGTATTAAATGAATATAAGGAAGGTCTGATAATTGGTTCGGCATGTGAAGCAGGAGTGGTCTTTCAAGCTGTAAAGAAGAATGTTTCTGATGATGAAATGAAAAAAATAATAGATTTATATGATTATATTGAGGTAATGCCTATAGATAATAATAGATTTATGATTGACAAAGGAGAAGTTAAGGATGAAGAAGAGTTAAGAGAACTTAATAGAAAGCTAATTGATACAGCTAAAAAATTTAATAAAATTCCAGTAGCTACTGGAGATGTTCATTTTTTAGATAAACATGAAGCTGTTTTAAGAAAAGTTCTTAAATATTCTCAAGGTTTTAAAGTAGATGAAGAAGAAACTTATTTACATTTTAGAACAACAGATGAAATGTTGGAAGAGTTTAGTTATCTTGGTGAAGAATTGGCATATGAAGTTGTAGTGGAAAATAGCAATTTAATTGCTGATATGGTTGAAGATATAAAACCTATACCAGATGATACTTATCCACCGATTATAGAAGGTTCAGACGTGGAATTAAGAGAGATGTGTTATGAAAAAGCTAGGCGAATCTATGGAGATCCAATACCAGAAATAGTTCAAAAAAGGCTAGATAGGGAGTTAAATTCGATAATAAGCAATGGGTATGCGGTTATGTATATTATAGCTCAGAAACTAGTTGCAAAATCGCTTTCAGATGGTTATCTAGTTGGTTCAAGAGGTTCAGTTGGGTCATCTTTTGCGGCTACAATGAGTGATATAACAGAAGTTAATCCTCTTCCAGCACACTATATTTGTGAAAATGAAGACTGTAAATACTCATTTTTTTATGAAATAGGTGAGTGGGGTTCAGGGGTTGATTTACCAGATAAGGACTGCCCAAAGTGTGGAAGAAAGCTTGCTAAGAATGGCCATGATATCCCATTTGAAGTATTTTTAGGTTTTGAAGGTGATAAAGAGCCAGATATAGACCTAAATTTCTCAGGAAATTATCAGCCAATAATTCATAAGTACACAGAAGAATTATTTGGGGAGGGGTATGTATATAGAGCAGGAACTATAGGTACTGTAGCAGAAAAAACAGCGTTTGGATATGCAAGAAAATATGTAGAGGAAAATAATATAAGTGTCCCAAATGCAGAAGTACTGAGACTTTCAAATGGTTGTACTGGAGTAAAAAGAACATCAGGACAGCATCCAGGAGGAGTTATGGTTATACCAGATTATAAAGATGTGTATGACTTTACCCCTATTCAATATCCAGCAAATGATACTTCTTGTGGTGTAATAACTACTCATTTTGATTATCATTCAATAAGTGGTAGAATACTTAAATTAGATATACTTGGACACGACGGTCCTACCATAATAAGAATGCTTGAAGATATTACTGGAATAAACATAACAGAAATACCATTAGATGATGAAGAAACGATGTCTTTATTTACATCCACAGAAGCATTAGGAGTTACTCCAGAAGAGATAAATTGCCCAATAGGTTGTCTTGCTGTACCTGAGTTTGGTACTAAATTTGTACGTCAGATGCTACTTGACACAAAGCCTACTACATTTGCAGAACTTGTACGTATATCTGGTCTTTCTCATGGTACAGACGTTTGGGTAAACAATGCACAGGATTTAGTTAGAGAAGATATAGTTGGGCTGAAAGATGTTATATCAACACGAGATGACATAATGAACTATTTAATATTTAAAGGATTACCTCCAAAAATGAGTTTTACAATAATGGAGAGTGTAAGAAAAGGTAAAGGTCTAAAACCAGAACATATTGAAGAAATGAAGAAAAATAATGTCCCAGAATGGTATATAGGTTCATGTAAAAAGATTAAATACATGTTCCCAAAAGCACATGCAGTTGCTTATGTTATGACATCATTCAGAATTGCATATTGTAAAGTACACTATCCAGAAGCATTTTATGCAACTTACTTTACTACAAAAGTTGAAGATTTTGATGCAGATTTAATTGTTAAAGGTTTAGATTCTATAAAATCAAAAATAAATGAAATTGAAGCATTAGGAAACGATGCAACTACAAAAGAAAAAGGTATGTTAACAGTGTTAGAAGTTGCTCTTGAAATGTATGCTAGAGGAATAAAATTATTGCCAGTTGATATATATAAATCAGATGCAACTGATTTTATAGTTGTGGGAGAAAAGACATTACTTCCACCAATGGCAGCAATACAAGGTCTTGGAGGAAATGCTGCCATAAATATTCAAAATGAAAGAAAAAATGGTGAATTTATATCAAAAGAAGATTTGAGAAAGAGAACGAAAATATCAAAAACAGTAATAGAAACTCTTACCAATCATGGTTCACTTGAGAATATGAGCGAGAGAAATCAATTGTCACTATTTTAAGTTAGTCCAAAAAGTTGCAAATAAAAGAATTTTATGATATCATGGTATAGAAAATAGTATACTTTGCAGAAACTAAGAGTGAGACAGCTGTTCTCACTCTTTTATTTTAAATATATTATTAAGAACCAGTTTAATTTTTTAAATATATTTTATTTGGGATTATAGGAACTGGTCATTTACAATTGAATAGGAGGAAATTTAATGAAAAAAAATTTAGAAGCTACAATTGAAGAGATTGTAACTAAAATAACGGATGAACATGGATTTGAAATGGTTGATGTTGAATATGTAAAAGAAGCGGGAGAATACTACTTAAGAGTATACATAGATAAAGAAGAAGGAATATCTTTAAATGAATGTGAATTAGTTAGTAGAGAATTAAGCCCAATATTAGATGAAAAAGACCCTATAAAGGAGAATTATTTTTTAGAAGTATCTTCTCCAGGACTTGATAGAGCATTAAAAAAAGATAGAGATTTTGTAAGATACAAAGGTAGAGATGTAGATTTAAAATTATATAAAGCATTAAATGGGTGTAAACAATTTGAAGGTGAACTTGTGGGACTAACAGAAGATAATAATATAAAAATCATTGTAAATAGTGAAGAAATGGAATTTAATAGAAAAGATGTTGCTATTGTCAGATTAGCAATAAAGTTTTAGTGGTATATTAAATAGGGAGGAAATAAAAAAATGAATCATGAATTTATGGAAGCACTAGATGAATTAGTAGTTGATAGAGGTATAGATAAAGAGATACTTATAGATACTATAGAACAAGCTCTTTTAACTGCATATAAGAAAAACTTTGGTTCAGCACAAAACGTTAGAGTTGAGTTTGATAGAGATAAGGGAGATATAAAAGTATTCTCTCAAAGAGTCGTTGTTGATGAATCAGATTTATATGATACTTTCTTAGAAATAGAGTTAGCAGATGCTAGAGAGATAAATCCTAATTATGAATTAGGCGATATCATAGAGCATGAAGTTACTCCTAAAAACTTTGGAAGAATTGCAGCTCAGACAGCAAAACAGGTAGTTGTTCAAAGAATAAGAGAAGCTGAGAGAGAAATAGTGTATAATGAATTTATAGAAAAAGAAAATGAAATAGTTACAGGAGAGGTTGCTAGAGCAAATAAAAACATTGTTTATGTTAACCTTGGAAGAATAGAAGGTATAATGACTCAAAGTGAGCAGATACCATTTGAGAATTATAAAGCAGGTCAAAAAATAAAATTATATATACTTGAAGTTAAAAAGACTAATAAAGGACCTCAAATAGTTGTATCAAGAAGTCATCCAGGTCTAGTAAAGAGATTGTTTGAAGAAGAAGTTCCTGAAATATATGAAGGAATAGTTCAAATAAAATCTGTAGCAAGAGAAGCAGGGTCAAGAACTAAAATGGCAGTAAGATCTATAGATGAAAAAATAGACCCAATTGGAGCTTGTGTTGGACCAAAAGGACTTAGAGTAAAAAATATAGTGGATGAACTTGGTGATGAAAAAATAGATATAATAAAATATAGTGAAGACCCAGCAGAGTTTATATCAGCTGCACTTAGCCCATCAAAAGTTGTTAGAGTAGATATAAATGAAGAAGAAAAGTCTGCCTTAGTAATTGTTCCAGATTATCAATTATCGCTTGCTATAGGTAAAGAAGGTCAAAATGCAAGACTTGCAGCAAAATTGACTAACTGGAAAATAGATATTAAGAGCGAATCTCAAGCAGAACAAGAAATGTTAAATCTTGAAAATTCCAAAGAAATAGAAGATGAGGATGTTAAAGCTGAATTTATCAACCAAGAAGAGTTAGATACTTCAGATGATAATTTTAGTGAAGAAGAGTAAGGAGGGATGATTTTGAAAAAAGTAAAAAAAGTGCCTCAAAGAAAATGCATAGCATGTCAAGATAGAGACTCTAAAAAAGAGCTTATAAGAATAGTTAAAAATAAAGAAGGAAAAATATTTTTAGACCCAACAGGAAGAGCTAATGGAAGAGGAGCATATGTGTGTAAAAGCTCTGAATGTCTTAAAAAAGCCATCAAAAGCAAAGCATTAAATAAAGCTTTTAAAATAGATGTTCCTGATGAAGTCTATGATAATCTACTTATGGAGTTAGAAGAATATGAAAAATAATAAAGAAAAAATACTTTCATTCTTAGGGCTCGCAACTCGTGCAGGGAAAATAGTGTCTGGTGATGACTCCACTTTGCTTGATTTAAAAAAAGGAAAAGTAAAGTTGGTTTTAATAGCAGAAGATGCATCAAATAATACTAAAAAACTTTTTAAGGATAAATCAACTTTTAGAAATATTCCATATCTATTTTTTTCAACAAAAGAGGAAATAGGATTTGCAATAGGAAAATCTCCAAGAGCAGTTATAGGAATAAAAGATGAAAACTTTTCTAAAAAGATAATTGAACTAATAGAAATTTAAAATAAAATAGGGGGTGATCTTGTGTCAAAAACAAGAGTATACCAAATAGCAGAAGAATTAAATATATCAAATGAAGAGCTTATGAATAAGTTAGCTGAATTAGATATAAATGTAGCTGATAAAGATTCAGTATTAGAAGGTGAAGAATTAGATTTAGTATTGGAATTATTAGAAGCTTCATCTAAAGAAAATGAAAATGTTATAGAGATAGATGGAAAGCTAACAGTTCAAGCATTAGCAACACAGTTAGATAAATCTCCATCAGAAGTAATTATGAAGCTTATGAAAATGGGAACTATGGCAACAATAAATCAAGAGATAAGTTTTGAAATTGCCGCTTTAGTTGCTCAAGACTATGGATTTGAACTAACAGTAGCTGAAAGTGATGATACAGAAGCTTTAGAAATAGAAGCTTTAATGGAAATTGAAGAAGATAAAGAGGAAGATTTAAAGGCTAGACCACCAGTTGTTACAGTTATGGGACATGTTGACCATGGTAAGACATCTCTACTAGATGCAATAAGAAAAACTGATGTGATTTCAGGTGAAGCAGGAGGAATAACTCAACATATAGGTGCTTCAGAAGTTAAAATTAATGGACAAAAAATAGTATTTTTAGATACTCCAGGACATGAGGCTTTCACATCAATGAGAGCAAGAGGAGCACAAGTTACAGATATAGCAATATTAGTTGTTGCAGCAGACGATGGTATAATGCCTCAAACAGTAGAAGCTATAAACCATGCTAAAGCAGCAGAAGTACCTTTAATAGTTGCTATCAATAAAATAGATAAACCAGGTGCAAATCCAGATAAAGTAAAACAAGAATTAGCAGACCAAGGTCTATTAGTTGAAGACTGGGGTGGAGAAGTAATAGCAGTTCCAGTATCAGCTAAGAAAAAAGAAGGAATAGATACACTTCTAGAAATGGTATTATTGGTTGCTGAAATGGAAGAATTAAGAGCAAATCCAAATAAAAGAGCAGTAGGAACTGTTATAGAAGCTGAGCTTGATAAAGGAAGAGGTCCAGTTGCAACAGTACTTGTTCAAGGTGGTACTTTAACAGTAGGTGACCCAATAGTTGCAGGTGTTGCATGTGGTAAAGTTAGAGCAATGATAAATGCAAAAGGTAAAAGAGTAAAGACAGCAGGACCATCTACAGCAGTTGAGATATTAGGTTTATCAGAAGTTCCACAAGGTGGAGACCAATTTGTTGAGGTTCCAACTGACAAGATTGCTAGAAGTGTAGCAGCAAGAAGACAGCAAATAGTTAGAGATGAAATGTTAAAATCAACTCAAAGATTATCACTGGATGATTTATTTAGTCAAATGAGTGAAGGTTCTATAAAAGACCTTAATATAGTTATAAAAGCAGATGTACAAGGTTCAGTACAGGCAGTTAAACAATCTTTAGAAAAATTATCAAATGAAGAAGTTCAAGTTAAAGTAATACATGGAGGTGTTGGAGCTGTAACAGAATCAGATATATTACTTGCAGCAGCTTCTAACGCAATAATAATAGGATTCAATGTAAGACCAGTTCCAGGTGCAGAATCTCTAGGCGAAAAAGAAAATGTTGATATAAGAACATATACTATAATATACAAGGCTATAGAAGATATACAAGCTGCTATGACTGGTATGTTAGACCCTGAATATGTTGATGAAGAAACAGGAAAAGCTGAAATAAGAGAAATATATAAAATATCTGGTGTTGGAACAGTAGCTGGATGTTATGTAACTAATGGTAAGATATTTAGAAATTGTAAAGTAAGATTAGTTAGAGATAGTATAATAATACATGAAGGTGAGCTTGCAGCACTTAAGAGATTCAAAGATGATGTAAAAGAAGTTAATTCTGGATACGAATGTGGTATGAGTTTTGTAAATTACAATGATATAAAAGAAGGCGATGTAGTAGAAGCTTATATAACTAAAGAAGTAGAAAGAAAATTATAAATTCGTATCAAAGAAAATCAGTTAGTAAAGAAGGTCGATGGTATGGCATCATATAATAGAACAAGAAGAATAGCAGAAGAAATAAGAAAAGTAGTAAGTACTATGCTTATAAATGGAGTAAAAGACCCTAGAATAACATCTATGGTGAGTGTAACTGATGTAGAAGTTACAAATGACCTAAGATATGCTTATGTATATGTAAGTATTTTAGGTGGAGATGAAGAATCTACACTAACAGGACTTAAAAGTGCTGGAGGGTATATAAGAAGAGAAGTAGGAAAAAATATAAAACTTAGATATATCCCTGAGATAATGTTTAAAATTGATGATTCAATAGAAAAAGGAATGTATATGGATAGCCTTATAAAAAGAGTTAATGAAAAAAATACTCAAAAAAATGAGGATGAAAATTATGATGAATAATATTGATAGTATTATAAACTATATTTATGAGGGTGACTATTTTATAGTTACCTCTCATATTAGCCCAGATGGAGATAATATTGGTTCTACACTTTCGATGTATTATACACTAAAAAACTTAGGAAAAAAAGTATATTATGTACTTGATGATGAAGCTCCATTAAATTTAAAGTTTTTGGTTGAAGATGTAAAAATTTATAAGTCTAATGAACTTGATATGAATCAGTATTCACTAATAGCACTTGATTGTGGAGATGAACCAAGAATATGTGTAAGTGATGAAATCAAAAATAATGCATCAAAATTAATCTGTATAGACCATCATGCAAGTAATGATTCATATGGAGATTTAAATTATGTAGATAAGGATGCATCTTCTACATGTGAACTAGTTTATAATTTATTGATTAGATTCCAGCAAATAAAAGATATTAAGATTATAAATAAAGATATAGCGACATGTTTATATACAGGTCTTGTAACTGATACTGGAAACTTCTCATATTCAAATGTCCATGCAAGTAGCTTTGAAATGGCAAAGAATTTACTTGTTTTAGGTGCACAAAAAAATACTATAATACAAAATATATATCAAAGTAATTCTTCTGATTATTATAAATTATTAGGAGAAGCCTTAAAATCTTTGGAAATATTTGAATCAAAAGTATCTAGTATAGTTTTGACTCAGGATATGATGAATAGAAATAATACAAGTTTCAACGATGTTGATGGAATAACAACATATACAAGAGACATAAAAGATGTTGAGGTTGGAATTTTATTTAAAGAGAAAAAACAAAATGAAATTAAAGTAAGTTTTAGGTCAAAAAATTATGTTGATGTAAGTGAAATAGCCAAGTTATTTGGTGGTGGTGGTCATGTAAGAGCTGCTGGATGCACTATTAAAGATAGTATTGATAATGCAAAAAAAATGGTATTAGAGGCAGTGTTAAAATCAATTTAAGGTGACAGAAAAATGAATAAGATTATAAGTATATTGAAACCTACAGGCATGACATCTCATGATGTTGTAAGTAGAGTGAGAAAAATTTTAAATATAAAAAAAGTAGGTCATACAGGTACTCTTGACCCAGATGCTTCAGGTGTTTTACCAATCTGTATAGGAAAAGCTACAAAAGTATGTGAAGTTATTTTAAATAAGGATAAATCATATATATGTGAGCTTACTTTAGGTATTAGTACAGATACTTATGATGCCTCAGGTGAAATTTTAAAAAAAGTTGATAATTTCAAATTGAGTAATGAAGATATAGAAAAAGCTTTTGATACACAAAGAGGAGAAATAAGTCAACTTCCTCCAATCTATTCAGCTTTAAAAGTAAATGGAAAGAGAATGTGTGATTTAGTAAGAAGTGGTAGACAATCTGAAATTACTTTAAAAACTAGAAGAGTGAATATAAAAGATATAAAAATACTCAGTATAAAAGGTAACAAGGTAATGTTTTATGTTGAATGTTCTAAAGGGACTTATGTAAGAAGTATTTGTCATGATATAGGAGAATACCTAGGTTGTGGAGCACATATGTCATTTTTGAATAGGACATCTTCTGGTAAATTTGATTTAGATAACTCGATAACACTAGAAGAACTAGAACTACTTTATGAAAATAAAACTTTAGATAAATACTTATACGATATAGACTACGTACTAGATTCGTTTAATTATATTGTACTAAATCCTAATGCCATAAAATATTATAGCAATGGTGGTTCAATAGATGATAAAAGATTTTTGAAAAATAATCTCAATAAGAATGATGAATTTGTAAGAGTATATAGTACAGATAACTTCTTAGGATTAGGAAAATTATCAAAACACAATAATACGATAAGTGTTAAAAGTGATAAGATGTTCATATAATTAATGTATTTAAAAGAATGCCAAAAGGGATAGTACTATAATAACTTCTATAGTCTATCTCTTTTACTTATGCTATAATAGTTTGTGAATAAGTTAAGAGTAAATTATAATTTTAGCGGGGAACATTTATTATGGTGATTATAAAATCTATAGCAGAAATAGCAAACATAAAAGAAAGTGTCATTACCATAGGAAACTTTGATGGTGTGCACAAAGGACATCAAGTTCTTATAAAAAAAACAGTTGAATATGCAAAAAAAGAAAATATACAGAGTATTGTATTTACATTTGCAAATCATCCTGTAAATTACTTTAGACCAAACTCAACAAAAAATATCATAAGTAACAATGATAAGATAAAATTATTAGAAGACTTGGGAATAGATATAGTTGTAATCATACCATTTGATGAGTATATGACTAAAATACCTGCAAAGGATTTCGTAGATGAGATACTAGTAAAAAAATTAAAAGCCAAAAAAATAGTAATTGGACATGACTTTACGTTTGCAAGAGCAAAAGAAGGCAATGTGAATCTATTAAAAAGCTTAGAAGATGAATATGGTTTTGAGGTGGAAGTAATAAAGCCAATCAAAATAAATGATGTAAGAGTGAGTAGTACTTATATTAGAAGTTTAGTATCCCAAGGTGATATGACTAATGTCAAAGAGTATTTAGGTCGTAATTACGAGTTAGAAGGTTGCGTTATACATTCTAAACACCTTGGAAGAACTATGGGATTCCCAACAGCAAATATTGACCTTAAGAATAACATGCTCGTTCCTAAAAGAGGTATTTATGCTTCTATTGTACATATTGGAGATGAGACTTATTTTGGCGCTACAAATGTAGGTTATAATCCAACAGTCAATGGAAAATCTTTATCTATTGAAACCAATATTTTAGAGTTTGACAGAGATATTTATGGTAAAAATATAATTGTTGAATTTTTGGAAAGAATAAGGGATGAAAGAAAGTTTAATTCAATAGATGACTTAAAAAATCAATTGTTTAATGACACAAATTACGTATACGAAAACTATGTTTGCAAAAACAAGTAATATATGATAAAATGATTAAGGAAAATAACCGTTACTCGGCATTTGAATACTCCAATCAATGCTTAGTAATAGGCGTTTCTAAAAAAATACGGAGGTAATCTAAATGATAAACAAATCAGAAATAATCAAAGAATTTGGAAGAGTTGAAGGAGATACTGGTTCTCCAGAAGTACAAATAGCTTTATTAACAGCTAGAATAAACGAGTTAAATGGACATTTAAAAACTCATAAAAAAGACCACCATTCAAGAAGAGGATTATTAAAAATGGTTGGTAGAAGAAGAAACTTATTAGCTTACTTAAAAGAAAAAGATCTTGAAGGATATAGAGCATTAATAGCTAAGTTAGGATTAAGAAAGTAATTTCATTCTTTATAAAAAAGCAGGTATAGTGTATACCTGCTTTTTTATAGTTAATTCATTATAAAGTAAAATAGTTAATAATAAAAGTAGTTTATATATTATAAAAAATTATAAAATGAATAATATTGGGTAAGAATATTAGAGAAGTATATAAATACATAATCAATTTAAGAGGAAAGACAAGATAAATATAGAAACTTTATAACAGTATAATTAGTTGGAATAAGGAGGATATTATTTTGAAAATAAAGTTAGTATGTGATAGTTTATGTGATATTCCAGATGAAATATCAGAAAAAGATTATATAGAAATAGTTCCACTTACAGTTATTTTTAATGATAGAGAATATATAGAAGGAGTAGATATAAATAAAGAAGAGTTTTATAAAAAGGTAAAAGAAATCAAACAAATACCTAAAACATCGCAAGCTACATATATGGAGTTTAAAGAAGTGTTTGATAAGTCTATAGAAGAGGGTTATCATATAATCTGTATGACAGGAGCATCAAATGCCTCAGGAACTTTTCAAAGTGCTATGATAGCTAAAAATGATGTAGCTGGAAATGAAAGAATACATATATTTGATACTCGAAACTTATCTCTTGGTAGTGGGCAATATATTATAAAAGCATGTGAACTTCTTGAAGAAGGATTAGCATTTGAGGAAATCATAGATGAGTTAGAAAATACTCGTAGTAGTGTGAGATTACTTTTTGCACCATATACACTTGATTTTTTAAAACAGAGTGGAAGAGTTCCAGTTGCAACTGCTTTGATAGGAAATATGTTAAATATAAAGCCTATATTTTTCTTTGATAATGGGGAAGCTAAGTTGGTAAATAAGGTTAGAGGAGTAAAGAATATAGCAAGTAAATTGGTTGATATAATTTTAGAAATGAACGAAGGTTCTTTAGAAGGAAAAATTGTTACAATCGGTTGTGGAGACAATTTACATGATTGTGAAATATTAAAAGAGGAAGTAAACAAAAGAATAAAAGCAAGAAGAGTATTATTTACTCGAGGAGGAGTTTCTATTTGCTCTCATACAGGACCAGATATATTAGCTATAAGTTGTTCTAATTAGCAGTAATATAAGCTTTTTGCATATATGTACAAAGATAATTTTATATTGTTAATTTATAGTATTTTTGATAATATAGTAAATAGAGTGATATACGTGTTTTTAATAAGAGGAGGACAAGCATTAATGTTTGAACATAAAATATTTAAAATGGATTTTGCAGGAAGAGAACTTTCTGTAGAAATAGGAAAAATTTGTGAAATGACTAGTGGTAGTTGCATAGTTAGATACAGTGATAGTATGGTAATGGTAAATACAACTAAATCGGCTAAACCTAGAGACGGAATAGACTTTTTTCCTTTAAGTGTAGATTATGAAGAAAAATTATACTCTGTAGGTAAGATACCAGGAGGATTTTTAAAAAGAGAAGGTAAGCCTTCAGAAAAAGCGATACTTACATCAAGATTGATAGACAGACCAATAAGACCATTATTCCCAAAAGGATTTAGAAATGACGTTCAGGTAGTTGCAACTGTTTTATCAGTGGACCAAGATTGCACACCAGACATAGTAGCAATGATAGGTTCTTCTATAGCCCTTTCTATATCAGACATACCATTTAATGGACCAACTGGTTCAGTATGTATTGGTCTTGTAGATGGTGCCTTTGTTGTAAATCCAAATGCAGAACAAAGAGAAAAGAGTTCAATGCACTTAGTTGTTTCAGGTACAAAAGAAGCTATAATGATGGTTGAAGCTGGAGCAGATGAAGTTCCTGATGATGTGATGCTAGAAGCTATCTTATTTGCTCATCAAGAAATAAAAAAAGTGGTTGAGTTTATAGAAGGTATAGTTGCAGAAGTTGGGAAAGAAAAATTAGAAGTGGAATTGTACCATGCAGGAGAAGAAATAACTCAATTGGTTCGTGAATTTGCAACTGATAAGATGAAAGAAGCAGTTCAAACTTTTGAAAAATTAGAGAGAATGGAAAATATGGATAGAGTTAAGGGAGAAACTTTAGCTCATTTTGAAGAAACTCTTGAAGATTTTGAAGATTACATTGGAGATATAGAAGAAGTATTACAAGATATAATAAAAGAAGAAGTAAGAAAACTTATAGTACATGAAAATGTAAGACCAGATAATAGAAAACTAGAGGAAATAAGACCTATATGGTGTGAAACTGGTATGATACCTAGAGCTCATGGTTCAGCTATATTTACTAGAGGGCAAACTCAAGTACTTAATGTGGCTACTTTAGGTGCTTTAGGAGATGTTCAAAAGCTAGATGGATTAGATGAAGAAGAAAATAAGAGATATATGCATCATTATAATTTCCCTGCATATAGTGTTGGGGAAGCTAGACCATCAAGAGGACCAGGAAGAAGAGAAATAGGACATGGTGCTTTAGCAGAAAGAGCTTTATTACCAGTTATACCATCTCAAGAAGACTTCCCTTATGCTATTAGATTAGTTTCAGAGGTATTAAGTTCAAATGGTTCTACATCTCAAGCAAGTGTATGTGGTTCAACATTATCTTTACTTGATGCAGGTGTACCTATAAAAGATATGGTTGCAGGTATAGCTATGGGACTTATAAAACATGATGGTAAAGTTGCAGTACTTTCAGATATACAAGGTATGGAAGACCATTTAGGAGATATGGACTTTAAAGTGGCTGGTACAGAATATGGTATAACAGCAATACAAATGGACATAAAAATAGATGGTATAGATAAGGAAATTCTACAAAGAGCTTTAAAACAAGCTAAAGAAGGTAGAATCCATATATTAGGAGAAATGAGAAAAACTATATCTCAACCAAAACCAGAACTTTCACCATATGCACCTAAGATTGTTAAGATGCAAATAAATCCTGATAAAATAAAGGATGTAATAGGACCTGGTGGAAAGATTATAACTAAGATAATAGATGAAACTGGAGTTAAAATAGATATCGAACAAACTGGAGAAGTATTTATATCAGGTATTGAGATTGATATGATTAAGAAAGCTCAAGAGCTTATAAATAACATAGTAATCGAACCAGAAGTAGGAAAGACTTATAAAGGTAAAGTAAGTAGAATAATGAACTTTGGAGCATTTATTGAAATACTTCCAGGAAAAGAAGGATTACTTCATATATCTCATATAGCTCATGAAAGAGTTGCTAAAGTTGAAGATGTATTAAATATAGGAGATGAAGTTGAAGTTAAAGTTACAGAAATAGATGAAAAAGGAAGAGTTAATTTATCAAGAAAAGTTCTTTTACCAAAACCAGAACATAAAAATAAATAATATAATAAATAATTAAAGGCAAAATCTTATGATTTTGCTTTTTTTTATTGTAAATATATATCTTCTTAAATGATACAAATTATATTGACATGTAAAAAAGTATTTACATTATATTTAGTGCATAAATAAAGCTTTCTTTTAATAGTATTAAATAAGAAACAATTTGTACATAATTAGGGGGAGTTTTAATGATAATGATGGTACTTAACAAGAGTAAACTCAAGAAAATAATAATACTAATTTTAGTTTTATTATTGGGGTTATCAGGAGGAGTAATGGTATTAAAAATGTTCAACAATAAACCAGTATTCAACTTCTTTAATGGGGTAGACTTACCATATGAAAGAGGTACAAAAGATAAAAGTGGATATGTTGCATTAACTTGTAACATAGACCTTGGATGGGAAACAGAGTATGTAGAATCCATTTTAGAGACACTTAAAAAGGAAAATGTAAAAATTACTTTTAATGTGACTGGTAAGTGGGCAGAAAAGAATAAGGATGAATTATTGAAGATAAAAAAACAGGGACATGAAATAGGCAATCATGGATACAAACATTTAGACTATTCGACACTATCATACGAAGACAATTATGAACAAATAGAGACATCTAAAAAAATAATTGAAGAAATAATAAATGAAAAAACTAAATTTTTTCAAGCACCAGCAGGTTCTTTCGGTCCAGAGACAGTAAAAGCAGCTAAAGCATTAGGATATACATCAATAAAATGGGATGCTGACACTATAGACTGGAAATATAAAGACCAACCAGAAGTAATAATTGATAGAATGAAGAAAAAAGATATTAAAGATAATAGTATAATATTAATGCACCCAACAGATGCAACAACAAAATGTATAGATGATATTATAGCAATTGTAAGGGAAAAAGGACTAAAACCAGGTAAACTCAGTGATGTGTTTAAGTAGACAAAGTATAAATATTTGATTAAGATTGTATAAGTTGTAGTTGAATTAATTAAAAGACTGACTTATAATGTAATACATATAAAAATAAATATAATTAAAACATAGTGTTTTCAATAATCCAATATAAAACAAAGAATAAATTTTTAGGAGAATGTAATGTATAAGACAAAAATACTGGAAAATGGGCTTACAATAATTGGTGAAGAAATACCATATCTAAAGTCAATAACATTAGGTATTTGGATAAATGCAGGTTCTAGAATAGAGGAAGAACAGGTGAGTGGAACTTCTCATTTTATAGAGCATATGATGTTTAAAGGAACCAAAAATAGAACATCAAAGGAGATTGCTAGTTCAATAGACAATTTAGGTGGGCAAATAAATGCATTTACAAGTAAAGAATGTACATGTTATTATGTAAAATTAATAGATGAGCATATAGATACAGGAATCGATGTATTAAGTGATATGATACTAAACTCTAGATTTGATAAAAATGATATAGATAAGGAAAGACTTATAATATTGGAGGAACTTAAGATGTATGAAGATTCTCCAGATGACTTATCTTATGATTTGTTAGTAGAAAATATATATGCTAATGATGGTTTAGGGATGAATATAATTGGTACAAAAGATTCTCTATATAATATAACTAGGGAGTCTATGTTAGAATACCTAAACAAGTATTATATTCCAAATAATGCTGTTATTTCTATAGCTGGAAACTTTAATTTTGATGATATGGTAGAAAAAATCAAATCGAAATTTGGACACTGGGAAAAGAAAAGGTTGAATATAGAAATAAGTGAGGCTAAATTTAATCCTTGCTTTATATCAAAAAACAAAGATACTGAACAGGTAAACTTAGCTATGTGCCTAAAAGGTATTCCATTTGAAAATGATGATGAAGTGTATTCAATGGCAGTAGTGAATAATATTTTTGGTGGAAGTATAAGCTCAAGACTTTTTCAGAAAATAAGGGAGGAAAAAGGTTTAGTATATTCTATATACTCATCACAGACATTGTACAGAAAGTGTGGTGAATTAGGCATATTTGCAAGTATGAGTACAGAAAACTTGCCAGATGTTTATAATTTAATAAAGAAAGAAATTGAAAATATAAGGAAAAACTATCTTACAGAAAAAGAAATATTTGAAAGTAAGGAACAATTAAAAGGCAATTATATATTGGATTTAGAAAGTACTAGCAGTAGAATGATGTCTACTGGTAAATCTATGTTACTTAGCAAAAAAGTAAAAACTACAGATGAAATACTTGAATGTATAAATAATGTTGATATTAATTCAGTAAAAAAAGTTGTTGATAAGGTATTCAATATCGAAAATATTGGTACATGTATAGTTGGAAGAGATGTAGAAAAGATTCTACATCTGGATTAATATCTTAAAAAGTAAATCTCTGGAGGTATAAAAATATGAATTTATCTGAAATAGCAGGTAAGGAAATAGTTAACTTGGTCACAGGAGAAAGATTGGGGGTCATTGGAGAATGTGACCTTATATTAGATGAAACTACAGGCGGTATATTAGCGCTTTTAATTCCAAAAGAAAAAGGTTTTTTTGCCAGAAGAAAAGATAAGTCATTTTTAGAAGTACCATGGAGAAATGTGAAAAAAATAGGTAATGACATGATAATTATAGAATATGAGGGATATATTTAGGAGGAAAAAATGAGTATTTTAGTGCAAAAGTTTGGTGGGACATCAGTAGAATCATATGAAAAAATGAATGAAGTATGTAAGATAGTAAAAGCATACAAAGAGAATGATGAAGAATTACAATTAGTACTAGTAGTTTCAGCAATGGGTAGAAAAGGAGCTCCATATGCAACAGATACACTTATAAATTTGTGTAGTGCAGTAAATGACGAACCAAATAAGAGAGAACTTGATTTAATAATGTCTTGTGGTGAAATAATATCAGGAACGATTCTTGCTAACTTATTGAATGCACAAGGTATAGAATCTGTTTTCTTTACTGGTCAACAAGCAGGTATAATTACAAGTGATGAATATTCTAATGCAAAAATAAAGTATATAAATCCTAAAAAGGTAAAAAGAGCTTTAGACAATGGCAAAGTTGTAGTTATAGCTGGATTCCAAGGTGTAACAGATGATGGAGAAATAACTACCCTTGGAAGAGGAGGAAGTGATACATCAGCAGTTGCTATTGGGAAAGCTTTAGAATGTGAAACAGTTGAAATTTACACTGATGTAGATGGTATAATGACAGCAGACCCTAGAGTAGAACCAAATGCTAAAGTATTAAGTTTTATAGATTATGAAGAAGTATTCCAAATGGCTGATAAAGGTGCAAAGGTAATACACCCAAGAGCAGTACAATTAGCTAAAAGTGGCAATATAACTTTAGCTATAAAAAATACAATGAACCCAACTTTTGAAGGTACAAAAATAGGTTCTTTATGTAGACACTTAGAAGAAAATATAGAATATGAACAAGAAAAAGACTTTAATGTTGCTGTTGCAAACAAAGATAGTGTAGCTCAAGTTAAGATTAAATCAGCAGAAGAAGTGTTTACAGAAGTATTAAATGAGATAGAAGATAAACTTATAACTATAGATATGATAAACTTCTTTATATCAGAAAAAGCATTTGTTATTGAAGATGCTGATATAAAAGCTTTAAAGGAAATACTAGATAAGTTTGAATTGGATTATGAAGTAAATAGAGATTGTGCCAAAGTAACATTGATATGTTCAAGAATTGCAGATGAAATGTCTGGTATCATGTCAAAGGTAGTTAGAGGATTATCAAAGGCAGGAGTATCTCTTTTACAAACATCAGACTCAAACATGACTATATCTTGTTTAGTTAGTGAAGAAGATATGCACACAGCAGTACATGCAATACACCAACAATTTTATGTAAAATAAACACTATAATACAACTATTTTTATTCAAATTTTAATAATTTTACGTATATCTTAATATATTTGATTTATTTGGTAAAACTAAGTTAAATATGATTTTGATAGGAGTTTTTTTATGAAAGATTATAGAGAAGATAACGAACCATTTGATAAAGATAGTTGTAGAAGAGAATCTAGTTGTGAAGAAAGAGAGTGTATAAAGCAATTTGGTACTAATGAAATGCCACCTCAGCCTCCTAAAGATACTCAGTGTTTGACAATAATTGGAGAAATTGAAGGTCATTTTATAGGAAATCCTCAAAAAAAAGCCACAAAATATGAACATATAATTCCAATGTTATATTCAATTGAGGAGAGTAATGAGGTTAAAGGTGTGTTAGTTGTTTTAAATACTGTTGGAGGAGATATTGAGGCAGGTCTAGCTATTGCAGAACTCTTAAACAGTACATCTAAGAAAGTGGTTACTCTTGTTTTAGGAGGAAGTCATAGTATAGGAGTTCCTCTTGCTACAGCAGGAGATTATTCATTTATAGCACCAACAGCAACTATGATTATACATCCTGTGAGAACTACTGGTCTTGTGATTGGTATAAATGAAACTTTTGAGTATTTTAAAAAGATGCAAGATAGAATAATTCAGTTTATAATAAGAACATCAAATATCAAAAAAGATGTACTTGAGAAACTTATGCATGAAAAAGATGAGCTTGTAAGTGATGTTGGTAGTGTATTGATAGGAAAAGAAGCTGTAGATTATGGGCTTATAGATGAAGTTGGAGGACTAAAGGAAGCTCTTAAAAAACTAAAAGAGCTTATAAAAGAATCTGATGAAGAAAAAAATAATGATTAAAATTTGTTTAAATAATAAAATTTATGATATAATGATGTAATAAAGTAGGAGTGTTAGTGTTAAGGCATTAGCACTTTTTGCTGTGAAGGGGTAAAACTTGCTAAAAATAAGGAGTGATATTAATGGCCACGAAAAAGAAGAAAAAAAAGAAGGTAAATACCTTAAGTTTTAACGCAGAATATCATAATTTAATAACGATATTTATAGGTGTATTTTTATTATATAGTTTAAATTCTAACTCTATGGGATGGGTACCTGTGTTAATGCAGAATCTTTTTAAAGGACTATTTGGGGGGCTTTCCATAGCAATACCATTTATAGTAATTATAACAGGACTTTTAGGATTTTTTGATGGAAATGAATATATATATAGGCTAAGAAAGACTAAATTATACTACATAATTATTTTATTTATCTTTGTATTTTATGGATTATTAAATGCAGGAACTCTTCCTGTAGATAGTCCACTAAAAGGTAACATGTTTGATGATGTTATGAAAATGGGTGTGAGTGGACAAGGTAGTGGTTTGATAGCAACTACTATTGCATATTATATGAGTAAAATATTTGGTATAGCAGGTGGATGGTTAATAAGTGTATTTGCTCTTATACTTTCTATCATGTTTATATTTAATATTTCTATAAAAGATTTGGTATCAAATGCAAAATCAAAATCTAAAGCATCAAAAGACAGTAATTTAACGTTTAAAGATAAAATTGCAAATATGAAGAAATCTGCAATAGATATGATGACTGATGAAGTAGATGAAACCACTATAAACAAGAAACCAGGTTTCTTTAAAGGGTTAATGTCAAAAGGTCGTAATGATGAGGATGAAGAAGAGGAATATTTTGAAGAAGAAAATGGTGATGGTGTAGATGATAAGACTATTAAAATAGTTGGATTTAATAAAGCAGAAGATGAGTATTTAGAAATATTAGAAGGAACTCAGAGTATGCCAGAGTTAGATGTTTTAAAGGAATTACAAAAAGCTACAAATGAAAATTCAGTTGTAGATATTAAACCAGAAAAAAAAGTTGATATAAACAAACCTAACTTAAATATAGAAAAAACTCAACCTATGAGTATCATAGCAGAATCAGTTAATGAAGATTATTCAAACTATAAGAAGCCTAGCATTGAACTCTTAAATAAAGTAAATAAGAAATCTGATGAAAATGGTAAAAAGAAAGTGTTAAAAAATGCTTCTCTTTTAGAAAAAACATTATCAGATTTTGGAGTAGAAGCGAAAATTAATCAAGTTACAGTTGGACCTACTATAACTAGATATGAGATACAGCCAAGTCCAGGAGTCAAAGTAAGTAAAATTGTAAATTTAACAGATGACATAGCTCTAAGCTTAGCAGCTAAAAGTATAAGAATTGAAGCACCAATTCCTGGGAAAAGTGCAATTGGAATAGAAGTTCCAAATGAAGAAGCTCAAATGGTTGGAGTAAGAGAAGTTCTAGAAAGCGAAGAATTTAATAATTTTAATTCTCCTCTTGCAATGGGGCTTGGAAAAGATGTTGCAGGTAAAATTATAATTGGAGATATAGGTAAGATGCCACACTTACTAATAGCTGGTTCTACAGGTTCAGGAAAGAGTGTATGTGTAAACACATTAATAAGTAGTATATTATATAAGGCAAATCCTGATGAAGTAAAGCTACTATTAATAGACCCAAAAGTAGTTGAGCTTGCAAATTATAATGGGATACCACATCTATTAATACCAGTAGTTACTGACCCTAAAAAAGCTGCTAATGCCTTGAACTGGGCAGTTACTGAGATGAATAGAAGATATAAACTCTTTGCAGATGCTCAAGTAAAAGACGTAACAAGTTATAATGAGAAATCTGAAGAAAAATTACCTAAAATAGTAATAATAATAGACGAGCTGGCAGACTTAATGATGGCAAGTGCAAATGATGTAGAGGACTATATTTGTAGACTAGCTCAAATGGCAAGAGCTGCTGGAATGCACTTGATTGTAGCAACTCAAAGACCTTCTGTTGATGTTATAACAGGGGTTATAAAAGCTAATATACCATCTAGAATAGCATTTGCAGTATCATCTCAAACTGATTCGAGAACAATACTTGATATGGGTGGTGCAGAAAAGCTTCTAGGTAAGGGTGATATGTTATTTTACCCACTTGGTGCAGCAAAGCCAGTTAGACTTCAAGGTGCATTCATATCAGAGAGCGAGTCAGAAAAAGTAATTGATTTTGTAAAGAGTCAGGTTAAAGATGGAATAAAATACGAAGAAGATATAATTGAAACTATATCTAAGGTTAATACTTCAAAGAGTAGTGATGAAGATGAATTCTTGAGTGAAGCAATAGAATTTGTAGTGGAGAGTGGTCAAGCATCTGCTTCTATGTTACAAAGAAGATTTAAAATAGGATTTAATAGAGCAGCTAGACTTATAGATTCTATGGAGGAAAGAGGCATAATTGGAGCTAGTGAGGGAAGTAAACCAAGAAAGGTATTAATAAGCAAACAAGATTTGCAGAATTTAGAAGGTGAATAGAATTGTCAGTTATAAAAATAGAAGAAGCACTTAAGCTAGAGAAAGTAATATTTGTAGATGTAAGAACAGAAGGTGAATATGAAGAAGACCATATATTAAATGCGATTAATATGCCTATTTTTAAAAATAATGAGCATAATGAAGTTGGAACAATCTACAAAATGCAAGGAAAACATGAAGCGATACAAAAGGGTTTTGACTATGTCTCGTATAAGTTAAAAGATATGTATCTACAATCAGCAAATCTTGCAACAAATTATGATAATATTGTTATATATTGTGCAAGAGGTGGAATGAGAAGTGGGAGTATAGTAAATGTATTATCATCATTAGGTGTAAATGTATATCAACTTGAAGGTGGATATAAGTCATATAGAAACTTTGTTTTAGAATATTTAAGAAATGTAATGGATACAAAAAACTTTGTATCCGTTCATGGATTGACTGGAGTAGGAAAGACTGACTTATTACATCTATTAGTGGAAAAAGGAATAGATGTATTGGATTTGGAAGGTATAGCTAAAAATAGTGGTTCTACTTTTGGTTTTATAACATTTGATAAAAAACCACCATCTCAAAAGAATTTTGAAACTAAGTTATTTGAAAGTATATTTTTCTCAAAGGAGGACTATATATTTGTTGAAAGTGAAAGTAAACGAGTTGGAAGCGTTACAGTTCCAAATGAGATTTTTGATGCTATGATACGAGAAGGACATCATATACTATTAGAATGTAATATTGAAAATAGAGTTAATAGACTTTGTAGAGACTATATTTATGATAAAGATAATATAGATGTCTTAAAAGAATGTATAAATAAATTTAGAAAAAGATTGGGTAATAAAGTAGTAGATGGCTATATTGAGTTATTAGAATCAGGTAAATATAAAGAGCTTGTAGAAAGATATCTTTTAGAATACTACGACCCACTTTATATGCATTCAGTAGAGAAGTATAAGTACGATAAAGTTATAAACTTTAATGATACACAAAAAGCTTTAGAAGATGTTATGGACCTATATGAGAGCATATTGGAAGGAGAGAAGGAATGTTAAAAATAGCATTGGAATCATTAGGATGCTCAAAAAATTTAGTGGATGCAGAAATAATGATGGGAATTTTAAATAAAAAAGGCTATAAATTAATTGGAGATTTTGAAGAAGCTGATGTAATTATAGTAAACACATGTGGATTTATAGAATCGGCTAAACAAGAATCAATAGATACAATAATAGAATTTGCAGAATTAAAACAAACTGGCAACTTAAAGTTGTTGATAGTAACAGGGTGTTTGGCACAAAGATATTCTGAAGAATTAAAAGCTGAAATTCCAGAAATAGATGCTATAGTAGGTACAGGGAGCTATCAAAACATAGATGAGATACTTAAAGAATTAAGTGAAAAACATCAAATTGTAAGTCTTGATGATATAGAGTTTGTGTTTAATGAAGATTTACCAAGATACCTATCTACACCTAGTTATATGGCATATTTAAAAATCGGAGAAGGATGTTCTAATAATTGTACTTATTGTATAATACCAAAATTAAGAGGTAAATATAGAAGTAGAAAATTTGAAGATATAATTAAAGAAGCCAATAAACTAGCTGAATCTGGAGTAAAAGAACTTGTAGTTATAGCACAAGATACAACCAAATATGGTTTTGATTTGTATGGAAAAGAAAAATTGCCAGAACTTTTAGAAGAACTTGCAAAGATAGAAGGATTTAAGTGGATAAGAGTTATGTATTCATATCCAGAATCTATAACAGAAGAATTGGTACAAGTTATAAAAAAACACGATAATATATGTAGTTACTTTGACATGCCAATTCAACATGCAAGTAATAATATTTTAAAATTAATGAATAGAAAAACTAGTAAAGAAGATATATTAAATAAAATAAATCTTATAAGAAGTAATATACCAGATGCAATACTTAGAACTACAATAATAGTAGGATTTCCTGGTGAAACAGAAGATGATTTTAAACAACTTGTGGATTTTGTAAAAGAAGTTAAGTTTGATAGACTTGGTGCATTTGCATATTCAAGAGAAGAAGATACACCAGCAGATAGATTACCTAATCATATAGATGAGGAAATAAAAATACAAAGAAGAGATACTTTAATGATGATTCAACAAAAAATATCTGAAGAACTTAATGATAAAAAAATAGGAAAGATATATGATGTTTTAATAGAAGAGCAGATAGAAGATAATGTATATACAGGAAGAACACAAGGTGATGCGGAAGAAATTGACAGTATAGTATATGTAAAAAGTGTGGACAATCTTGAAGTAGGAGAATTCGTAAGTGTTCAAATAAATGATGCAATGGAATACGATTTAATGGGAGATGTATTATATGAACTTGCCTAACAAATTAACTTTGTTTAGAATCTTTTTAATACCAGTATTTGTTTTAATTATGTTACTCAATGTACCAAATAAGTTTTTAATAGCTTGTATTATTTTTATAATAGCTTCAATTACTGACGCATTAGACGGAAAAATAGCTAGAAAATACAACTTGGTTACTGACTTTGGAAAGTTTATGGACCCATTAGCAGATAAGCTATTAGTAATTTCTGCACTTACATGTATGATAGAAGACCATCTTGTAAGTAGTTGGATGGTAATTATAATAGTAGCTAGAGAGCTTACAGTAAGTATATTAAGAGCTATAGCAGCTGCAGATGGTAAAGTAATAGCAGCTGGTAACAGTGGAAAACTTAAAACTATAACTCAGATGGTATCAATAGTATTTTTATTGATAGGAGCTCAGTTTGAGAGTGGATTAATCTTAAATGTGGGTGGAATTCTTATACTTATAGCGACATTACTTACTTTATATTCAGGGTGGGAATACCTATATAAAAATAAAGAGCTTTTTATGTCTTCTAAGTAAAAATGACTTATAAAGAAAAAATAATTGATTAATTAATAAAAAATAACAACTAAAAATTTTAAAAATGTAAAAAAGGGTATACTATTATAGTATACCTCTTTTCATTTTAAGAATATTTTCTTTTGTGTATATAATTATTAATAATGGTTTATAAATAAAAAGTAATGAATAAAAATATAATCATTAGTAGCGTTTTTAAATTGACTAGGTTTGATTTATGTTATATAATTAATATATAACAAGAGAACAAATGTTTGTAGATAAATGAAGGGATGGTATAGAGATGAGTGTAGATCAAGAAAAGTTAAAAGCGTTGAATGAAGCTTTAGGTAAAATTGAAAAAGATTTTGGTAAAGGTTCAGTAATGAAATTAGGAGAAGCAACGTCTATGTCTATAGATGTTATATCAACAGGAGCAATTGGTTTAGATATAGCAATTGGTATAGGAGGTCTACCTAGAGGGAGAATAGTTGAAGTATATGGACCAGAATCTTCTGGTAAAACTACTGTTGCGCTTAGTTGTGTAGCATCAGCTCAAAAAGAGGGAGGAATAGCTGCATTTATAGATGCAGAACATGCACTTGACCCAGTATATGCAAAAGCATTGGGCGTGGATGTTGATAACCTAATAATATCTCAACCAGATACAGGTGAACAAGCTTTAGAAATAGCAGAGGCATTAATAAGAAGTGGAGCGATAGATATAATAGTAATAGACTCAGTAGCGGCATTAGTTCCAAAAGCTGAAATAGATGGAGATATGGGTGATTCTCATGTAGGTTTACAAGCAAGACTTATGTCTCAAGCACTTAGAAAATTAACTGGTTCAATTAAAAAATCAAATTGTGTTGCTATATTTATAAACCAGTTAAGAGAGAAAGTAGGAATAATGTTTGGAAATCCAGAAACTACTACTGGAGGACGTGCACTAAAGTTTTATTCATCAGTTAGACTGGATGTTAGAAAAATAGATACAATAAAACAAGGTGATAAAGTCATAGGAAGTAGAACGAGAGTTAAAGTTGTTAAGAACAAAGTAGCACCACCATTTAAACAAGCTGAATTTGATATAATGTATGGAGAGGGTATTTCAAAAATTGGAGACCTTTTAGATATAGCTGCTGACGTAGATATAGTTAAAAAATCAGGTTCATGGTATAGTTACAATGATACTAAACTTGGACAAGGAAGAGAAAATGTTAAAAAATTCTTGGAAGATAATTTGGATTTAACTAATGAAATAGACGAGAAAGTTAGAGCATTTTACAACTTAACTGGAGAAAGTGAAGAATCAAGTAACCCAGTATCAAAAGAAATTGTAGAAGAAGAAGTAAAAATACAAAAAAATAACTAGTAATTAAAGACATGCCACGCTCCCTATTAGCTTGACACAATGTTGAAAAAATTATAAAATTAAGTGAGGATAAAATATCTAAATTTAATTTTAATTATTAGGAATATTTTTTAATCATAGTGATGACATTTTGGGATTATTAACGAAGGAGGTGGATGTCATAGATAGTGTAGTAATGATTGTAATAGGTGCAGCTGTTGGTATTATAGCTGGATATTTTGTTAGAAAAAATATATCTGAAGCAAAACTTGGACAAGCTGAAAACTTGGCCAAAGAAATAATAGATAAAGCACACCACGACTCAGAAACAGTACAAAAAGAAAAATTATTAGAAGCTAAAGAAGAGATCCATAAGTGGAGAACAGAAGCTGAAAGAGAAAACAGAGAAAGAAGAACAGAAGTACAAAAATATGAAAAAAGAGTAGTACAAAAAGAAGAAGTCTTAGATAGAAAATTACAAAATTTAGAATCTAAAGAATTAAATCTAAGCGAAAAACTAAAGGTAGTTGAAAAGAAAGAAGAAGAAGTTGAAGTAATTAAATCTCAGCAATTGGAAAAATTAGAAAGTATATCAGGAATTACTTCTGATAAAGCTAAAGAAATAATTTTAACAAATGCAGAGAGAGATGTAAGACGTGAAATGTCTATAATGATAAAAGAGATAGAAAGTCAAGCTAAAGAAGAAGCTGATAAGAAATCAAGAGAAATTATAGGATATGCAATTCAAAAATGTGCAGCAGATCACGTAGCAGAAACTACTGTAACAGTAGTAAACTTACCTAATGATGAAATGAAAGGTAGAATAATCGGTAGAGAAGGTAGAAATATAAGGACTTTAGAAACTTTAACAGGTATAGACCTTATAATAGATGACACTCCAGAAGCTGTAATTTTATCAGGATTTGATCCAATAAGAAGAGAAATTGCAAGAATTGCTCTAGAAAAACTAATAGCAGATGGAAGAATACATCCAGCTAGAATTGAAGAAATGGTTGAAAAGGCAAGAAAAGAAGTTGACAATATTATAAAAGAATATGGTGAACAAGCTGCATTTGAAACTAGTGTACATGGAATTCATCCAGAACTAATAAGATTATTAGGTAGACTTAACTATAGAACTAGTTATGGACAAAATGTCCTTAAACACTCTATAGAAGTTGCTCATATAGCTGGTATAATGGCTGCTGAAATAGGAGCAGATATTAGATTAGCAAAAAGAGCAGGTTTACTACATGATATAGGTAAGGCTGTAGACCATGAGATGGAAGGTACGCATGTTGAAATAGGTATGGATTTACTTAGACGTTATAAAGAATCTAAAGAAGTTATACATGCAATGAGCACTCATCATGGAGATTACGAACCTCAAACTGTAGAAGCTGTATTAGTTACAGCAGCAGATGCAATATCAGCTGCTAGACCTGGTGCTAGAAGAGAAACTTTAGAAGCTTATATCAAGAGACTTGAAAAGCTAGAAGAAATAGCTAATTCATATGAAGGTGTAGAAAAATCATTTGCTATACAAGCTGGTAGAGAAATCAGAATAATGGTAAAACCAGAGGCTATAAATGATGAAGAGATACACTTATTAGCTAGAGATATGACTAAGAAAATAGAGGATGAGCTTGAGTATCCTGGACAAATAAAAGTAAGTATAATAAGAGAAACAAGAGCTATAGAGTACGCCAAATAAAAGAAATAATATCTAAATAATAATAAAAAATATTTTTAGAATTTTAGATTTGCCACAAGATATAAATAATATATCTTGTGGCTTTTTAATTATAAAAAATATATTTACCAGTATATGGAATTAATATAATAGATAAATATATTAATTATAAAGCATTGATAAAATAAATGTTTATATATGTATTGTTTATATAATTATTTAAATTTGTTTGATATAATAAAATGATAAAATAATATATTATGTTTAAATAAATGTTTTTAAGTCATATAATTTTCTTATATATTTAAATATATAAGAAAATTAGTATTTATTTTATGGAGGAAACTATTGTGGGAAAGAAAACATCTAGGTGGAATACATTTTATTTGCCAATAATACTAACTTTGTCAGTGATATTGCTACTTATTTGTGCTTCAAAAGCGGATAATCATCCAAATTTTAAAAATAATCTTATTCCAGTTTCATTTATTGGAGAATATCAAGTACCTAAGTCTGGAAAATTCAAACCTTTTATTGATGTAGATTCACTTAAGAATATAAGAAAAGAAACTATTTATTTACGTGGTCATTTTAATAAAGATATTCCAGCAGGACAAACTCTTTTACTACATATCAGTCATTTGAAGGTTAATATTAGAGTATCTAATAAGGAAGTGTTTTCTACTAATAGTATAAATTCAAATAATACACTGACTAAATCTACAGGACATATGTGGACAGGATTTAAATCAAGTGGCATATCATCCAATGACTTAGTAGAAATAACCATACAACGAGTGTACTCTAGTGGTAGAGCGTTACAATTAGTATGTTTTTTTGATGAAATGCAGATTGGCTCTAAAGGCGATTTAATTGTTAGTGTGCTTCATGAAAATAAGATTGGTCTTATGTTCACAATGTTAACAATATCTTTTGGACTATTTGGTCTAATTGCAAGTATTATTTTATTTTGCTTGAAAAGTGAGCTAACACGTCAGATTTTTTTATTGTCATGGTTTGCTATAGCTGGAGGAATTTGGTGTCTAGCAGATTTTAATGTACTTACTTTTATAATTCAATCTCCAACTCTAGTTGGTATTTTAGAGTTACTTACACAATTTTTTCTTCCTACTCTTGGCACGCTCTATCTAGCTACTTATTTAACTGGGTGGAGGTCGAAAACTATAAATATAGGTGTTTATGGAATAATGACTAGTATATTACTTTGTGTTATTCTTCAAATATTACGAATATATGATTTACATGAATTCCTTATAGTACAAAATATTATGTGTATCTTAATTGTACTACTTGGTATGGGATGTCTAGTTATAGAAATTATATTATATAGAGCAATTGATGCTAAAATAGCACTGTTTACATACTTACCAGTAGTGATTGGCGGTATTCTGGAAATAGCAAATTACTATACTATATATATTAGAGAATTGTCCTTTTTTTGTGTGGGTTTTTTAACTACTATTGTGTTTCAAATTGGACATATTATGCTATCCATAAAAAGAAAAGAGAAGCTTCAAAAGAAATTGGAAAATGAATTGATGGAAAATCGAATTTCTATAATGCTTAGCCAAATACAACCCCATTTTTTGTATAATGCACTTAATACTATTCAGTATTTGTGTAAGCATGATTCTAATATGGCATGTGAAGCAGTAGAAAAATTTTCTTCTTATCTTCGTGGAAATATGGATTCTCTTACACAAAAAAAATTGATTCCTTTTAATAAAGAATTATCACATCTAAAAAATTATCTGTGTATAGAGTTATTGCGCTTTGGAGAACGTGTAAAAATTAAGTATGAACTTCTAACTACTGATTTTTATATTCCTGTTCTTACCATACAACCAATTGTTGAGAATGCAATACGGCATGGAATTACAAAGAAAAAAGAAGGAGGAACAATCGTAATATCAACTTCAAGAGATAAAGAAAATATTTATATTGTTATAAAAGATGATGGAGTAGGATTTAAAGAACTTGAAAAAATGAATGATGGAAAAAATCATGTTGGGATTAAAAATGTAAAAAGGCGATTAAAGACACAGTGCAAAGGAAGTTTAACCATAGAAAGTTTTATAGGAAAAGGGACAATAGTAACAATAATCATACCTATTAGAAAGGAGTCAAATTATGAATATAATTGTTGTAGATGATGAGCCAATTGCTCTTAAAAATATGAATGAAAAGTTATTATATATTTCTGAGATTGAAGAAATTACTCTTTTTGATGAACCTCAGTCTGCATTAAATTATTTAAAAGAACACTCTGTAGATATTGCATTTCTTGATATTGAGATGTATGATATGAGCGGATTAGAGTTTGCACTCTTAGCAAAAAATATTTTACCCAACATAAATATAATCTTTGTAACTGGTTACTCAGAATATGCAGTAGATGCTTTTTCGATACATGCTAGTGGTTATCTTCTTAAGCCTGTGACAGTAGAAAGAATAAAGAAAGAAATCGAAAATTTACGTATACCCATTACTTTGAAGCCGAAAAATCGTATCTTTATTCATACATTTGGTAATTTTGAAGTATTTGTAGATAAAAAACCATTAATCTTTTCTAGAGCAAAATCAAAAGAATTACTCGCTTATTTAGTGGATAGAAAAGGGACGAGTGTAACTATTGCTGAAATAGCAGCAGTACTTTGGGAAGATAGAGAATATAATCGTTCTTTACAAAATCAAACACAAACAGTAATATCAAATATGATGAAAACTATGAAAGATGCAAATATCGAACATATAATAGTTAAAAAATGGAATAGTATCGCAGTAGATATTACAAAATTTGATTGTGATTATTATAATATGCTTACATGGGATATGATGGCAGTGAATACATATTCTGGAGAATATATGACAAATTATAGTTGGGCAGAACTGACTACAGGAATGTTATATCAAAAAACTTTTAATCAATGTTATTGTGAAAGATAAATAATATATTTGAAAAAAATATAAATTTTTTTAGACTTTTAATTTTGATGATGTGCTTTAGATGTGCTTTGTCTATTATATTAATATATATTAATAATAAAACTAATATAATTCATTTATATTAGTAGAATGATTTTAGTATTTTAACAAATAATTTTGTATGAGATATTTGTATATTTCTGTTTTTTTATAAAAAGTAATAGATTAATATAAAAAATTTAAAGTTTTAAAAAGTTTAATACTTGAAATAATTATATTTAAAGAAGGTGAAAATACAATGAAGCCAAAGTGAGGGTTAAAGAGGGGACAGATTATGAAAAAAAATACACTTTTACATACAAATATTGTTGTTTGTATTATTATTACTCTTGGTTTTGTAGCTACTTCTGTAATTGGATATCAATCTAATACTAATATTTTTAAAAATGATATTGAGCATGTATCTACATTAGCTGCTGAAGGTATTTATTATCAGATAGATAAAATCCTTTCAGAGCCTATAAATGTGTCTCTTACCATGGCAAATGATAGTTTATTAAAAAACTTTTTAAATGGAGAGAAAGAACATTTAAATGATGAAGAGTTTATTCATAAACTACAAGATTACTTGAATGCATACAGGAATAAGTACTCATATGATTCTGTTTTTCTAGTATCGACCAAAACGAATAATTATTATCATTTTAATGGTCTTGATAGAAATCTTAGTGATAAGAATTCTGAGAATCAATGGTATTATGATTTCCTAAAGAATAATGAGGAATATTCATTAAATGTTGATAATGATGAAGCAAGTAATAATAGTATTACAGTGTTTGTAAACTGTAAGATAAAAGATAATGATGGTTCAACTATGGGAATTATAGGAGTTGGATTAAAGGTTAATTCATTACAAAAGTTGCTTAAAGAATATGATGATAAATTCGATGTTGTAGCACGTTTAATTGATGATAAAGGATTTGTACAATTAACATCAGATAAAACTGGTTATGAGCATATAAATTTTTTTGAAAATTCTAGTAGTGATTTATCTGATTCAAAAGAGTTAATACTAAATAATAAAAAAGAACAAAAGAGTTTTTGGAATTCATCTGAAAAATCAAAAAGTTATGTTGTATGTCAATATATATCTAGTTTAAAATGGCATCTTGTTTTAGAAAATGATTTGACTATAATGAGTAAGCAATTTCAAACACAATTTCTAAAAGGAATTGCAATTATAATTTTGATTATAATATTTGTACTTTTTACAATTACACGTGTGCTTAAGAAGTATAAGAACCAAATAATGAAGCTTAGTGTATCCCAGAAATTAGAATATCAAAAGTTGCTGAGTCAATCTACTGAAGAACTTTATGAAAATATTTTTGAGATTGATGTCACTAATAATAGAGCTGGTTGTGAAGATTTAAATAGATATTTTCATGATTTTGGGTTAGATATTAATACACCATATGATGAAGCACTACATACAATTGCTAAAGAACAAATAAAAGAAGAGTATGCACAGGGGTATTTAAATACATTCTTACCAGAAAATGTTCTTAAGTGTTATAATAGTGGAATTAATAATATTAGCTATGATTTTTTAATTAAGACAGACGAGGAAAATTATCACTGGATTAGAATTAATGCACGAATTTTCTTTTGGACATCAGATGAATCTGTTCGTATGATATCTTATCGTAAAAATATAGATGAAGAGAAAAATAGAGAATTGTTACTCCTTGAACGTTCTCAACGTGATTCTCTTACTGGTCTTTACAATAAGGGGGTAACAGAAGAATTTATTAGTTCATTTTTAGAAAATAAAAATAATCAAGATTCAGAACATGTTTTTCTAATATTTGATATTGATGATTTTAAAAATGTAAATGATAAGTATGGTCATGCATTTGGAGATTTTATTATAAGTGAATTTGCATTGGAGTTGAAATCTCAATTTCGTGAGGATGATATTGTAGGGCGTATTGGTGGAGATGAGTTTGTGGTATTAATAAAAAACTTTAACACCAATAACTATGTACTTGTAGATAAATTAGAGCGTTTTTGTTCTAAAATTAACCAAAAAAGATTTGCTGGACACATGGAGTTTTCTATTACATGTAGTATTGGGGTAGCGATGTATCCTGAACATGGTTATGTATATTCTGAGTTATATGAAAAAGCAGACCAAGCACTTTATTATGCAAAAAGTCATGGAAAAAATTCTTATCATGTATTTTCAGATGATTCTGCTGATAGCATGTCATTTCACATAGACCCTAGAGATATAAAGGTATTATTAGAAATGGCTACTGATGGTGTTGTCAAATTTGCTTGCATGGAGAATTTGAAATTACTTTATTTTAATCAAAAAATGCTTGAATTCACTGGATATTCTGCACAATCTGTTTCATCTGAAGATTTTGATGTTCTTTCACCAGTATTACAAGATGACTTGCAAATAGTAACTGATACATTGGAAAAAGCAATTTCTAAAAGAGAAACTTTTGAAGTAGTTTTCCGCTTCTGCCATACAGATGGTCATGTTTTTCCTGTAAGAATGCAAGGTAAGTTTGTAAACGAATTATATCAAAATCGTTATCCTGTTTTTTATGCGATTTATACAGATATATCAAATCTTAATATTATATCAGAAGATAAAAATGAAACATTATAGTAAAATAAAAAAATTAATATAATAGTATCAACATGTAAAGATTATAAATAAAACCTGCTAATAAAAATAGATAGTTTCTGGCAGGTTTTTACATTTCTTAATAATAAATTTTTATGTTTTTAGAAGATAAAGTTTGGAATTTTAAAGACATTACTTATCATTTTAAAAATTAATTATGAAATTTATTATTTACATAAAACATTTTATAAGAATAAGTATCTATACTTATTACAATTTTTCTTCAAAAGTTTTGTATTTATTTGTATTTATTTTGAATTTATTTACTAAATTTGCCTATAAAAAGTATATATAAAAATATAGTTCAAAATGGTATAATTAAGTATAACAGAAGGAGGTAATGTAAGTGAGCCAATACATAAATATAAACTCTCAGTTAGACGCCCTAAAATTGAAAGAATTCGAGAAATTATTTTACGAAGATATCAATGAGGACGTTAAAGTAGTGCCAAAAGTTACTCCTTTTAAAGGAATAAATACTGATTTGTTGTATGTTAAAGATGGAAAAATTTTATTTATAAAATTTATGGATACAACAGAAGATATATTTTTTATTTTGGAAGAAGAGTTACTTGAAGTTATGAATGAGGAATATGAGCTTTTGAAACTAAAAATGGGACAAAAGAATAGAAATATAAGCTACAATTACGTTTACATTATGCCATATGTTGAAGTAGAAGAAGCATATGAGTTTGGAGAATTTGTTAATAATAATATAATAGATAAAAATAAGCTTCAAGATATAATGAATAAAGGTTCACTAGATGAATTTCTTAGTGAAAAAAATGATGAAATAAATTTAAATTTATTTTTATTAGATATATGCTCAGAGTACTATATAATAAATGATAAACTTCATTTAAATGAAAAATTTAAAAAGATTTCTTTCTATAATGATGACTATAAGTATACAGCAACTATGATGGAAGAAGTTCAAATTAAAGATGCTGTTTCTATTAAATATGGAAATACACTTATTGAAGGTGGTTCTGGTATAGGAAAGACAGCAATTATGCTTTCAAGAGCTATAAAGCTAGCAAAAGTATATCCACATCATAAATTAATCATATTTACACATACAAAGCAATTATGCAATGAGCTTCGAGAGAGGATAGAGCTATTGTATAAAGATAATAATAATTTAGAAGTCCATACATTTAGTTCTTTTATATTTAAACTCGCTAAAAAATACAACTTAATTGTAGATTACAATATGTTAAAAAATGATTATGAAAAAACTTTTAATAATCTAGTAAAACAAGCACAGAATATTATAAAAAATAAAAATATGTTTAAAGCTATTTTCGTTGATGAAGCAGAAAGTTTTTTAGATTATGAGATAGATTTTATAAGAGAGTTTTTATATAAAACCAAATTTATATTTAATGTGTGTTCTTGTAATTCTTTGAATATCTCTAATAGATTAAATATATTTAAAACGTTATATAGCAATATAGAGTTTGATGATAAGCTTATCTTAAGCAGAAATTATAGACAAGCTAAAGAGATTGTAGATTTTGCAAATAAATTTTCAAATAATTCTAACTCATATATTAATGAATTAAGACCAAATACAAAGTTTAATACTTTTTTTAATACCGAAGCACTTAGAAGTGGTAATAAATCTGTTGATATAATAAAGGTAAGTGACCTTGATGACCAGATAAGTTCTGTAATATGGGAAATTGAATACCTGATAGGTAAAAAGGGGCTTGATTATTCTGAAGTTGCTATTGTATATCCTTACAATAAGAAAAAGTTAAAAAGTGGAAAAACTATTTATTTTCAATACATGCTAAAAAAAGCTTTAGAAGAAGCAAAAATTCCTTATATATGTGCAGAAGACAATCTGACAAATATAAGTAAGAAGGTAGGAACTACAATAGCAAATATATATTCTATAAAGAATTTGGAATACAAAGCAGTGATAATATGTGAGCTAGAAATGTTATATAATCAAACTATAAATGATACAGAGCAAGATTACCAAGTAAATGACTTTGTGGGAGATTTAAATAAGGTTTATTTGGCTATGAGTAGAGCAACTGATTATTTAAGTATAGTAACAACTTTTAATGAGGATGCAAGTGATATAATAAGAATTATCACAGAATCAAAAGAGAACTAGAAAAAACTTCTATAAGTAAATTAAAAGAGACTGAGATGTGTAAAATAAATTTTACCAATTCAGCCTCTTATTTTCTTAATCCACTTTTCCAATATTATTAAGAGGTAAAAGTCTTACCATAACCTTACCAAGAATTTCATCCTCATCAACCATACCTACATCAGGAAATCTACTATCATTACTGTTTTCTCTATTATCTCCCATTGTAAATAGTTTACCTTTTGGAACAACTGTATCTATATCTCCAGAAGTGTAATTATTGTGTATATATGGTTCATTTAATAACTTTCCATTTACATATACTTTGGAATCTGATATTTTTATACTGTCACCTTCAGTAGCTATAACTCTTTTTATTAAGTCTTTTTTCTTTCCTGTATCGCCATCAACTAAATTGGTTTTAAAAACGACAATATCGCCTTTCTCAGGTTTACCAACTTTGTATGATATTCTATTTAAAATTAGATAGTCTTTATCGTCTAAAGTAGGATACATCGATTCTCCACTGACAATAGAAGGTCTTATAAATTGTAGGATTACAAATGCAAGTACAATAGCCATAGCTATTGACTTAGCCCAATCAAATATTTCTTTTTTAACACTCATAATTTTTCTCCTTATCATTTGTTATTAAATTAGAATACATTAGAATAGAAAGAAATAAGCAAGAACAATTATACCCAAGACTATTCTATAATAACCAAAGACTTTGAAGTCATGTTTTTTGATATAGTCCATAAAGAATTTAATAACTACAATTGAAACAATAAATGCTACTATAGAACCAACACCTAAAATAAGCCATTCAAATCCACTAAATCCAAATCCAGCTTTTAGAAGCTTTAATGCACTAGCTCCAAGCATTGTAGGGATAGCCAAGAAGAATGAAAATTCTGCAGCTACATATCTAGAAGCACCAAGTAACACTGCACCTATTATAGTTGAACCAGACCTAGATGTACCTGGTATAAGAGCTAAACATTGGAATAATCCTATACAAAGAGCTAACTTATATGTAACTTGAGAAAAATCCTTATACTTAGGTCTTTTATTTCTCTTTTCAAGTCCTATCATTATTATACCATATACAATAAGAGCAATAGCAACTACTGTTGAATTGAAGAATAATCTATCTATATCATCTTCAAAAAGTATTCCAATAACTCCAGATGGTATAACTGCAATTATAACCTTAAGCCATAAGCGAACTGTTTCTTTTTTTTGTTTAATATTCTTTGAGCTATCAAAAGGATTTAACTTTTTAAAGAATATAACAAGTACTGCTAATATTGAACCAAATTGAATTACAACCAAAAATGTACTTATAAATGTATCTGAAAAATTCAATTTTATAAACTCATCAACTAATATCATATGCCCTGTACTACTTACTGGTAGCCATTCTGTGATTCCTTGAACTATTCCTAAAATGACTGCCTTAAAAACTTCAAGCAAACTAAATGTTTCCAAACCAAAATACCTCCAATACAAATTTATAGTAGCATATTTTATTCATATATTAACAAAAAAATGCCACCTTTTACTAACTTATAATACCATAGTACTGTGTAGTGCACAATGGAAGATTGATATTTTCATAAAACCTTCATAATTTGACAAAGTAAAGTTAGAGCTTATCTATTGAATAAGGGGTATATTTGAAGGGGAAATATATGGTATAGTAAAAGTATAACGATTTTATGAGAAGGAAAGGAGTTATTATGTATAGTACAAAAATACTAGATGATTATGAGTACGAAACCTTTAATGTTTTTTCTACAAAATTAAACCCAAATACAAAACACGATTATTTATCAAAGGTTATACTGTTTAAAGAGTTCTTAAAAGGGAAAGAATTGATTTATGCGACAAAAGAAGATTGTAAAAATTTTGTAGACTATATACAGACCAAATATGCAAAATCAACTTGTGAAAAGATATATAGTTATTTACATAGTTTTTATAACTTCTTAAAGAAAGAAGGATACATAGATATAAATCCATTTAGGTATGTAGAGAAACCAACAGTAACAAGAATAAAAACAAAAGATGATGTCCTAAGTATACAAGAAATAAATAAACTTATAGGTATTTTACCAAAATTAAATATAAGAGATAGAGTAATAATAGTCTGTCTAGTTACTACTGGGTGTTTATTAAATGAATTGGTTAGCTTGAAGTGGAAAGACCTTATGGTAGATGAAAACGATAACTCGTACGTGAGACTGGGAAAAGGAAGAAAAGAGAGGGTAGTTAAGTTGCATCCATACTTCTTTAAACTATTAGAAGATTATAGGAATTATTCTGGGCTTCCTGAGGTAATAATACCTAATGATGACTTTATTTTTACTACTCAAAAAAGTAATTCTATAACAGATAGAAATGTCAGACTTATAGTCAAAAAAGCTTTAGATTTAGCAGGGCTTTCTCAATATTCAGCAAGAGACTTTAGACATTCATTTGCAGCAATAAGTTTAAGACTTGGAGCAGATGAAAGTGATGTAAAAAATCAACTTGGTTGGAGTGACAAATACTATGCAATTAGATATAAATATGTATTAAATTTTGTCGATAGCGAAATAGTGGATTATCTTATTGAAAAAGATAATTTAGATATAAATAAAAAATAGTAATAAATAAAAAATACTATATATAAATGTGAACAAAAAATAAAAAAGCCTTGTTATAGTTCGTAAAATTATATATAATTATTTATGTACTAATTTGTACACACTAATCACATGACAAAAGATTTAAGGAAGGTGCTAAATAATGATAGATAATAAATATACTACGTACTCAAATCCACTTACAGATAGATACTGCAGCAAAGATATGAGCTATATATTTTCTCCACAATTTAAATTTTCTACATGGAGAAGACTATGGGTTGCTCTTGCAGAAGGTGAACATGAGTTAGGAATAAATATAACTGAAGAACAATTAGATGAGCTAAGAGCTAATATAGATAATATAAATTTTGACGAAGCTAGAAAAATAGAGAAAGAAGTAAGACATGATGTAATGTCTCATGTAAAAGCATATGGTTTACAGTGTGAAAAAGCCAAAGGAATAATACATTTAGGGGCAACATCTGCATATGTTGGAGATAATACGGATGTTATACAAATGAATGAAGCGTTAAAACTTCTAAGAGTAAAGCTTGTAAACTTAATAAATAATTTAAAAGAATTTGCACTTAAGTATAAGGATATGCCAGCTCTTGGGTTTACACATTTTCAAGCAGCACAACTTACAACAGTAGGTAAAAGAGCTTGTTTATGGGCTCAAGATTTAATACTTGATTTGGAAGATTTGAATTACAGAATAGATAATATGAAATTAAGAGGAGTTAAAGGAACTACTGGTACTCAAGCAAGTTTTTTAAGCTTATTTGAGGGAGACCATGAAAAAGTGAAAGAGTTAGATAAAAAAATCTGCAAAAAGATGGGATATAATTCTTCTTATGCAGTAAGTGGACAAACATATACTAGAAAATTAGACTATCAAGTGATAAGTATACTATCAGGGATAGCTCAAAGTATGCATAAAATGACTAATGATATAAGACTTTTACAAAGTTTAAAAGAATTAGAAGAGCCATTTGAAAAGAATCAAATAGGTTCATCAGCAATGGCTTATAAGAGAAATCCAATGAGAAGTGAGAGAATAGCATCTTTATCTAAGTATATAATCTCTGAATCTTTAAGCCCTGCAATGGTACAAGCTACTCAATGGTTAGAGAGAACATTAGATGATTCAGCTAACAAGAGATTAGCTATACCTCAAGCTTTTATGGCAGCAGATGCAATACTTGAAATAGGCATAAATGTAACTGATGGTTTAGTAGTATACGAGAATATGATAAATAAACGTGTAAATGAGGAACTTCCTTTTATGGCTACAGAAACAATACTTATGGAAGCTGTAAAAAGAGGTGGAGATAGACAAGAGTTACATGAGATAATAAGAGAATACTCTATGAAAGCTGCATATAGAGTTAAACATGAAGGTAAGGATAATAATCTAATTGAGCTTATAATGAATGATGATTCATTTAAAATGAGCAAAGAAGAAATATTATCTATAATGGACCCAAAAAACTTTATAGGTAGAGCACCAGAACAAGTTGTGGAGTTTGCAAATGAAGTTGTAAAACCAGCTATAAAAGATTATAAAGAAGATTTAGGAAAAGTAGATGTGGATTTAAGAGTATAGAAGTATACAGATAAAATATAATCAAAAATGGCTATCTTATTTATAAATAAGATAGCCATTTTAATGGGCTAGCGTCTGCTCTTCATCGATATGAAGAGTTCTTCCTTATTTACTATACCATGAATTAAAGAAAATAGCTATATAAATAGTGTTTAATAAGAATAATATAAATAAAATTAAATAAAATAATAAGATTACTAATTAAATTTAAACATTCAGTAAAAACTATTGTGCTTGCAATATTTTTAATGTAAACTGAAATAAAGTTATTTAGATAATTTAATAAATTTAAAAACAACCGAGGTGATTGTATGAACTATGTAGTAAAAGATACCATAAGTTTTCTAGTAAAAACATTTCCTAAGATTTATTCTAGCCTATACTTAGAGGACCTAAAAAAATTTGCACCAGACTATAATGTAAATAAAACACAATTAAGAGCATTAGTATTTATAAAAAATTATGGAGTAATAAGTATGACTGATTTATGCTCTAAATTAAATATAGAAAAAGGCAGTTTAACTAGTATGGTTGATGATTTAACTGAAAAGAAATATGTAACAAGAGAAAGAGACTTAGTTGATTAAAAAATAGCTACGCACACTTGTGACTTTAGTCGTGAGTTAGTAGCTAAA